>CALWYG010000024.1 GCA_944385695.1 uncultured Oscillospiraceae bacterium | reverse complement strand
TTCCCTCCTGGATCAGGTCCTCGCTGTCACCCCCTGCCAGGAACAGGGGGCGGGCACAGACCCGGACCAACCGACCGTATCGCTGAACCAGCTCGGTCTCCGCCTGAGTATCTCCTCCGGCGGCTCTTTGAGCCAGCTGTTCATCGGTCAGGCTGTCAACGGGCCAATGCTCCAAATTGACGCATTGATTGTTATTCATAATAAACAAATTGTTCAGATTTGTCAAGGGTTTTCAGGAAATATTCTGTTTAAAAGTACAACTTCCAATTTTATCCTTACAGCCCCCGGATCAAATCGGCCAGCCGTTCGGCCACCTGCTGGGCCAGCTCCTGGGTCTTTGCTTCCACCATGACCCGCATAAGCGCCTCGGTGCCGGAGGGGCGTACCAGCACGCGTCCTTCCCCATTGAGGCCGGCCTCCTCCTGCTGCATGGCCTGGGCCAGCAGAGGGCTTGCCATAACGGACTTCTTCACATCGTTATCGGCCACGGGGATATTGATGAGCACCTGAGGATAGCGGGGGCAGGGGCCAAAGAGCTCAGATGCCTTTTTGCCGCTCTCCTTGAGCAGGGCGAGCATCTGAAGTGCGGTGAGCTGGCCGTCACCGGTGGTGGCATACTCCAGGAAGATCATATGCCCGGACTGCTCCCCGCCAATGGCATAGCCCTTCTCCAGCATGCGCTCCAGCACATTCCGGTCACCCACGTCGGTGCACTCCAGCTTCATGCCATGCTCCTTGGTGTACAGGTGCAGCCCCAGGTTGGACATGACGGTAGCCACTACCGTGTCCCCGGGCAGCTTGCCCTTGTTCTTCAAATCCAGACCGCAGGCGGCCATAATTTGATCTCCGTCAATAAGATTGCCCAGCTCATCCACCGCAAGGCACCGGTCCGCATCGCCGTCAAAGGCAATGCCCATATCATATCCGCCGTCCTTGACCATAGCGGCCAAACCGTCAATGTGGGTAGAGCCGCACTTCTCGTTGATGTTCACGCCGTCAGGGTCGGCGTTAATGACGTCGGTACGCAGCTTGGAGAACCGGTCAAAGAGCCGGGCAGCGGTGGCAGAAGCGGCGCCGTTGGCGCAGTCCACCAAAATCCGCAGGCCGCCCAGAGTGGAGTCGATCGTGCTCTCCAGATGGTCAATATAGTCCTCCGAGGCTTTAGGAGCCACATAACTCACCTTGCCGATGTCAGCGCCGGTCTTCCGGGGCACATCGTTGTGGCCGAAAAGGACGATGTCCTCGATCTTCTCCTCCAGTTCGTCGGAGAGCTTGAAGCCCCGGCCGTTGAAGATCTTTATGCCGTTGTGTTCAAAGGGGTTGTGGCTGGCAGAGATGACGATACCAGCGTCCGCGCCCTCGTCCACGGTAACCCAGGCCACGCCGGGAGTGGGCAGGGTGCCCAGGTCCAGCACGTCGGCCCCGGCAGTACAAAGTCCCGCAATGAGCGAACCCTTCAGCAGATCACCGGAGATACGGGTGTCTTTGCCGATGGTAACCAGGGGCTTCTCCCCCGCCTTCTTGCCCTTGGCCAGCACCGTAGCGGCCGCCAGGCCCACCTTATAGGCCAGATCCGCATCCAGTCCGGCGTTGACCACGCCGCGAATACCGTCCGTTCCAAACAGTTTACCCATGTTATTGTTCCTTCTTTCTTCCAAAGTCATCAGATTTTATGCGTATACGTCTTAAAATGACAGCTGATCCAGTCCTCCATCTTGTCCGCCCGTGACAGCGAGCCCCAGGTGCTGATAGGCCTTGGGGGTAACGCAGCGCCCCCGTGGAGTGCGGGTAAGAAAGCCCAGCTGCATAAGATAGGGTTCGTACACATCCTCCAGGGTGACCGCTTCCTCGTTGATGGTAGCGGCCAGCGTCTCCAGACCCACGGGTCCTCCCCGGTAGTTTTCAATGATGCTGCGAAGCATTCTGTGGTCAATGGAGTCCAGGCCCAGGTAGTCGATTTCCAGGGCGGTAAGAGCCTCATCGGCAACCTTTTTGGTAATGACGCCCCCCGCCTTCACCTGGGCAAAATCCCGCACCCGGCGGAGCATCCGGTTGGCAATTCGCGGGGTTCCGCGGCTGCGCCGGGCAATCTCCATGGCTCCGTCCGGCTCTATGGGAACCTCCAGAATCCCCGCTGACCGGGTGACGATCAGCGCCAGCTCCTCTGGGGTGTAAAGCTCCAGCCTTAACGTCACGCCAAACCGGTCCCGGAGGGGCGCGGACAGCTGTCCCGCCCTTGTCGTGGCTCCGATAAGGGTAAACTTGGGCAGATCCAGGCGGATGGAGTTGGCCGAGGGACCCTTGCCGATGATGATGTCGATGGCATAGTCCTCCATGGCCGGATAGAGCACCTCCTCCACTGAGCGGTTGAGGCGGTGGATCTCGTCCACAAAGAGGATGTCGTTTTCATTCAAATTGGTGAGCAGGGCCGCCAGGTCCCCAGCCTTTTCAATGGCGGGGCCGGAGGTAATGCGTACGTTTACCCCCATCTCATTGGCAATGATGCCGCTGAGGGTGGTTTTGCCCAAACCAGGCGGGCCATGGAGCAGTACATGGTCCAGAGGCTCATGGCGCATTTTGGCTGCCTGGATAAAAACCTCCAGATTTCCCTTGGCCTTCTCCTGGCCGATGTACTCCCGCAAGGTTTTTGGACGCAGGGAATACTCCCCCTCGTCCTCCCGGGTGAGGGAGGTGGTCACCAGAGGCTCCAGCTCCTCGCTGTCAAACTCCGAATTGGAAAAATCAATACTCAAACTGTCACATCCCTATCCCATGAGGTGGTTTTACTCCAAATTGATGGACTAATATCGCTCCGCTAGCTCCCGGAGGGTGTCCAAAAAGGCCTCTTCTCCCCAGGTGTTGATTTTGAAAAACATGGCCTGGCTGCCCCCGGAGGTAATGGCAGACAAAAACAGATCCTCTCCATCCCCTACCAGAGTCAAAGCCATGGATACCCGGTTTCCGCCGCCGAAGCTGTAGCGCTCATACACCCGCACACAGCAGCGCACCCCTGCCCGCTGCCAGTAGCTCTCGTCCTCAAAACTGGCGGACATGCTGGCATCCAAAATTCCTTTATGGAAATACTCCAGGGTTTCATCAAAATCCCCGTGAAGCTCCTGTTCAAATTTTGCCATGGTATCACCCCTTCATCATTTTTTTCAAGGCCTGCTTGATGATCTCCTCCAAGGTCAGATTATCCAGGTCAATGCCCTTGAGGGCCAGATTGATCTCCCCCTGGGAATAGCCCAGCACCGCCAGAGCGGCCCCGGCCTCGGAAAGCTTATTCTCCGGAATGACCGTGATCCCGCTGCCTCCATAGCTCTCCCCGCCCACTGACAGAGTCTGGCCCTTGGCCAGCTTGTCCTTGAGCTCCAGGATCACCCGCTGGGCAATTTTTTTGCCGATGCCCTGGGCACAGGTGAGGGCCTTCTCATCCCCGGTGATGATGGAAAGGGCCAGGTTGGCCGGGGTGTTGGAGGAAAGAATCGACAGCGCAGCCTTTGGCCCCACGCCGGAGACCGAGATAAGCTGTTGAAACAGGTTCAGCTCCTCCTGGGTGGCAAAGCCATAGAGCTCCATGGCATCCTCCCGGACGTTCAGATATGTAAAGAGTTTTCCCTTGTCACCTTTTTTCAAGGCGGACAGAGTGTAGCTGGTGGTACGGCAGGCGTACCCAACCCCGCCGCAGTCTATGACGGCCAGATAGGGCTCGATGTGGGCCACAGTGCCGCTCACATAATAAAACATAGTTTTTACCTCGTATCGTATTTCTTGGGGTCAAAGACCCGTTCGGTATTAAGCAAGCTGGTGGCCGAACGGCCGTGGCAGATGGCAATGGCCAGCGCATCGGCGGCGTCGTCAGGCCGGGGAATCTCCTTCATGTTCAAAAGGCGCTGGGTCATCAGCATGACCTGCCGCTTCTGAGCTCCGCCATATCCCGCCACTGCCTGCTTCACCTGCATGGGAGTATATTCAAAAATAGGCACTCCCAATTTTTCCGCCGCCAGAAGGATGACACCCCGTCCATGGGCCACAGCGATGCCGGTGGTAATATTTTTGGTGAAGAACAGTTCCTCCACCGCCATTTCGTCCGGGTGGAAGGTATGGATCAGTTCCTCCATATCGTTGGAAATCTGGAGGAGACGGTTGGACAGGGGGAGCCCCGCCGGGGTGGTGATGACGCCGTACTGAATGAGGGTATTCTTACCCCGCTGGGCCCGGATTACCCCAAACCCAATGGTGGCTACCCCGGGATCGATGCCTAAGATAATCATAGCGCCCTCCTGTACCCAATCATACAGGGTAAGTATATCACATTCCCCCCGTCAAGGGAAGCAAAAATCCTGTGTTCTTGCTTTCCATGGATACAGCGCAAATACAGCAAAATTTCAAATAAAAAAGCGCGATTTCCCATATTATTCAAGGGAAACCGCACTTTTCAATATTTTGTAACGCTTAGTACAGCTTAGCACCCGCGGGAATATGGTCGTCCACCATCAGGCAGTGGAGTTTCTCCTCTCCCTCCTCGTGGTGGATGGCGGAGATAATCATGCCGCAGGAATCGATGCCCATCATCTTCCGGGGAGGCAGGTTGGTGATGGCAATGAGGGTCTTGCCCACCAGCTCCTCGGGCTCATAGGTATCGTGGATGCCGCTGAGAATGACACGATCCGTGCCGCTGCCGTCGTCCAGAACAAACTTCAGCAGCTTCTTGCTCTTCTTGACCGCCTCGCACTCCTTCACCTTCACGGCCCGGAAATCGGACTTAGCGAAGGTCTCAAAGTCCACGAAGTCGGCAAACAGAGGCTCGATTTCCACCTTGGAGAAGTCAATCTTCTCCGCCTGAGCCTGAGCGGCAGCGGGTGCAGCCTTTTCTTCCTTCTTCAGGCCCTCGGGCTTCATGGTGGGGAACACCCCGCCGGTCTCTTCATCCGGTTTCATCACGGCCTGACGTGTTGAAAACACACTATTTTTACGAGGTTTTGCTAACTTTTTGGGTTCCATAGGATGTCCTCCTGTGCCGTCTGGTTCGGGGCAAAAGTTGTAGAAAAATTGTAGAAAGTTGTATTGGCACAAAATCGGCTCAATATCGACTTCAAATTGGCACAGCGAATGGTTGCATTG
>CALWYG010000023.1 GCA_944385695.1 uncultured Oscillospiraceae bacterium | reverse complement strand
TTCAGGTAGTCGATGACCTCCTCGGCCACGTCGCAGATGGAGCCCATGGCGATGATCACCCGGTCGGCGTCGGGCGCGCCGTAGTAGTTGAACAGCTGATAATCGGTGCCCAGCTTGGCGTTGATCTTGCCCATGTACTCCTCCACGATCTCGGGAGCGCGTCGTAGTACTTGTTGGCAGCCTCGCGGTGCTGGAAGAAGATGTCGCCGTTCTCGTGAGAGCCGCGCATGGTGGGGTGCTCGGGGTTCAGAGCGCGCTTACGGAAGGCGTTGACCGCGTCCATAGCCACCGTCTCAGCCAGATCCTTATAGTCCCAAATGGCGACCTTCTGGATCTCGTGGGAGGTACGGAAGCCGTCGAAGAAGTTGATAAAGGGAACGCGGCCCTTGATGGCAGCCAGGTGGGCCACGGCGCCCAGGTCCATAACCTCCTGAACGTTGCCCTCAGCCAGCATGGCAAAGCCGGTCTGGCGGCAGGCCATGACGTCGGAGTGATCGCCGAAGATGTTCAGAGACTGGGCGGCCACGGTACGGGCAGAGACATGGAACACGCAGGGCAGCAGCTCGCCGGCGATCTTGTACATGTTGGGGATCATCAGCAGCAGACCCTGAGAGGCGGTATAGGTGGTGGTCAGGGCGCCCGCGTTCAGCGAGCCGTGAACGGTACCGGCGGCACCGGCCTCAGACTGCATCTCGATGACCTTGACGGTGGTACCGAAGATGTTCTTCTGGCCCTGGGCCGCCCACTGGTCAACATAGTCAGCCATGGGGCTGGACGGTGTAATGGGGTAAATGCCCGCTACTTCGGTGAAGGCGTAGCTGACATATGCGGCCGCATTGTTGCCGTCCATGGTTTTGAACTTTCTTGCCATAGAGTTCCCTACTTTCTTCCTTATTTTGGGGCGTGGAAACCACGCCCCGGAAACGCTTTCTGCTCTATTGTACAGCCCTGTCCAAATCTGGCCATGGTGAAAACAGTTATAAGTGTTATAGCTGTTTGATTATGCCTGGACATAACAGTACCGCACCCCGGCAGAAAGGGTGCTGGCAACTTTTGTGTACGGAGACAGTGTATCACTTTTTTAAGTGTTTGTAAACTTTTTACCGGTATTTTTTCAGCCCTGCCGGCAAAAAAATCCCCTCCTTACGTCCTCTCTCTTTGTTGACTTTTCCAACATGTTTTCCCTGCTCTCCGGAAAAGAGAGGGAGCGGATGCGCCCGATTCCTGCGCTCTTGAAATGCGGGCGAAAAACAGGTAAAATAATTTTATTATACTTCCATTTTTGAACTAGGAGGTGAGGACGGTGGTATGTTCCGTCCGTTCTCTGGGGCTGCAGGGGGTATCTGGCTCCCCGGTGTCCGCTGAGTGCGACCTGTCCAGCGGCCTGCCCGCCTTCACGGTGGTGGGCCTGCCCGACGCGGCGGTGAGCGAAGCCCGGGAGCGGGTGCGCTCCGCCATCAAAAACTGCGGCTTCACCTTCCCCGTCAGCCGGATTACGGTCAACCTGGCCCCCGCCCACGTGAAAAAAGTGGGCACCCTGTACGACCTGCCCATGCTGGTGGGCATTCTGGCCGCTGGAGGGCAGCTGAAGCTGCCCAAGGAAACCTGCGCCTTTTTGGGAGAGCTGTCTCTGTCGGGGCAGCTGCGGCCCTGCGCAGGCATGCTGCCTATGGCGCTGGCGGCCAAGCGGGCCGGGATTGAAGTTCTGTATGTTCCGGAGGACAACGCTGCCGAGGCCACCCTGGCCGAAGGGCCCGTGGTCTATCCTCTGCGGGATGTGGCACAGCTGGTGCGCCATCTCACCGGCGAAGAGCCTCTCTCCCCCGCTCCGCCCTGGAAGCCGGGCAGACAGCCTGTCCACGGCCCGGATTTTTCCGAAGTAAAGGGTCAGGAGCAGGTAAAGCGGGCTCTGGAAATTGCCGCCGCCGGCGGTCACAGTCTGCTCATGTCCGGCCCTCCAGGAACGGGCAAGTCCATGCTAGCCCGGCGCCTGCCGGGAATTTTGCCCGACATGACCCGGCAGGAAGCTCTGGAGTCCACGGAGATTCACTCGGTGATGGGCCTGACCACACCGGAGCAGCCCCTCATCACGCTGCGTCCCTTCCGCTCCCCCCACCACACCGTCTCCTCCACCGGGATGGCCGGCGGCGGCTCCAATCCCCGGCCGGGAGAAATCTCTCTGGCCCACAACGGAGTTCTCTTTTTGGACGAGCTGCCCGAGTTTCCCAAGGAAGTGCTGGAGGTACTGCGACAGCCCCTGGAGGACGGTCAGGTCCAAATTTCCCGGGCTGCCGGTACCGTCACCTACCCCAGCCGCTTTATGCTGGTGTGCGCCATGAACCCCTGCAAGTGCGGCTGGTACGGCCACCCCTCCGGCCGGTGTAAGTGCACCGAACATGAGGTCAAGAAGTATCTTTCCCGCCTCTCTGGCCCTCTGCTGGACCGGCTGGATCTGTTTGTAGCGGTAGCACCCCTGGAATTTGAAGAGCTGGCTCAGGGGGAGCGGGCTGAGTCCTCCGCCCAGGTGAAGGCCAGGGTGGACAAGGCCCGGGCCCGTCAGACCGCCCGGCAAAACGTCACCGCAGTCCCCTGCAATGCCCAGCTGGGCCGAGAAGGCCTGGACCGGTTCTGCGCCCTGGACGAGGGGTGCCAGCGCCTGATGAAAGGTGCCTTTGAACGCATGGGCCTCACCGCCAGGAGCTACGACCGCATCCTCCGGGTGGCCCGGACCATTGCCGACCTGGACGAAAGCGAGACCATCCAGGTTCCCCACCTGGCCGAGGCTCTCCAGTACCGCCCCCCTGCCTATCTGCGCCGTTAGCATGTCCGCACAAAAAATCCCCTCTCCGCAGCATGCAGAGAGGGGATTTTCCTATTTAATGAGGCATCTCCCAGGCGGTGTGGTCGGTATGGAGCAGCTCCTCGGCACGCTCGCTGAGGGGCTCGCCCAAAAATTCACGGTAAAGCTTTTGCACTTGAGGATTCTTGTGGGAGAACCGGATCGTGTTCTTTTCATCCAGCTTATGAAGAGCCTCTCCTCGCTGGGGCGTCCGCTCCACCTCGTCCATGGAGATGGGCTGTCCGCCTCCGCCCACGCAGCCGCCGGGGCAGGCCATGACCTCCACAAAGTCATAGTGGGCCTTCCCTGCCTTTAGGCGCTCCATCAGCGCTCTGGCATTGCCCAGTCCGCTGACCACCGCGCAGCGCAGGGTGGTGCCGCCCAGGTCATAGACAGCTTCCCGGAAACCGGGGCCGGTGCGCACCTGGCTGAACTGCTCCGGGGAGGGCTCCTGCCCGGTGAGCACACAGGAGGCGGTACGCAGGGCAGCTTCCATCACCCCGCCGGTCACCCCGAAGATCGCGCCTGCTCCGGTGTGGACACCCATGGGATCGTCCAGCGGCTCCTCCGGCAGACTGGCCGGGTCCAGCTTGTCGGAGCGGATCATCCGCACCAGCTCCCGGGTGGTGAGGACCAGATCCACGTCCCGGCCGTGCTCCGTGGCCATGGTGGGCAGCTCGCTCTCCGCCTTCTTAGCCACACAGGGCATGATAGACACACAGAAGATCTTCTCCGGCTCCACCCCCAGCTTCTGGGCAAGCCAGGTCTTCGCAATGCTGCCGAACATCTGCTGGGGGCTTTTGGCAGTGGACAGCTGGCCCACCAGCTCCGGGTATTGGCTCTTCAGGAAGCGCACCCATCCGGGGCAGCATCTGGTGAACATGGGCCAACGCTCCAGCTCTCCGGTTTTCATGCGCCGCAGCAGCTCGTAGCCCTCCTCCATAATCGTGAGGTCGGCAGCAAAGTTGGTATCAAAAACATAGTCAAATCCCAGACGGCGCAGAGTGGCGGCCATACGCTCCACGGTGGCTTCCTCACTGCTGAGCCCAAAGTATTCTCCCCAGGCGGTGCGCACCGCTGGGGCAACCTGGACCACCGTGATCTTGTCCGGATCGGCCAGGGCGGCAAAGGCCGGCTTGGTGTCACTGCGCTCCCGCATACCCCCGGTGGGACAGTGGGTGATACACTGGCCGCACAGGGCACAGTCGGAGTCTTTGATAACCCGGTTGCCCGACACGTCAATGGTGGCCCGGCCGCCGGTGCCGGTTAGCTCCCAGATGCCCAGGGACTGGATTTTGTCGCACACCTGAATGCACCGCATACACTTGATACATTTATTATAATCGTGAAACAGCGGGAAGGTGGTGGTCCAGGCCCGGCGCAGACCCTGGGGCAGTTGGGTCTCGTAGGGGACGGTGATGATCCCCAGATCGTTTGCGATGGTTTGCAGCGCACAGTTGCCGCTGCGCACACACAGGGCGCACATACAGTCGTGCTGGGACAGGATCAGCTCCACATTGATCCGACGGGTGGTTCTGGCCCGGGGAGAATTGGTGTGTACCACCATCCCCTCCCGCACGGGGGTGTTGCAGGCGGTAACCATGGCCCGCTCCCCCTCCACCTCCACACAGCAGACCCGGCAGGCAGCAATTTCGTTGATCTCTTTTAAATAACAAAGGTGCGGAATCTGAATTCCCATCTGGGCGGCAGCCTCCAGAATGGTGACGCCTTCCTCCGCCTGAACAATCTGATCGTTGATGGTCAAGGTTACCATTCTGTCTCTCTGCCTCCTTTAAAGCTGCCGTATCCAAAGTGGTCGCACCGCAGACACCGACTGGACTCCTGCTGTGCCTCCTCCAGGGTCATCCCTTCCTTTACCAGAGAGAAGTCTCCCACGCAGCCCCGCAGGTGCCGGTTTCGCAGGTTTACCCGACCGCAGGGCGGAGTGTTGGTGAGGTGTGCGGGCGGGACTTCCACTTCACAGCTGATTTTGTGGTCAAAGCCCAGGAAGTTATCAATGTTGGCGGCCGCCACCTTTCCTGCCGCCACAGCCCGGATTACGGTGGCCGGGCCGGAGACAGCATCGCCCCCGGCAAACACATTGTCCACTCCGGGCACCGCGCTGCTCAGATCGGCCAGGATGGCGCCCCGGCGGGTGGTCACGCCGATGGTCTCAAAGGGCTGGGCCTCAATGGCCTGGCCAATGGCAACGATCACATAGTCACAGGGAATCCGGAACTGCTTCGCATCGGCTCCGGCAGGGGAAGGCCGGCCATCCCGGCCATAGCGTCCGATGATCTGAGGCTTTGTCCACAGGGCGGCCACTTTGCCTTCCTCGTCCGCCTCAATGTGGTCGGGAGCCTGAAGGGGCAGAATCTGACAGCCCTCGGCCATGGCCTCCTCGATTTCCTCGCTGAGGGCGGTCATATCGTCCACCCGGCGGCGGTAGACGCAGGTAACCTGCTCGGCCCCCAGGCGCAGAGCCGTGCGGGTGGCGTCCATGGACACATTGCCGCCGCCGATGACGCAAACCTTCTTTCCGGTGAAGTCGGGGATGTTCCCCTCTCCCACACCCCGGAGCAGCTCCACGGCACTGATGACGTTTTTGCTCTCCTCACCGGGCAGCCCTAGCTTCTTGTCCGTATGGGCGCCAATGGCAATATAGACCGCGTCGTAGCTCTTCTGGATCTCCTCCATGGGCACGTCCCGGCCCACGGAGACGCCGGTATGTACCTGGACACCGGCAGAAAGGATGTGGGCAATATCCCGGTCCAGTACCTCCTGGGGCAGGCGGTAGTCGGGAATTCCGTAGCGGAGCATACCGCCCAGTTTGGGCCGCTGCTCATACACGGTGACCGTATGGCCCATGCGGGACAGGTAGTAGGCCGCCGTCAGGCCGCAGGGACCGCCGCCAATGACGGCTACCCGCTTGCCCGTCTTCTCCGCTCTGGGCGGGGCAGGCAGATCGCCCGCGTGATCCACAGCGAACCGCTTCAGGCCGCAGATGTTCACGCTGTCGTCCACCATTTTCCGCCGGCACTGCTCCTCGCAGGGGTGCTCACACTCATAGGCGCAGGCCGCCGGGAAGGGATTGTCTTTTCGGATGAGGCGCACCGCATCCTCATACCGGCCCATACGGATGAGGGCCACATACCCCGGAATATCCACATGGGCGGGGCAGGTGGACACACAGGGCACCGGGTGACTCAGCCCGCAGATGCACCGTCCGCTGCGCACATGCTCCTCATAATCCTCCCGGAACCCACGCACACCTTTTAATACCATATGGGCCGCCTCATAACCGATGGCGCAGTCCGCGGAGTCGGCAATCACCTGGGCGGTGTTTTCAATGAGGTCAATGGTATCCAGGTCGGCAGTGCGGTCCAAAACCCGCTCAATGAGCACCGCCAGTTGGTTGAGCCCTACCCGGCAGGGGACACACTTGCCGCAGGTCTGCGCGTGGCACAGCCGCAGAAAGTTCAAGGACATGTCCACCGGGCAAAGTCCCGGCTGGCTGGACCGGATCCTCCGGTCCATATCCATATACAGTCCGCTCAGTACAGTCTGGGCTTTTCCCGGGTTTTCAATGGAAAGCCGGCTCAAGTTTATTCCTCCTTCCAAATCTAAGGGGCAATATACCCCTGCTTCTTTCCTCCTGTCCGGTTCCTCCCCTCCGGGCAGGACGACAAATCAACCAAATTGTACACTATATTTTTCCAAAAGGAAAGGTTTATATGGCCGTCGTCTCCCCAGCTTTTTTCACAAGTCATTTCTGGTTTATATGTGTAATTTTCAACATTTGCCACTGCTTTTGCCATAAATTCACGGTTTTCTTCTGTCTTGCTGTATATTTGTTCGTCATACCTTTAAGATATAGCAAATATATAATAGTGGTACTTTTCATTATACCAATTTTCATGTAGAATACAAGATGTAAGGAAAACATGCGGTGTAATTATGATGTTTTCACAAAAATTGAGAAGCGGAGGAATTACCATGAATCTGGAAGACGCCATGACCATTAAGCTGGATTATGAGCTGCCCGAGTACCCCGCCTTTGACCCCCAGTATCGTCGGGCTCCCCGCCGGGAGTCCCACCTGAGCGAGTCTGACAAGGCCCTTGCCATTAAGAACGCCCTGCGCTACATCCACCCCGACCATCACGAGCAGATGGCCAAGGAGTTTGCTCAGGAGCTGGAGGAGCACGGCCGTATCTACGGCTACCGCTTCCGTCCCGCTGGCAAGCTGTACGGCAAGCCCATCGACGAGTACAAGGGCGCTTGCATTGAGGGCCGCGCGATCCAGGTAATGATCGACAACAACCTGGACTTCGACATCGCTCTGTATCCCTATGAGCTGGTTACCTACGGTGAGACCGGTCAGGTGTGCCAGAACTGGATGCAGTATCGCCTGATCAAGAAGTACCTGGAGGTCCTGACCGACGAGCAGACCCTGGTGGTCATGTCCGGTCACCCCCTGGGCCTGTTCCACAGCCACAAGCTGGCTCCCCGTGTCATCATCTCCAACGGCCTGATGGTCGGTACCTTCGACAACCAGAAGGACTTCAACCGTGCCGCTGCTATCGGCGTGGCCAACTACGGCCAGATGACCGCCGGCGGCTGGATGTACATCGGTCCTCAGGGCATCGTGCACGGCACCTTCAACACCCTGCTGAACGCCGGCCGTCTGAAGCTGGGTATCCCCCAGGACGGCAACCTGGCCGGCCGTCTGTTCGTCTCCGCCGGTCTGGGCGGCATGTCTGGTGCTCAGGGCAAGGCCGCTGAGATCGCCGGCGCTGCTTCCATCATCGCCGAGGTTGACGACTCCCGTATCGAGACCCGCTACACTCAGGGCTGGGTCAGCCACCGCACTGACAGCCTGGAGGAGGCTTGGGCCATCGCCAAGGAGCACATGGAGAAGAAGGAGCCCTGCGCTGTCGCTTATCACGGCAACGTAGTGGACCTGCTGGAGTACCTGTACGACAACAACATCCACGTGGATCTGCTGTCCGACCAGACCTCCTGCCACGTGCCTTACGACGGCGGCTACTGCCCCCAGGGCCTGAGCTTCGAGGAGCGCACCGACATGCTGGACAAGGACCCCGAGGGCTTTGCCAAGCTGGTTGACAAGACCCTGCAGCATCACTATGAGATGATCTGCAAGCTCCACGAGCGGGGCACCTACTTCTTCGACTACGGCAACAGCTTCCTGAAGGCCGTGTACGACACCGGCGTGAAGTCCATCTGCAAGAACGGCGAGAACGACCTGGACGGCTTCATCTTCCCCTCCTACGTGGAAGACATCCTTGGTCCCTGCCTGTTCGACTTCGGCTATGGTCCCTTCCGTTGGTGCTGCCTGTCCCGGAACCCCGAGGATCTGGACAAGACCGACGCCGCCGCTGCCGAGTACATCAAGGAGCACAACCGTCGTTATCAGGACTACGACAACTATGTCTGGGTCCGCGACGCTAAGAAGAACAAGCTGGTCGTCGGCACTCAGTGCCGTATCCTCTATCAGGACGCTCTGGGCCGCATGAGCATCGCTCTGAAGTTCAACGAGATGGTCCGTAACGGCGAGATCGGCCCCGTTATCCTTGGTCGTGACCACCACGATACCGGCGGAACCGACGCCCCCTTCCGTGAGACCTCCAACATCAAGGACGGCTCCAACATCATGGCCGAGATGGCCACTCAGTGCTACGCCGGCAATGCTGCCCGCGGCATGAGCTACATCGCCCTCCACAACGGTGGTGGTACCGGTATCGGTAACTCCATCAACGGCGGCTTCGGCATGGTCCTGGATGGCTCCGAGCGCGTGGACACCATCCTGAAGATGGCTATGCCTTGGGATACCATGATCGGTGTTTCCCGCCGCGCCTGGGCTCGCAACGAGAATGCTCTGACCACCGTTGCTGAGTACAACAAGATCTACGAGGGTCAGGACCACATCACTCTGCCCTACCTGGCTGACGACGCTGTCGTGGCTGAGGCTGTTAAGGGCATGAAGGGCTAAGCCCCAAATATCCCGTAACCTGAAAAGGGGGCGTGTCATCACGCCCCCTTTTTTTCTCCTGTCAGCCAATCACAAAATCTTAACTTTTCTTTAGTTGACAAGGAGAGAAAAATATGCTTTCCTATGAATAGAGCTGAAATACCGCCAGGGGTCTCCCCTGAGAAAGGACACCATATTATGAACAAATTACTGCTGACCAACATTGGTATGCTGGCCACCCCCCAGGGCAAGGGCCCCAAGAAGGGGGAGGAGCAGGGAAATATCCAGGTTCTGAAGAACGCCTGGGTGCTGTGTGAGGACGGTCTCATTGCCCAGGTGGGCACCGGTACCGCCCCCGTTGTGGAAGGCGCTCAGGTTGTAGACGCCCAGGGTAAGCTGGTTACCCCCGGTCTGGTGGATGCCCACACCCATCTGATCTTCGGCGGCTGGCGCCAGAACGAGCTGGGCATGAAGCTCCACGGCAAGACCTATCTGGAGATTCAGAACGCCGGCGGCGGCATCCAGTCCACCACCAACGCCACCCGTCAGGCCACCGAGGAGGAGCTGACCGAGAAGGCTGCCAAGGCTCTGGACGAGATGATGGGCTTCGGCGTCACCACCTGCGAGGCCAAGAGCGGCTACGGTCTGGCCACCGAGCATGAGCTGAAGGCCCTCCAGGTCATCAAGAACCTGAACGACCGCCACGCCATGGACATCGTGCCCACCTTCATGGGCGCCCACCTGGTTCCCGCTGAGTACAAGCAGAACCGGGAGGAGTACATCCGCCTGGTGTGTGAGGAGATGATGCCCGCCGTGAAGGAGCAGGGCATTGCCAAGTTCTGCGACGTGTTCTGCGAGGCGGACACCTTCACCGTGGAGGAGTCCCGTCAGGTTCTGGAGGCCGGCCTCAAGTATGGCCTGCGCCCCAAGATCCACGCTGACGAGATCGAGGCCATCGGCGGCTCCATTCTGGCCGGTGAAATCGGCGCCATTTCCGCCGAGCACCTGATCGTCTGCCCCCCCGAGGGCATTGAGAGCCTGGCCAAGGGCGGCGTGATTGCCTGCCTCCTGCCCGCCACCAGCTTCAACCTGGGCGCCGTCTTCGCTCCCGCCCGGGACATGGTAAAGGCCGGCGTGCCTGTGGCCATGGCCACTGACTTCAACCCCGGCTCCTGTCCCTGCCTGAACCTGCAGTTTGTCATCAACCTGGGTTGCTTGAAGTACAAGCTCACCCCAGAGGAGGTTCTCACCGCCGTCAACCTCAACGCCGCCGCCGCCATCGATATGGCCGACAAGGTGGGCTCCGTTGAGGTGGGCAAGCTGGCCGACCTGGTGGTTTGGGACGCCCCCGATCTGGACTATATCTGCTACCGTGTGGGCAGCAACCTGACTCAGACTGTTATTAAGAAAGGCGCTGTGGTGCGCT
>CALWYG010000022.1 GCA_944385695.1 uncultured Oscillospiraceae bacterium | reverse complement strand
TGCCGTCCAGGTCGATGAGCATCTTGTCGATGGCCACCTGATCCAGCACGTTGATGCCGATCAGAGCCTCAGCGATCTCAGTGTTTACATTCTTAACGGCGTTCTCAACACCCTTGCCCATATAACGGCTCTTGTCGCCGTCACGGAGCTCGCAGGCCTCGTAGATGCCGGTGGAAGCACCGGAGGGAACGGCGGCACGGCCCATGGTGCCGTCCTCCAGGTACACCTCAACCTCAACGGTGGGATTTCCGCGGCTGTCCAGGATCTCACGGCCCAGGACGTCAACAATCTCGATCATCTGCTTCATGGGAATCAAACTCCTTTCAATTTTCCCTCAAAACAAGGCGGGCTTCCCCCGCCGGGGGCAACAAATTAGTTGATAATCAGGGTCTTGCCGTCCATCTCGGCCGGCTTCTCCAGGCCCATCAGGTCCAGCATGGTGGGGGCGATGTCGCACAGGCGGCCGTCCCGCAGCTTCACATTGGCACCAACAATATAGAAGGGCACCAGGTTGGTGGTGTGGGCGGTGAAGGGGGACCCGTCGGTATCCACCATCCGCTCGGCATTGCCGTGGTCGGCGGTAATCAGGGTCACGCCGCCCATCTTGGAGGTGGCCTCCACCACCTTGCCCACGCACTCATCCACCGTAGCCACTGCCTTGCAGGCGGCCTCATACACACCGGTGTGGCCCACCATGTCGCAGTTGGCAAAGTTCAGGATGATGACGTCATAGGTGCCGCTGAGGATACGCTTGACCGCCTCCTCGGTGACCTCAAAGGCGCTCATCTCAGGCTGGAGGTCATAGGTGGCCACCTTGGGCGAGTTGATAAGGCACCGGTCCTCCCCGGGGAAGACTTGCTCCGCACCGCCGTTGAAGAAGAACGTCACACGGGCATACTTCTCCGTCTCGGCAATGCGCAGCTGGGTGAGGCCCAGCTTGGAGATATACTCTCCAAAGATGTTTTCCAGCTTCTGACGGGGATAGGCCACAGAGACATTGGGCATGGTGGCGTCGTACTCGGTGGTACACACAAAGTCCACGTGGACAAAGCCAGTCTTGCGCTCAATATCGGTAAAGTCCTCATCCACCAGGCAGCGGGTAATCTCACGGGCCCGGTCAGGACGGAAGTTAAAGAAGATCACCGAGTCGTTGTCCCGCACCTGCACTCCTTGGGCACAGACCACAGGAACCATGAACTCATCGGTAACACCGGCATCATAGGAAGCCTGAACCGCCTGGGCCGCGTCAGCCACATAGGGGGCCTGGCCGCACACAATAGCGTCATAGGCCTTCTGCACCCGGTCCCAGCGCTTGTCCCGGTCCATGGCATAGTACCGGCCCATCACGCTGGCGATCTGGCCAACCCCCAGCTGCTGGATCTTGGCCTGGAGGCTTTCCACAAAGTGCTTGCCGGAGGTGGGAGGCACATCGCGGCCGTCCAGGAAGCAGTGCACATAGACCTTCTCAATGCCCTGATCCTTGGCCATCTTCAGCAGGGCATACAGGTGGGTGATGTGGCTGTGGACGCCGCCGTCGGACAGCAGGCCCATCAGGTGCAGGGAAGAGCCCCACTCCCGGCAGTTCTCCATGGCCTCCAGATAAGCAGGGTTCTCAAAGAACGCGCCGCTTTCAATGTCCCGGCTGATATGAGGCAGGTCCTGGAACACCACCCGGCCCGCGCCGATGTTGGTGTGTCCCACCTCACTGTTGCCCATCTGTCCGTCAGGCAGGCCCACATCCAGTCCGGAAGCAGACAGGCGGCAGCCGGGACAATCGGCAAAAATCTTGTCCAGGTTAGGCTTCGGGGTGTTTACCACAGCATTGCCTGCGGAAGGTCCCTCAATGCCGAACCCGTCCATAATGATCAAAGTCGTAGGTGTTTTCATAGATACAAATTCTCCTTGCAATAAGTCCGAAGGACACCCGATTTCCCTCGGAGAGCGGAGGGGGATACGCTGCTCCGCACGCCTTCGCGCTTCTTATTGTCACGCTGCGGCGGCTGCGCGACGCGCGGCTTCCCTGCAACTCGGGCTGGTCTCCAGGCCGCTTCTGCGGCCCTGCGCTCGCCCTCGCTCCGGTCCATCCGCGCTGCTCCGCACGCCTTCGCGCTTCTCATTGTCACGCTGCGGGCTGGGCGCATGGCCGGGTCGACAACTCCTGCAACTCCGGGCAGACCCGGTTCAGCCCCTGGCTGCCCCTGGGCTCTGCCCATCCGCTCCGGAGTCTGTCTCCCCTATGCGCCTGCCCTCCGCGCTTCTTACTCCTGATTGGCAGCGTTGATGATCTGCACGAAATCCTCGGGCTTCAGGCTGGCACCACCGATGAGGCCGCCGTCCACGTCGGGCTGAGCCAGCAGCTCAGCGGCGTTCTTGGCATTCATGGAGCCGCCGTACTGGATGGTGACGGAGCGGGCTACATGAGCGCCGTACTGCTTGCGGATCACGGTGCGGATGGCCTGGCAGACCTCGCCGGCCTGCTCGGCAGTGGCGGTCTTACCGGTGCCGATGGCCCACAGGGGCTCGTAGGCGATGACGATGTGGCGCACCTTCTCGGGGGCCACGCCAGCCAGGGCGCACTTGACCTGGTAAGCAATGAGCTCCATCGTCACGCCCAGCTCACGCTGCTCCAGGCTCTCACCCACGCAGACAATGGGGATAAGGCCGGCCTCGATGGCAGCGTGGACCTTCTTGTTGACGGTAAAGTCGGTCTCGTTATAATACTGGCGGCGCTCGGAGTGGCCAATGATCACATACTTGGCGCCGGCATCCTTGATCATAGCGGCAGTGATCTCGCCGGTGTAAGCGCCCTTCTCCTCGTAGTGGCAAGTCTCAGCACCGATGGCAATGTGGCAGTCCTTAAACAGACGCACAGCAGCCTGAATGTTGGTAGCGGGGACACACAGCACCACATTGCACCACTTGCCCTTGGGCATGATGGGCTTGATCTCCTCGGCAAAGGCCTTGGTCTGGGTCAGGGTGTTGTTCATCTTCCAGTTGCCGGCGATGATGGTCTTGCGATAACGACGATTCATGATGAATATCTTCCTTTCCTTTATCTATAACGCACGAAATAATCGTTGCGGGAAAAACTAGTTTAATATGCGCTTCTTGTCGCGCTGCGGCAGCTGCGCAACCCACGCTTTCTCACTTCTTAAGCGTCCAGCAGGCAGGCCACGCCGGGCAGCTCTTTGCCCTCCATAAACTCCAGGCTGGCGCCGCCGCCGGTGGAGATGTGGGTCATCTTGTCGGCATAGCCCAGCTGCTGCACAGCGGCCGCGCTGTCGCCGCCGCCGATGATGGTGATGGCGTTGGTCTTGCTCAGGGCCTCGGCCACAGCCTCGGTGCCCTTGGCAAAGGCGGGGAACTCAAATACGCCCATGGGGCCGTTCCAGATAACGGTACCGGCATCGGCCACAGCGTCGCAGTAGAGCTTCACGGTCTCAGGGCCGATGTCCAGGCCCTCCCAGCCATCGGGAATCTCGCCGGCCTTAACCACCTGAATATTGGCATCGGGAGCAAACTTGTCGCCGCAGACGGTATCCACGGGCAGCAGCAGCTTCACACCCTTGTCCTTGGCCTTCTGGACCATCTCCTTGGAGTAGTCCATCCAGTCCTCCTCCAGCAGGGAGTTGCCGACCTTGCCGCCCTCCGCGGCAGAGAAGGTGTAAGCCATGCCGCCGCCGATGATGATGGTATCGGCAATCTCCAGCAGGTTGTTGATCACGCCGATTTTGGAGGACACCTTGGAACCACCCAGGATCGCCACCAGGGGCCGCTTGGGATTGGCCAGAGCGCCGCCGATGACCTCCAGCTCCTTCTGAATGAGGAAGCCGCTGACCGCGGGCAGATAGTCGGCCACACCGGCAGTGGAGGCATGGGCGCGGTGGACCGCACCGAAGGCGTCGGAAACATAGACCTGGGCCATGTCCGCCATAGCCTTGGCCAGGGCGGGGTCATTCTTGGTCTCCCCGGGCTCAAAGCGGGTGTTTTCCAGCAGCATGATCTGGCCGGGCTGCAGCGCCTTGGCCTTAGCCTGGGCGTCAGGACCCACAACGTCCTGTGCCATAATGACCTCCTGGCCCAGCAGCTCGCTCAGCCGCTTAGCCACAGGCTTCAAAGACAGCTCGGGCTTAACCTCTCCCTTGGGCTTGCCCATGTGGGAGCAGGCAATCACCGCCGCCCCCTGCTCCAGCAGATACTGGATGGTGGGCAGAGCAGCACGGATACGCTTGTCATCCGTGATAACGCCGCTGCCGTCCTTGGCCATGGGCACATTGAAGTCACAGCGCAGCAGGACTTTCTTGCCCTTCACGTCAATGTCCTTCACTGTCTTCTTGTTATAGTTCATTTCGTTGGCTCCTTTCCTCATTAAAAAAGCGTTCAGGAATCGGGAACTCACTGGTCCTGTGCCATCTCTCCCACGCCGGACAGCTGGGGAAATCCCTGCTGCCGCAGCGCCTCATAGGTCAAAATGGCCACTGAGTTTGCCAGGTTCAGGCTTCTGGCATCCGGGCGCATGGGAATGCGGATGCACCGTTCATAATACCTTTGACGCAGCGACTCGGGCAGACCGGCCGTTTCTTTTCCAAACATCAGCCAGCAGTCCGGGCGGAACTGTGCCTGGGAATAGTCCCTGGGTGCCTTCGTCGTGGCCAGCCACAGATCCGGGTTTGGATTGACGGCAAAGAAGTGATCCAGGTTTTCATAGACCTGCAGGTCCACCATGGGCCAGTAATCCAGCCCCGCCCGTCGTACCGCCTTTTCACTGATATCAAAGCCCAAAGGCTTGACCAAATGCAGGCGGCTGCGGGTGGCAGCGCAGGTCCGGGCAATATTGCCGCAATTCTGTGGAATCTCCGGCTCTACCAACACGATGTTCAGCACGCAGTACCCTCCTCGCTTTCGCGGGTATCATTGTATTCCAAAACCGCAGGAATTTCAACTGTAATTTGGTCGAAAAATCGCAAAAACTTCAAAATTCACTTTAAAATATATGGAAAGCATTATTTTTTGGTGTTCTTGATATCTATATGCCTCCGATCGGCCTTTTTTCCAGCATTGTGCCGAATTTCCCGTTTCTTTTTTCTCTTTCGTCGGCAGATTACGCCCCATATCCCCTTCATTTTTTCGTTTGTCCTGTCCATTTTATACAAATAATTCTCTTTTTTCTCCCTTGCTCCTTGCTTTGCCCCGGCCCTGTGCTATAATGAGCTCAGCAAAGGACGCCTCTCTAAGACGGCAAGGCGTTCGCGGATAACAGGAGGTCCTTTTCATGTCACACAGTGTTGAAATTCTGTCCGTCGGCACCGAGCTGCTGCTGGGCAATATTGCCAATCTGGACGCACAGATCCTGTCCCAGGGGCTCAGCGAGCTGGGGCTCAATGTGTTCTGGCACACCGTAGTGGGCGACAATCCCCAACGGGCCCGGGAAGCCGTGGCCATTGCCAAAAAGCGGGCGGACATCATCATTACCACAGGGGGACTGGGGCCCACCTGCGACGACCTGACCAAAAATGTACTGGCCGAGGCTTTTGGAAAAAAGCTGGTCTTTGACGAGGACTCTGCCCAGCGCATTAAGAGTTATTTTACCCGTACAAACCGGCCGATGACGGAAAACAACCTTCAGCAGGCCATGCTCCCTGAGGGCTGTACGGTTCTGGTCAACGACTGGGGCACCGCTCCCGGATGCGCCTTTGAGGCGGAGGGCTGCCATGTCATCATGCTTCCCGGTCCCCCCAGCGAGTGCCGCCCCATGTTCCTCTACCGGGCAAAACCCTACCTGCTGGGGCTGTCGGAAGGGGTCATTGCCTCCCACACCATTAAGCTCTTCGGCATCGGCGAGTCCACCATGGAGGCCCAACTCAGAGAGCAGATGAACCACATGCAAAATCCCACTCTGGCCCCCTACGCCAAGGAGGGGGAGTGCGAGCTGCGGGTCACCGCCAAGGCCCCCGACGACGCCGCGGCCCAGGCCCTGCTCCAGCCCACCGTGGAGCAGGTCAAGGCGCTCTTTTCCGACAAAGTCTACGGCGTGGACGTGCCCTCTCTGGAGTATGTGGTTCTGGAAGGGCTGAAGGCCAAAGGCCTCACTCTGGGCACCGCTGAAAGCTGCACCGGCGGCCTGATGGCCAAGCGGCTGACCGATATCCCCGGCGCCTCTCAGGTCTTCAAAGGCGGTATCGTCTCCTACACCAACGAGGTAAAGGCCCAGGTACTGGGGGTCCCCCAGCATCTGCTGGACCAGTTCGGTGCTGTCTCCCAGGAGGTAGCCATGGCCATGGCCCAGGGTGCGCGCAAGGCGCTGAACTGCGACATTGCCCTGTCCTCTACCGGAGTGGCCGGGCCCGACAAGGACGAGTGGGACAACGAGGTAGGCACCATGTTTGTGGCCATCGCCACCCCTGAGGGCTGCCATGTGCGCTCGCTCCATCTGGGTAACCGCCCCGTCCGGGAGCGGCTGCGCATTCAGACCGCCAGCCACGCCTTCGACCTGGCCCGTCGGTATCTGTCCGGCATCGAATATTAAGTCTATTCCGAATAAAAACCCCCGGGAGAAGAAGCTTGTGCTTCTCCTCCCGGGGGTTTGCGTTATGTGGGGTTGGAAATCAATCGTCCTGATCCCATTCATACTCTAGAATACTGCCGGTCACACCGTCTATGGTATATTGATATTCCATCCTGCCGGTCTTGAACTCTACCTCATATTCCAGCCGTCCGTCGTCATAGTCCCGCTCCACTTCCAGTTCATAGGCCTGAGCTTCGCTCACTCCCGCGTGGGCAAAGGCGGCGGCTTTGGCAGCCTGAGCGCCGATATCTCCGGAAGTGCCGCCTGCCTGGGTGCCGCTTTCTGCCTGGGAACCGTTTTCTCCCTGGGCGGCCTGTCCGCCCAGATTTTTGGTCTCAAACTTGATTACCGTTTTGCTGGTCAGGGCAATTTCATATTCATACCGTGTGGACCCGGCCATAAACTCCACTTCGTAGCACTCAGGCCAGCCGTCATCATACTCCAGCCAAACGTTGCAGTACTTGGTGTCGCTCTCCTTGACTCCCGCATGCTCCAGGGCCGTCTGCTTGGCGGCGCTTTCGCCGATGTTCCCTGCAGGCAGGCTCACACCTGGATTGGAGGAGCCGGTGGATTCCCGCTCATACTTTATGACCGCCCCGGTAGCGGCATCTATTTCGTACTCGAACTTCTCACCCGAGGCATAGAACTCCACCTCATAGACCATGCGCCCGTCGTCATAGTCATATTCCGCCTCCAAAAAGGTCACATCCGCCTGGGACAAGCCCGCGTGCTTCAGTGCCGCCTGCTTGGCCGTCTCCAAGCCCACGTAGGCGCTCTGACTGGCCGAGCCGGTGGTTTGAATGGGGGCGGCCGTGTCACCGCCCACGGCGCCGGACTCTTCCGGATCAGCGGCGGGAACGCTGACGGAGGAATAGAGCAGGTTCAGCTCATTGATGCTCAATCCCACCAGGCTTTCAAAGGTTTTGGTTCCGTGGCTTCCGTCCACAACCGTCTGGATCAGGGCGGCCTTGCCGGCGGAAATGCCGTATTCCTCTGCCTTGGCTTTGAGCTCATCGCTCATCTGAAGGGTCTGGGAGAGAATTGCCCCGTTTACCTGGGCATTAGCCATGGCGGCGTCCGCCTGGGCGGTCAGTTCTGCCTGAAGCTTTTCCCCCCGCTGGGTGTTTTCATCCTCCACGGTAATGAGGATGGAATTTGCCAGCTCGTCCACGTAGCCGTGCTGTAGCAGCGAGCCAATAATGGCGTACATGGCCACATCTGCCTGAGTGCCTTTCAGATCCATACCCTCCAAAATGTCCGCCCCCTCCTCATTCATGGGGGTGGCAGAGAGCACTTTCTCATTCTTGTTGATCTTCAGTTCAATGCTGGGGTTTACATCCAGCGACACCACCGAGGCCACTGCGTTGGCCTGATAGTAATAGGCACCTCCGCCGCCTGCCAGCACCAGGACCAGGCAGGCAGCCACCAGGGTCTTCCAAAATTTTCCTGTGGTCACTCTCTTCATGGGGATCACAGTTCCTTTCCGCGCTGCACAGCGGGAGAGCACCCCATCCAGATCGTCCGGGGCCGTGGCGGACAGGACCTTTTCCAGGCGCTGTTCCAGCTCTTTATCTGTCATCGGATGCCATCTCCTTCCAGCTGTAATTTCAGTTTCTTCAGCGCACGGTGATATTTGGACAGGACTGTGGCCAGGGGCAGTTCCAGCAAAGCGGCAATCTCCCGGTGCTTCAGCCCCGTGACGGCGTGGAGCACCACCACCCGCCGCTCCTGATCCTCCAGAGTGGCCAGGGCATTTTGCACCAGCAGCCGGTCCTCTGTGGAGAGGTTAGGGGCCTGGGCGGGAATGGCATTCCACTGCTCCTCCTCAAGTTCCCCCTTGCGCTGTCCCTCCCGGAGCTTCATCAGGGCCAGGTTTCGGGCGATGGTAAGTATCCAGCCCATGGGCGAGCCCTGGGGCCGGTACTGGGGCGCGCTGTCCCAGATCCGGACAAAGGTGTCCTGCGTAATGTCTTGGGCATCCTGGGCGTTTTTTACATAAGATAAGGCCAAACCATAGACTGCCGTGCGGGTACGGTGATAAAGCTGCGCCAGGGCTTCCTGGTACCCGGTGGCCACGTCAGACAACAGCCGTTCCAGAGCCTCACGGTCCCTGGCTCTCTCCTGTTCCATGGTCTGTGCCAGTATGAGCATCAGCATGGGCCATTTCTCCTGTCATTATAAGAATGCGCTGGAGTGTGTTTTTATTGCGTCAAACAAAAATTTTCTTCTATTAAGATAAATCTTTTTCCTGCAAAAAACAAGAGCCGCAGACGCGACTCTTGTTTTTTCAAATTTTTCAAAGATTACTTTCCAGCATGAATGCCCGCCTGGACCATGCGCTCCCGGAGCATGGGGCCCAAGATCAAGGCCACAGCCATTTTGGCCAAATCTCCGGGAATGAAGGGAAACACGCACACGGACAGGGCCGCCGCCAGGCTTTTTCCAGCCTGCAGACAGAACCAGGCCGTCCCCAGCGCATAGAGCACCGCAGTGGCAGCGACCATTCCCACCAGCTGAAGCACCCGATTTTTCGGAAAGCGTTCCACACACAATCCGGAGAGGAACGCCATGGGAATAAATCCTACAATATACCCTCCGGTCGGACCGGCTACCACCCCCAGTCCACCGGTAAAGCCGTTGAACACAGGCACGCCCACCGCCCCTAACAGCACATATACCAGTACCGCAGCTCCGGCGCGCTCTCCACCCAGCACATAGCCTGCCAGGTACATCACCAAGGTGCCCAGGGTAATGGGAATGGGACCAATGGGCAGCGCGAAGGGGGCCACCGCTGAGATGACCGCCGCCATGACTGCCGTCATCACCAGAGGGTAGATCTGACTGTTTGCTTTCTGCTCCACTTTGTTCCGCTCCTTCCTGATCGTAAACTAATTCTATGGTGGAGTATACATTCCTTCCATCCGTTTGTCAACCATTTTTTTCTCAGGTTTACTATTTGGCGGCAAACAAGGGAGACGGCCCAGGCCGTCTCCCTTCCGAATGATTTTATTCCTTGACCACTGCATGAAACAACGACCACACCGACCACACCAGACATCCAATCCCCAGAACCACACAGGTCCCCATCATATACTGGTTCCAGGCCCCGATGGCAAACACATTTTCGCCCAGCAGCTGAGGGGCAAAGCAGGCGGCCATCCAAATTCCCCAAAGAGTCCAGGCACCTTTGGTGCCAAAGCGCTGAATGATCGCCCCGCCAATGAGACCGACCCCCAGGCCAATAGCCAGAATGGTCGGATAGCACCACCAGTCCAGATGGAAGCTGTTGACAACCAGACAGTCCTCCAAAGCTCCCCAGTCGCCCGGGTAGTCCACCACCCAGTGCCCCTTGCCCGCCAGCCAGGCCCACAGAGGCGGACCGAGGTACCGCTCCACCAGGGCCAGCAGGGCGGCGCCCCCCAGGGCGCACACGCCTTCAAAGGCCATCAGTCCCGCCGTGAGCCCCAGTGCCCGCCGCCGCGTCTGGCCAAAGCGCAGGGCCTGTTCAAAGGTCACCGTCACATGGGTCACCCCGCCCAGGAGCATTAAGATCCCCGCAATGACTGGCAGTATCACGCCGCAAATCAAAATCCCGTCCCCAGGCTTTGATAGAACCATAACACCGCCGATGACCAGCTGGACCAGAAGAAATACGCTCCCCTCCAGCCCCAGGTAAAGCAGCAGGTCGTCCAGATTGAATCGAATCACTTTTTTTAACATTGGTATCACCTCACCCCATAGCCTTTGACGGTTTTCCACAGAACCCCCTCACCGGCCAGGAACACCAGCACTGCCACACCTGTCAGGAGATAGGGAAGCCTTGTCCAAAGGCCGCTGTACTCTCCATTCACCAAAAACTCCCACAGTCCGATGTCCGCCAAGATAAACAGAGCGGCGCACAGGACGATCATCAGCAGTACGGCAGCTACGCTGAGGACGGTTCCCCACGCTCTGGAGCGGGCCATCACAAGGCCGCTGAGACACCCCAGAATCAAAACCAGCACACACAGGAAGGGATAGATTCCCACCGGCAGGCCCTCGCCCATCGCCCAGCCCCACCGGTTCATCTCCGTCCAGCCGCCCATCCTGGGCAGAGCAGACATCAGCGCCTGAATCAGCCAGCATGGCGCCGCATACAGCACCATCACAGCCTGCATTCCCCAGAAGAAGTCCCGGCGTTTGGCTCCAAAGGACAGGGCCAAATTCATATTGTTGGTACAAAGGGCAAAGCCGTAGAAATAGAGGATAAACAACTCCATCAGCGGGAAGGCGCTATAATAGCTGCCGAACAGGTTATGGGCCCCCTGAGGCACTCCGGTGGCATAGCAGCCCACCACCACAATGGCAGCAAAGCATACAATTGCCGCCAAATTGGGCCACCAGAACTGCCCCAGAAAACGAGCGGTTTTTACCATGCTTTTTCCCTCCCTTATTGGGCGTCTCCGTGTCCGCACAGGGCCACAAACACATTTTGAAGATTCATGGGGGCAATATCCACATCGGCCTGGCGGGCAGCCTCCAGCTTGACTCCGCCGCCCCGCACAGCCACCGTCTTGTGTCGCCCCATCTGGTGGACGGACAGGACCTCTAGTCCGGCACACACCCGGTCCACCTCATCCTCCCGGCCGGAAATGTAGCGGAACTGGTCCACCAGTTCCTCCGTGGGAGAATTCTCCAAAATCCGTCCCTCATCCAAAATAATCACCCGCTCAAAGACGGAAGCCGCCTCCTCAATGATGTGGGTGGAGACAAGAAAGGTGCGGTTTGTCCGGGCAAAGTCCTCCAGCATCAGCTGGTAAAACCGCTCCCGCATCACCACGTCCAGCCCCGCCGCCGGCTCATCTAAAATGGTGATGGGGGAACCGCTGGCCAGGGCAATGGTGATGGTCACCATAGAAAGCTGGCCCTTGGAGAGCTGATAGATCTTCTTTTTGGGGTCCAGCTTGAACTCCTCCAGCAGCCGCTGGGCATAGGCCTCGTCCCAGTTGGGATAGTAAATGGCGGCGGATTTCATGTAATGCTTGATTTTCAGGTTGTTGCGCCCATAGAACATAGTGGACTGAAGCTCCCGGGAAAAGCAGATGTCGTTGAGCGCCTGCTGGTTTTCCCACACATTCTGGCCGTCATAGGTGACCTCTCCGCTGTCTTTGGTATTCTGGGCGGTGAGAATCCCCAGAAGAGTGGTCTTTCCCGCTCCGTTGCGCCCGATGAGGCCGTAAATCTTCCCCGGTTCGATGGTCAGATCCAGGTTGTGGAGCACTTGCTTATTTTTATAAGACTTGCACAGGCCCTGGGCCTTTAAAATTCCAGTACTCATGATGGTTCTCCTTCCTCGATGGCCCGGTTTACCATGGCCAGCAGTTCTTCCCCGCTGAGATTCAGCGAGGCCCCCTCCTTTACCAGGGGTTTCACATAACCGTCATAAAAGGCAGCTTTTCGTTTCTGTTTCACCGCTTCCCCTGCTCCCCGGGACACAAACATGCCAATGCCCCGCTTTTTATACAAAATACCATCGGCCACCAACAGATTGATGCCCTTGGCCGCGGTGGCCGGGTTGATGTTATAGCCCCGGGCCAACTCGTTGGTGGAAGGCACCTGCTCCTCCTCCTGATAGACGCCCCGGAGGATGTCATCCTCCAGCATCTTTGCAATCTGCAGGTAAATCAGCGACTGGTCATTCAGCGTTCCATGCACACGATCACCTCCAAAGCGTTTTATGTTCGTCAGTTATATGGTTCATTACTTGTGTAATTAACCATAGCACATAGAGAGCTGCCTGTCAAGCACCGGCGGCAAAAAAGTTTGGGCCGTCCTCAATGGACGGCCCAAAGAACAGATTGTGTTTTATTTGGCCTGAGCAGACGTTTTGGCCTCTTCGGCAGCCTTTACCGCGTCCAGCACGCCCCGGCCTTCTGCCTCCTTGGCATGCTTTTCCACGTCCATCTTGTTCCGGGGGCTGCGCACCAGGCAGCCGGCTCCCTGAACACAGCCGCCCTCACAGGCCATACCCTCGATGAAGTTGCCGTCCAGACGTCCAGCCTTCAGCTTCAGCAGAGCCAGCTCACACTCGGCAATGCCGCTGCAGGGGACTGCTTTCAGATCAAACTGCGTTCCCCGCTCCTTCATGGTCTCCGCCACAGCCTGGGCCACGCCGCCGCTGCGGGCGAAGTTGCGGCCGAAGGGGCTGGCCTCGTCCAGAGGCTCCTCCTCCAGCTTGGTCAGGTCAATATCCTTAGAGTCAAACAGGGCCAGCAGCTCTTCATAGGTCAGGGCGCAGTCAATGGAGTTCATGGTGCGACCCAGCTGAAACTCCTTCTTCTTGGCGATGCAGGGCCCAATGAAGATGACCTTGGCGTCGGGCTCCTTCTCCTTCAGGTACAGGCCGATCATCACCATGGGGGAGGGCGTATGGGAGACATATTTCTCCATCTCCGGGTGCTTCTTCTTCACAAAGCCCACAAAGCCCGGGCAGCAGGAGGAGGTCAGCACGCCCCGCTCCACCAGTTCCTCAGACTCCCGGTCGGCCACCATATCGGCACCCAGAGCCACCTCGGCCACGCCGGTAAAGCCCAGCTTCTTCAGTCCGGCCACCACCTGGCCGTAAGTAGCGGGGGCAAACTGACCGGCAATGGAAGGAGCGATGACCGCGTAGGTCTTGTAGCCCCAGTGGTCGCTGCCCTTGAGCATCTGGATGGCATCGGTGATCCAGGACTTGTCCTGAATGGCGCCGAAGGGGCACTGATTCACACAGCTGCCGCAGGAGATGCACTTGTTGATGTCGATGGATGCCTTCTTGTCGGGACCCATGGAGATGGCGTTCACCGGGCAGCCCTTCTCGCAGGGGCGCTGGGTCTTGACAATGGCGCTGTACTGGCAGGCATTGAGACACTTGCCGCAGGTAATACACTTATCGTGGTCAATGTGGGCCCGGTGATTGACGATGGAAATGGCGTCCTTGGGGCAGGCATGGACACAGCGGGTGGCCAGACAGCCTCGGCAGGAGGCGCTGACGGTAATCTCCGTTACCGGGCACTCGTCGCAGGCGATGGGCAGGACCTCCACCACGCTGGGGTTGGTCTTGTCGCCGCCCATGGCCATCTTCACACGGCTGTTGATGATGGCCCGCTCTTTATAAATGCAGCAGCGCAGGCTGGCCGTAGGTCCGGGGATGATCCGCTCGGGCACGTCCAGAATGCCGGTCTGCAGCCGGTCCTCCCAGGTCAGGCGGGCGACTTCAGTCAGCACTTGGGTCTTCAGCTCCTGAATTTTCGTCTCAAATGTACGCATGGCGTTTCCTCTCCTCCGTCTGTTCTCTATCCGCACCCGGGCAAACTCCCTATTTTGCAAGTTCCGGACAGAAACCCTTCATTTTGCAGGTTTTCATTCATTTTCAGCCCATTCTACCCCACTACCCATGTAGTGTCAATTTACATTTTACACTATTCCATCCTGTTTGAAAAGCCAATTTTACACCTTGTCCACAGTTTCACAAAGCAATTCGCTCCGGCATAGGCTGGGGCACAGATTCGTTGATACGGAGGGTCGTTTATGGCTGCTTTACCACATATTGAATATTTCCTGGGGGCTAACTCCCCCACTGGTTTTTACTCCCTGTACTCCCACCTGCTTCCCCCGGATCAGGCCCGTGCCATTTACATTTTGAAAGGCGGGCCGGGGTGCGGCAAATCCACCCTCATGCGCAGGGTAGCCGCCCGAATGGAACAGGAAGGAATCCAGGCGGAGTATATCCTCTGCTCTGGAGATCCGGCCTCTCTGGATGCGGTGGTCTTTCCCCAACAGAAAGCCGCCCTGGTGGACGGCACCTCTCCCCACGTGGTGGAACCCAAATATCCCGGCGCGGTGGAGCGGTATATCAACGTGGGGGATTGCTATGACAAAGACACCCTGTGGGAGCTTCGCAGTGAAATCATGGAGGCCATGTCCGGATACCAGGGCTGCTACCAACGGGCCTACCGGTGCCTGGGTGCGTCGGCGGAACTTTTCGAGGATCAGCGCAGCGCCCTGCTCACCCAATCTCTTTCGGATAAATTGGCCAAACGGGCCCGGGGCATTCTTCTGCGGGAAATTCCCAAGCAAAAATCCGCAGCGCCCGGCCAGGTAAAGCAGCGCTTCCTGGGAGGCGTCACACATCAGGGTGCCCTGTGCCGCTTTGACCCCGCCGCCGCACAGTGCAGCCGTATCTACGAGCTGGCAGACAGCTCCGGTCTCGCCCACGAGATGCTCATCCACCTGCTGGCAGGGGCAGTCAGCAATTGCTACGATGTGGTGGCCTGCCCCGACCCCATGGCTCCCGAGCGGCTGGCTCATCTGCTGATTCCCCAGCTGGACCTGGCCTTTCTCAGCTCTACTCCATCCCTTCCCTTCCCTGGAAAGCCCTGTCGCCGCATC
>CALWYG010000021.1 GCA_944385695.1 uncultured Oscillospiraceae bacterium | reverse complement strand
GCCGGGGCGGCGGCTTCTCCGGCGGTCGCCGTGGCGGCGGCTTCAGCGGCGGCCGGGGCGGTGGCTTCGGCGGCGGCCGGGGCGGTGGCTTCGGCGGCGGCCGGGGCGGTGGCTTCGGCGGCGGCCGGGGCGGTGGCTTCGGCCGCTGATGCCTTTCAGAACCATAGTTTTGCTCCAACGCGCGGGCTGTCTTTGAACAGCCCGCGCGTTTGCTTCAGCTTCCCTGCACATATTTCGGACATACCCCTGCCCTTCCCTGCATAGGATGGAACCAACAAACGATAGGGGTGTTGCTTCCATGCAGAACGGCTGGAATGAAAACAAAATTTTTCTCCGGGGACGGTTATCCGCTTTGCCCTCCCCTTCCCATGTAAACCACGCCACTCAGTATTATCTCCTCCCTCTCACCGTCTCCCGGCTGTCCGGCGCAGAGGATTGTCTTAACGTAATCGCCTCCGCCCCTCTTCTGGAGGGACTGGATTTGCATGTGGGGGCACCAGTGACAGTTTCAGGGGAGGTACGCACCTTCAACAACCGCAGCGGCGTGGGCAGCAAGCTGGTAGTCAGTGTGTTTGCCAAATTCCTCTCTCAGGAAGCGGGAACGGATGAAAACCGGCTGGTGCTGTCCGGAACGCTTTGCAAGCCTCCCGCGCTCCGGGCCACGCCCTTGGGCCGCACCATCTGCGACATGATTCTGGCGGTCAACCGCAGGTATGGAAGGGCGGATTACCTGCCCTGCATTGCTTGGGGCAGTCTGGCTCACAAATGTGCTGGCATGGAAGTAGGCAGCCGCCTCAGTTTGTCCGGACGGCTGCAGAGTCGCCGCTACACCAAGGAAATCGATGGGCAGATTCAGGAACGCACCGCCTTTGAGGTCTCCGTCATGTCTCTGGCTTCCGGAGGAAGCAATCTTTCCCACGAGGTTGACAAGGTTTTTGCTTCCGGGTATGATGAGGTTACATACTTTACCCGGAAAGGATGATCCCCATGTCTCACATTTACACCAGCGTAGAGCAGCTCATCGGCGGCACGCCTCTGCTGCGCCTGTCCCGGCTGGAGAAACAGCAGGGCTGGCAGGCTCAGGTACTGGCCAAGCTGGAGTATCTCAATCCCGCCGGCTCCGCCAAAGACCGCCTGGCTCTCGCTATGATCAATGCAGCCGAAGCCCAAGAAACCCTAAAGCCCGGCGGAACAATCATCGAGCCTACCTCCGGCAACACGGGCATCGGCCTTGCCATGGTGGGCGCTGCCCGGGGCTATCGGGTCATCCTCACCATGCCGGACTCCATGAGTGCCGAGCGGCGGGCCATGCTGGCCGCCTATGGGGCACAGCTTGTGCTCACCCCGGGTGCACTGGGCATGCAGGGTGCCGTGGAGAAAGCAGAGGAGCTTCGAGACTCCATCCCCGGCAGCTTCATCCCCCAGCAGTTTGAAAACCCCGCTGGCCCTCAGGCCCACTACCGCACCACAGGTCCTGAAATCTGGCGGGACACAGACGGAACGGTGGACATTCTGGTGGCCGGAGTAGGTACCGGCGGCACCCTATCGGGGGCGGGCCGCTATCTGAAAGAACAAAACCCCGCCCTCCAGGTCTTTGCGGTGGAGCCCGACACCTCTCCCCTTCTCTCCGGCGGACAGGCCGGGCCACACGGGATTCAGGGCATCGGGGCCAACTTCATTCCAAAGGCTCTGGACCGCACCGTCTACGATCAGGTGATCCGGGTCACCGACGAGGACGCCTTCCGCATGGGCAAGGAAATTGTTCAGAGAGAAGGTGTTCTGGCGGGCATCTCCTCCGGCGCGGCCCTGTGGGCGGCCGGTGAGTTGGCAAAGCAGCCGGAACACGCCGGCAAGACCATTGTGGTAGTCCTGCCCGACTCCGGAGACCGGTACCTGTCCTCCCCCATGTTTCAATGAGTAAAAGCCGCCTTTGAAAGGCGGCTTTTTTTCGCATATTTTTTCCCGGGAAGAAAACACTAGGGATACATCCATTTGTAAAAGGAGGTATTTCTATGAATCCGTCTCGCTCGCTTCGCCGGGCTGTGCTTCCCGTTCTGGCCCTGGCGATGACTCTGTCCCTGACCTTGCCCGCCTCCGCTTTTTTCTGGAACAGCAAAAAGGAGGCCTCCGCCCCCAAAGACTTTTCCAAAAACGGCATGATCGGCTCGGTAATCTCCTTCACTCCGGAGGAGTTTGGCGTAAATCAGGACAGCGCCGACCCTCTGGTACAGATCACGCTGGACGTTCTGCCTGACGCCGGAGCTGGGGTACTGTGTATGGGCAGCGAACCCCTGGAGGCCGGCTGCGCTGTGGACGTGTCCGCTCTCAACGGCCTGCGCTTCCAGAGCACCCAGACTCCCACCGTCACCACCACCACCTTTGCCTTCACCCCTACCTTTGCCTCCGGGCAGCAGGGGGGACAGGTAACGGTGACCCTCTATCTTCTTAAAGAGGAAAATCAGCCCCCCGTGGCCCGGAACATGGAATTGTCCACCTATAAAAACGTGGCCATTACCGGCTACTTCGATGCGGTGGACGGTGAGGGAGACACCCTCACCTTCCAGCTCACCTCCACGCCCGCCCGGGGAGCGGTAACTCTGGCCGAGGATGGCTCCAGCCAGTTTGTCTACACCCCCTATGAGAACAAGACAGGCAGCGACCGCTTCACCTACGTGGCCATAGATTCCGCAGGAAACACCTCTCCCGAAGCCACGGTCAAACTGCGCATTGATAAACCGGACACAACGGTAGCTTACGCCGACATGGAGGGAAATCCCGCCCACAAGGCCGCCATCCGTCTGGCGGAAGAGGAGATCTATGTGGGCCGGTATGTGGATGGAAACTACTTTTTTGATCCCGACCGACCAGTTACCCGTGCCCAGTTTCTGTCCATGGCCATGTCGGTAACGGGGCTGGAAGAGCTGGAGGGAGTTACCCTCACCGGCTTCTCCGACGATGCCGCCATTCCCACCTGGGCCAAAGGCTCTGTTTCTGCCGCTCTGAAGGCAGGAGCCATCCGCGGCACCCGGGACGAAACTGGTGCCCCCATTTTTGGGGCAGAGCAAACCATCACCCGGGGCGAAGCCAGCGTTATGCTCAATAACCTGCTGGATATCACAGACGTTCCCCTGGAGGTGTTCTCCTCCACCGGTACGGAGGGGCACTGGGCTGCTCAGGCGGCGGCCAACCTGTCCGCCTCCGGTGTGACCGCTCCCCAGAGTGCCGGGGCACTTCAGCTCTCTGACCAGCTCACCTTGGCTCAGGCCGCAGAGATGCTGGATGGGGCTCTGGACATGATGGACAGCCGGGACAGCGGCTGGTTTCTTTTCTAAAAGCAGCGCCGCCAAAGGGCTGGTCCCCTTTGGCGGCGTGACTCTTTAATCTTCGTCTGCGGCGGCGTCATACATGGCCCGGGAAGCCCCCATGGTGCCTCCCTGGGTGGAAGCAACCCCGGCAGCAGCCCGGAACCGGGCCCGGGACTTTTTAATTTCGTCATAGGCCTCCGCCACCGCCTCTGCCGTACGGCGCAGGGCATCCCCACAGTCCTCATTGGCGGAGCGCTTCAAATCACGGCTGCGCTCCTCCGCCTGCTGCATCATCTCATTGGCACGCTGCCGGGCCTGGAGGGTAATGGTATCCTCCGCCACCAGCTGCCTGGCCCGATCCTCAGCAGCTTTGCGGATAGCATCCGCCTCCC
>CALWYG010000020.1 GCA_944385695.1 uncultured Oscillospiraceae bacterium | reverse complement strand
GCTGCCGATGGACAGCTCAGTGAGGTTATTGATGTCGCTCTCCTCCCCCGAGACGGTGATGGTCTTGGGGTCGATGTCATAGGTAATGTCGTCGGTGGTGGCGCCGCCGCCATTCTGGAAGCTGACGGTCAGCTTCACTTCCTTCTCTACTACCACAGGGACCACCACATAGGCGGTGTCCGAGCTAAGGGTCACGTTCAGATCCGTCAGGGGATTGCCCTGGCTGTCCAGCAGGGTCAGGGGAAGGTCCCCAGCAAAGCGCTGGTCCAGATTTTCATTTTGCAGCACAGCAACCACCTTGGCCACCTGGCTGACCTCCTCCGCCGAACCGCTCACCGTCACAGTGATGGGCTCAATGGAGGGAGTTCCCATCTGATACCCCTCGGCCACCTGTCCATCCAGGCGGAAGTCCACGTTGAAGGTGCTGGTATACAGCTTGCCCACCGTCACCGTAATGGTGCCCGGGTCCTTGCCTTGCAGCACCACATCGCTGGTGTTGAAATTCTCCGGCCACTTGGGCTGGTAGGTCAGGCGGTTTTCTCCCTCGGTCAGGCGGGACACATCCAGGGGAATGTAGATGTCATCCCGGTAGCGAATGAGGTTATCAATGACGCTCACCGTGGCCGAAACCCGAAGGTCTACGGTCTCTGCGGAAATTCCGGTTACCGTCAGCCCCTGTCCGGTGAGCACATTGGTCCCGGTGAGCTCCACCGGCACGTTGTGGATGGTAGTGCTGTCTTCCGGGTCCACCTCCAGGCGGACATACATCCAGAACATCACCGCCAACAGAAGAGACAGCAGGATATACACCCACTTGCTGTCATGCAGCCGCTCCATCATTCCCGGTCATCCTCCTTCCGTCCACCGAAGATCTGGCCCAGCAGGGGGATCTGGCTGCTTCTCTTTTCCTTGTCGTTGTCGTTGAGCAGCTCGTTGCGCAACAGGCGCTCCAGGGTCTCGGGGTCCAAGTGCCGCTTGAGCATGCCGCCCACCGCCGCGGAAATGGAGCCTGTCTCCTCTGAAACAATGACCACCACCGCGTCGGAGTGCTCGCTCATGCCGATGCCCGCCCGGTGACGCATCCCCAGATCCCGGCTGAGATTCACATTCCCAGACAGGGGAAGCATGCAGCCTGCCCCCACAATTCTGCCGTTGCGGACAATAACCGCCCCGTCGTGGAGGGGCGCCTTGTTCCAAAAAATGTTTTTCAAAAGCTCACTGGACACCCCGCAGTCCAGGGCGGTGCCCGTCTTGATCACATCGTCCAGCAGGTTCTGCCGCTCAAAGACCATCAGGGCGCCCACCTTGTCCCGGGACATGTCGGTGTAGGCCTCGGTGGTCTGCTGAATGGCAGTCTCCAGCTCTGCCCCAGGCTCCCGGTTGGAGGCAAAGACCAGCCCCAGGCCTCCGCTGCCCATCCGCTCCAAAAAGCGGCGGATCTCCGGCTGGAACAAAATCACCAGCACCAAAACGCCCAGCTCCACCACCTGCTTGAGCAGGAAGCTGGTAGCCGTCAGGGAAATGGCGGAGGAAACCACCATGGCAAGCAGCAGGATCAGGATTCCGCGCAGAACCCGCCCGGAGCTTGTCTTACGCAGCATCCACAGAAGCTTGTAGATGACCCCGGTCATAATGGCGATATCCAGAAGGTCGGCCAACTGAATACGGATTAAAGGGAAATATCCCTGAAAAATCATCTGGATCATCTCAGACATACTGCTCCCCCCTCAGGTGCAAAAGTTTTTCATCATGTCATTATACGATATTCCGGCTCTAATGGCAACACGAAAGAGGGAAGGCAAAATGAAAATTTTATAAATTTTTCTTGAAAATCCCCCATCCCCTGGTCAGAGGATGGGGGAAAGGGGCGGGATTCCGTCTCAAAGCCCTCAAGCGGGATTCTCTCCCCTCTCGGCCAACCTGCCCACAGTCCGAATGAGCTGTTCCACCTCCCGGTGGGTATTGAACACGGAAAGCCCCGCCCGGACGGTGCCCTGCTCCAGGGTCCCCGCGCTCTCATGGGCCAGAGGCGCGCAATGAAGCCCCGCCCGCAGGGCAAACCCGCTTCGCCCCAGTGCTTCTCCCAAGGCCTCGCAGTCCCAATGACTCAGCTGGAAGGACAAAACGCCGGACTGATCCATGGGGTCCCGGGCCAAAAATACCTGGGAGCCGGGAATCTCCCTCAGCCCCTCCCCCAGTCTGCGGACCAGCAGGCTCTCCTGGGCGGCAATGTTCTCCACGCCCCGCCGGCGGACAAAACGAAGCCCCTCCAAAAGGCCGGCAATGCCCGCCACATTGTGGGTACCCGCCTCCAGACGGTCCGGGAGGAACGCGGGCATGGACTGCAGACGGGACTCGCTGCCCGTCCCGCCTGCCAGCAGGGGTTCCGGGTCCATGCCGCACAGGAGAAGTCCCGTCCCCTGGGGGCCGTAGAGCCCCTTATGCCCCGGCATGGCGGCAAACGCCGCCCCCAACGCCTCAAAATCCAGGGGCAGGCACCCCGCCGACTGGGAGGCATCCACAATGAGAGGAACGCCTTTTTCCCGGCAGAGCCCGGCAATCTCCTCCACCGGAAGGATAAACCCGAAGACATTGGAGACATGGGTGCATACCGCCGCATCCGCCCCCTCATCCAGTGCCTGGCGGAAGGCCTCCAGAGCGGCCGGGCGGTCAAACAGCGGGCTTCTTGCCACCCGGATCTCCACATCGGGGATGGCGTGAAGGGGGCGGGTAACGGCGTTGTGCTCATAGCCGGAGATGACCACCCGGCCGCCCGGCTTGACCAGGGTGTGAATGGCAATATTCAGCCCGTGGGTGGCATTGAAGGTAAAGACCACCTGCTCCGGCTGCGGCACATGGAACAGAGAGGCCGCCTCCTCCCGGCAGGCAAAGGCGGTATCCGCCGCGTCCATGGCAGGCCGGTGGCCTCCCCGGCCGGGGCTGGCCAGATGGTTGATGGCCCAGGCCGATGCCCGGGCCACGCTGGCAGGCTTTTGCAGAGTGGTGGCTGCGCTGTCCAGATAAATCACAGTGCCACCTCCTGATAGCTGCCGTTTCCGGCGGTAATATAGATGCGCTTTGGGGGCAGTCCCACCCGCTGGAGAATCCGAAGGGCATCCGGCAGGAAACGCTGGGAAATTTTCACCGAATGGCTGCACCCCTCCCCGGAAATGCTCTTGGGTGAGCGCAGCACCCGGGCGGTGATCCCCGCCCGCTCCAGAGCGGCCGCCGTACGCTGGGCATAGGTCAGCGAACGGCATACAATGAGATAATAGAGCATTGGTTCGTTCCTTTCCCGGGACGGCCCTGAGCCGTCGCGCAGAACTTGGGCGGCGGGGAAGCGTTCGGCTTCCCTCCCGCCCCATTCTATGCGCCCGCCCTCTCCCAGGACACCAAATAAAAAGCGCCGGGGAAGCGTTGCGCTCCCCCGGCGAAGACGGCGGTATCCTCAGCTGCGGCGCCGGCCCAGAATGCTCAGGAGCCGGACAAAGAGGTTCAGGAAATCCAGATACAGCTGAAGGGCAGAGAAAATGGACGCCTTGGCCAGCATATCGGGATACCCGGCGTAGTAGTTGTAGTAGTCCTTAATGCGCTGGGTATCATAGGCGGTGTAAGCCAGGAAGATGGCAATGGCTCCCATGGAAATCAGCCGGTCGAAGGCCATCAAGCCCGGAATAAACAGGGACAGAAAATAAAATACGATGAGAAACACCAGCCCAAACAGGAGAATGGGCCGCAGGAAGGACAAGTTGGACTTGGTGAGAAAACCGTAAGCTGCCAGCGCCCCAAAGTAGAGGGCGGTGACCAGAAAGACCAGCAAAATGCTCTCGATCTGATAGGCATACATAAAAAGGGACACATTAAAGCCGAACAGGGCGGAAAACACCAGGAACAGGGTAATCGCCGTCCCTACCGACATCCTCTCGATCCGGCTCACCATGGTAAAGGAGATAATCAGGGTGCCCACCAGCAAGATCAGGTGGAAGCCCGGAATATCCCGGTACACGACCCAAGTCAGGTCCGTGCTCCAGCCCACAATGCCCACGCCAAAGCTCACCAGCAGGCCCACCATCATCCAAAGGAAGGTTTTGGCCATGTACTGGCCCAGGGTTTCGGGCACATTTCTGCCGTAGCTGCGGTCAAATTCATAGGGATCAAAGCTCATAGGAAACACTCCTTTCCGCGGGACTGCCTCATTAGGTTTCCCCGCATTCCCAGCTATTATTATCGCACACTCTCACTGGAAAATCAATTGCCTCCGTGAACCTGGTAATACTCACTTACAACGCCAAAGGCATAATCATAGAAGTTGCTTTCCACGATCATGTCGGTGCAATCCAGCTTATACTGCACCAGTTTTTTCATGGTGGAGACATAGCTCTCCTGCTCCTCGGCGGTCATGGTGACTCCGGCAGCAGGGGTGAACTCCCCGGTGTAGCGGTTATAGAAGCCCCGGTCCGTCTTCCAGCACCGGGAGGTGAAGACCACCAGCCCCTCGCTGTCGGAGAGAATGTCGCTGCCGGCGAGCATCCGGGAGTCGTACTCCAGCCCCAGCAGATTGGACAGGGTGGGCAGGATATCCACTTGGCAGCAGGGCTTATCCACCTGGATGGGCTCCTCCATGCTGGCCGACCACATAATCAGCGTGTTTTTATACACATCAAAGTCAATGGCCGACTCGTCCAGGGACTCCAGAGCTTCCGAGCTTCCGAAGAGCTTGCCCGCCAGCTCCTCCAGGGTATCCACATTGAAGTAGGGAATGTGGTCGCCGGTGGCCACGATGAGGGTCTTATCCAGCTTGCCCGCCTCTTCCAGCTTCTGCAGCAGCAGTTCCAGCGCCCGGTCCGCCTCCATGGCGGTGGCGATATAGTTCTGGGTGGTCTCGCTGTAGGGCAGGGTGCGGACCGTATCCCGGTAGTTGGCTACAATGCGGTTGTCTGAATAGGGCATGTGGCCGCTGATGGTAAGATAATAGACATGGAACGGCTTGTCACTGTTCAAATAGTCATCCACGCTGTTCTCGATGACTTGGGTATCCCGGGCGGGCCAGGCGATGTCGCCGTTGGCGTTGGTGTCCACCTCCAGGCCGGAGCCAAACTGCTTCCAGTTGTAGCCCAGGTTGGTGTGGGAATCCTGGCGGCCGTACATCTCATAATTGCCGTGGTAACCATTGACCAGATACCCCTCCCGTCCCAGCTGCTGGGCCAGGGAGAAGTAGCAGTTGGTGCCCAGCTCCCCGGTGCGCTTCATAGTAATGGGGTTGCCGTTTTTGGGAGAGAGGCCCAGAAGGGTCTGGCACTCGCCGTTGGAGGTACTGGTGTAGTGGAGGGCGGTGTAGTAGTTGTTGAACACAAAGCCCTCGTTGGCCAGCTTATAGAGGGTGGGAGTCAGCTCCGGATCGATGGCGTAGCCGGAGAAGCCCTCAATCACCAGCTGAATCACATTGTACCCCTCGAACATGCCGGTATATTCGTTCTTCTTGGTGGGGGTCACGCTGTTAAAGTAATTGGCCAACCACTTGATGTCGTCGTTCGGTGCGTTCTCGGCGATTGCGGCCAGGTCCACATCCATCACATTGGGAGAGATATCAATGACCGGCTTCTCCTCCTGGGAGGTATCGCCTTCGGAGGAGGAAGCGGAGCTCCCGCCCAGATCGCCCAGGCCGCTGAAGTCGGCATCCACATTCCGGGCGGGCTTGATGAACATATGCTTGACATCCAGGCGCAGCATGGTCCACATACCCAGCTGCTCCACCTGATCGTCAATGTTGGTATCCATCTGATAAAGCTGGGCAGGCGTCAGGTCGCCCTTCCAGGGCAGATGGATCACACCCAGACCCGCCACATGGAATATGGCCGCCGCTGCCAGCACCAGGCCGGCAAACCGGATGTCAAAGCGCTCAAACCCCAAAAATCTTCCACCCAGCACGCAGATGAGTATGCTGGGCAGCATCACCAGAAGGATAATGGGAATACTGGCAAACACGGTGGAGGTAATGACCTCCGAATAGTCCGTCAGCCGGTTGCCCGCAGCGGTCCCCAGAGTGCTGAGGGGATAATAGGACTGAAGGATTTTTTTGGCGATGATCTCTACAATATAGACCAGGCTGATGAGCACCGCCAGCACCCGCGTCACAATCCCGTTGGCCCGCCGGTGCCAGGGCAGAGTGAATGCTCCACAAAACAGTCCACCCGCCACGCTGAACACCAGATAGACCGGAAGATAACTCAGGGATGTTTTCATGTAAATATGGAGCACCAGCTCCAGGTACACCAGCAGCAGCGGGAAGAGCAGCACCCGTCCCAGGGTCTGGAAGGGCTCCATCTCCGAGCTGTGACCGTGGTGGGCATAAGCCCGCTTTCCATGGTAAGACATATAAAACCTCCGCACTGCATTGAAAACCCGGGCCCCCTTCATAAGGGACGGCCCAGGAAATTCTCTACGATTTAATATCCATTACTTTACCCATTTCCGCCTACTCAGTCAAGAGCTCTCCTGTGAATTTTCTTTTTCTTTTTTCTGAAAAAACGACAGCCGGACCCCACCGGGCCCGGCTGAATGGAATCGTCCGGACAAGCTTCTCCGGCTCCGGCCTGTTACAGCATGGAAAACAGATCCATTTGGCTGGTCTGGGGCATATCCCCGAAGGCTCCGGCCTCGGTGAGCTTGTCAATATGGGTTTTGGACACCTTGGGGCAGGCGGCGGAGACCTCCTCAATGGAGATAAAGCGCCGTCCCTTGCACTGCTCCGCCAGGGAGATGGCCGCCGTCTCACCCAGGCCCGCCACCGACACAAAGGGCGGGATCAGGGCTTTCGCCTCCTCGTCCACGGTGAAGTTGATGGCCTGGGAGCGGTACAGGTCCATCCGGGCAAAGGTGAAGCCCCGGAGGTAGAACTCATAGCAGACCTCCAGTGTGGTGAGCATGTCCTGCTCCACAGCGGAAGCTTCCTTATCCTTGGCGATGATCTCCCGCATCTTCCGCTGGCACACATCCATGCCGTGGCACATAAACTCCTGGTCAAAGGCCTTGGCACGGATGGAGAAGTAAGCCGCGTAAAAGGCCAGGGGCCGATGGACCTTGAACCAGGCGATGCGGAAGGCCATCATCACGTAGGCCACAGCATGGGCCTTGGGGAACAGATAGGCGATCTTTTTACAGGAGCCGATGTACCACTCGGGCACTCCGTGCTCGCGCATCTCGTCCTCCGCCCCCTCGGGCAGGCCACGGCCCTTACGCACTGCCTCCATGATCTTGAAGGAGCGCTTGGGATCCATCCCCTTGGAGATCAGGAAGAGCATGATGTCATCACGACAGCCGATGGCCTCGCTGACCTTGGCGGTACCGGAGGTAATGAGGTCCTTGGCGTTGCCCAGCCACACGTCGGTGCCGTGGGAGAAGCCGGACAGACGCACCAAAATGTCGAACTGGTTGGGCTGGGTATCCTCCAGCATACCCCGGACGAAGGTGGTGCCAAACTCCGGAATGGCAGTGCCCCCGGTGGGGCCCAAAATCTTGTCGTTCTCATAGCCCAGCACCTTGGAGGACTGGAAGATGGACATGGTGTCCTTGTCGTCCAGGGGGATATCCGTGCGGGCGTTCACCCCGGTGAGGTCCTCCAGCATGCGGATCATGGTTGGATCATCGTGTCCCAGCATATCCAGCTTCAAGAGGTTACTCTCCATGGAGTGATATTCGAAATGGGTGGTGACAATGTCGCTGTTAGGGTCGTCGGCGGGGTGCTGGCCGGTGGTGCGCTTCACTCCGGTGCAGCCAATGGCCAGGCGGTTCTCCTCCGCCTTGGAGACAGTCTTCCCCTTCTCGTCCAGATACTTCTTCACATAGCCGAAGGCGGTCTTCTCCGCCACGGTGCCGATGGTCCCCGCCCGGAACACGTGGGTCTGGCCGAACAGCTCAAAGGTATACCGGTGGGCGCTGGACTGGTACTCGCCGGAGAAGTTCAGGTCGATA
>CALWYG010000019.1 GCA_944385695.1 uncultured Oscillospiraceae bacterium | reverse complement strand
CGCAAAAGGTTTGACACGCCTTCCAGTGCGTGCTATCATTTTTTCAGATATCGCATTGAGAAAGGAAGGCACGCTCATGTTATTGGAAGAATGTATCAAGGGCAGAAGAAGCGTGAGAAAATTCTCTGACCAGGACATTTCTCAAGCTGTTTTGGAGGAGATTGTTGATCTGGCCCGGTTCTCTCCCTCCTGGAAAAACACCCAGGTTCCTCGCTACCACGTCATTAAAAATTCTCAGATCAAAGAGGAAATTGCCCGCAACTGCGTGCTGAATTTTGACTTTAACGCCAAAACCATTCTGCGCTGCAAGGCGCTCGTGCTGGTAACTGTGGTGGAAAAGGTCAGTGGGTTCGAGCCCGACGGCAGCTTCTCCACCTCTCAGGGTGACCGCTGGGAGATGTTTGACGCGGGAATCGCCACACAGACCTTCTGCCTGGCCGCCTATGCCAAGGGAGTGGGAAGCGTCATTTTGGGCGTATTTGACGAGAACAAAATCCGCCAGTATGTCTCCCTTCCCCAGGGAGAGCGGGTAACCAACCTCATCGCTCTGGGGTATCCCCTGGAACCCGCCAAAGCTGCCCCGCCCCGCAAAGAAGTCTCCGAGCTTCTGCAGATAATGGAATGATGTCAACATGCGGAGAATGGTTTCAGCCGTTCTCCGCATGTTTCATGTACACAGTCCGCACATCAGCCAGAGGAAACCGAAGCGTTACCTGAAAAACCTCTCCGTTTTGTACGGTCTCCAGTTTGCCTTTCATTTTCTCCATCATAGCACGCATATTCGAAAGCCCAATCCCGCTGCTTCTCTGACTGGATGCCTCCGGGGATACGGCGTTGGCCACACTGAAACAGATTTCCCGTTCATCCGCCGCCATTGCCACCGATATGGTTTGGGAAGGATTGGCATATTTCAGCAGATTGGATGCAATGTTATCCATCAGGCGCTTAATATAGGGCGCATACACGCGGATATTTCCCTCCGGCCAATCCGTTTCCAGCTTCAAGCGAAAGCCCTGCCCCTCCAGATACCCGGCCATTTCCGAGAGCGGATCGTGAAAAATCTCCCGAAAGGCCTCCGAAGCCTCCAGCGTGACCTGGGGTTCCCCCCGAACCAGAGAATATTCAAAAATATTTTCCGCCAGTTGTTTAATTTGGGAGATTTTCCCATCAATTCGATTGAGATACTCCTCTGCCTGGCCGCTGTTTTCAAATTTTCGGTAGCGCAGAATATCAGTATAAATCTGAATGGCGGTAAGGGGGGTGCGCAGATCGTGAGACATCTGAGTAATGATGATCTGGTTGTTTCGATAAATTTCCTTTTCCCGCTCTCTTTGCTCCCGGAAGGAGGCTCGCATGGAGTCCAGGCCCCTGGCCAGGGTTGAGAGCTCGTGGTTTCCTTTGACAAGAATTTCCTGGTCCAAGTCTCCTCCTTCCATAGCCTGGATCTGGTCGCTGAGCAGACAGATATAGTTCACCAGTTCCCGGATTCCCAGGATGAAAATGACAAGGAACACCGCAAAGGCTAACCCCAGACTGGCGATGGTCAGGCAGACATCCCACTGATAGGCCTGACCGGAATACAAAACCACGTCCGCCAAACCGTCTGAAAACTCCACCTCGTAATAAGACACCCAATCATAGTAGGGAGCCTCCAAATCATGTTCTCCTCCGCTGGATTCCTCAGGCGCCAGAGAAGTATACAGCAGTACATTGGAACGGTAGATCTCCATCAAAATCAGCGGATTTTTACTGACCCACTCCGTCAGCTCCCGGGCATCTCCCGTGGAAAGGCCATGCTGGGTTACATAGTCCTGAAATGAGGCAATCTGCTCCTCCACGTGCCTCTCTTGTTCCCTTTCGTCTTCCAGGTAGTGCCACAACACAACGCCGCCGCCCACCCGGAGGATCAAAAACAGCATACCGCTGACCAATCCCGCCAGACACAACAGACCACCCAGCTGGGCGATCAGTCCCTTGCGTCTACAGCTCTTCCTGGCCGTTGATTTCAAAGCGATACCCCTTTCCCCAGACGGTCTTCAAATAGCGGGGGTTCTGAGGGTCCTGCTCAATCTTGACCCGCAGCTTTCGGATGTGGACCATGACGGTGCCGTTCGAAATGTAGTAATAGGGTTCTCCCCACACGCTCTCATAAATATTCTGGGTGGAAAAGATGCGCTGGGGGTTCTGCATCAAAAGGCGCAGGATTTTATATTCAATCTCCGTCAGCTCCACCTCCTGGCCCCGAACCCACACCTGGTTATAGTCCAGGCTGATCCGAATTCCCCGGGCCGAGAGAATATTGTCCCGGCTCAGCGCCCCCGCCTGGGCCTTCCCCCGGTAAACGCAGTACCGGCGCAGCAAGGCCTTGACCCGTCCCACCAGTTCCGCATAGGAAAAGGGCTTGGAGAGATAGTCGTCCCCGCCGGCAATTAGCCCTACCAGCTTGTCCGACTCCTGCGCTTTGGCGGTGAGAAACAAAATCGGAACTGCCGACCGCTTGCGAATTTCTTCACAGACATGCAGGCCTGAAAGCCCCGGCATCATAATATCCAAAATGACAAGATCCACTGTATCCGTCAGCCGTTCCAGTGCCTCATGTCCATTTGCCGCCTCCAAGATCATATAGTGCTCCCCGCTGAGCAGAATGCGAAGGCCTTCCCGGATTTCACTGTCATCATCCACAATTAAAATAGTCTGTACATCCATGAGCAACCGGCCTTTCTGTCTCGTTTCCATAACGCGGAGTACCCCCCAGCTGATACTGGGAGGTACTCCGGTGTATATCGTGTCGTTTCTGTCTCAGGCACCCAAATCTTCCCTTAGTTTTTGGAAGCCTTACCGGTCTGATTCTTACCGGCCTCAGCAGCGGCAGTGCCCTTGTTGTTGTGCTTGGGCGTCTGCTTCTTCTGGAAGTTTTTCTCAAAAGCGTTCTTTTTTCTGTTTCGATTCTGCTTGCCGGCATTCTTCTTGGCCGTATCCTTTTTTGTGGTGTTGTCCCGGGCAGCATTCCGCTTTTTGTTGTTCTTCTTGCCAGCATCCTTCTTAATGCTGTTCTTCTTGCCGGTATCCTTCTTGCCGGTATCCTTCTTGCCGGTATCCTTCTTGCCGGTATCCTTCTTGCTGGTATCCTTCTTGCTGGTATCCTTCTTGCCAGTATCCTTCTTGCCAGCCTCTTTCTTGGCCGCGTCTCTTCTGGCCGTTCCCTTATCCGCGTTGTTCTTTTTGGCCGTGTCCCGCTTGCTGTTGCCTCTCTTGGCGCCGGACTTCTTGTTATCGGACTTCTTGCTGTCGTCCTTCTTACTTTCCTTGGACTGCTTGCTCTGCTTGGAATTCTTGTTCTGGCTGCCGGCATCCTTCCGGACCTGCTTGCGGCTCATGGTTCCTTTATGGACGCCACTTTTCCCGCCATCCTCTTTGCCTTCTGCGCCGTCCTTTTCGGCACTCTTGTCCATACTCTTATCCGCGCTCTTGCCAGCATCCTGACTCTGGCTGACTGAGGTTGTGGGCTTCTTGTCGCCGCCCTTTCCCGGGGTACATCCTGTCATCACAGAGACGGACATAACGAGAGCAAGAGCCATTGCCATCGCGCTTCTAAATTTCCGTTTGGCCAACATTTTCATGGTATGTACTTCCTTCCGTTGTTGTTTTCAGGCGCCCCATCTCCGCTTGCTCTCGATGATTCCTTTGATAAACAGTAAGATTGGAACGGTCAGAGCAAGGACAATGCATATACGTTTTTTCACAGGCTTTTTTCCGGTTCGTATCATAACAAATGGTTCCTTTCCGGGGGGTTTTGGGGAGCTGTCCCTGACAATGGGCATCTTACTCCTTATTTCTTAATCCTTTACCGGTGAACTTCTTAACGATTCTTAATTCCATTTTTGCCAATACAAAACCCCCGCCCCGGTTTTACCGAGGCGGGGGTTCTGATTTTATTGATTACACTGGTCAGTGGACAGTCCTTCTCTCCGGAGCAGGGGCAAAACAACTTCCACCCGAAAGCGTCCTCCCTCCTCTTGGTAAGAAAAGCTGCCCCCATGGCAGCGGAGGATCTTTCCGCAGGTGTTAAGTCCAATATTGGTACTTTGCCGCTTGTCCCTCTGGGGGGAGATGTGGTTGGAAATGGAAATGTGCGCCCGCCCATCTTCCCTCCAATATGCCAACTCCACAGGGTGGGCTCCATCGGCGTATTTCAGCAAATTTCCATAGACGTTATCAAACATCCGCCGCAGCAGTTCCAGGTTCACCTGAAGCTGCCCCTCCAGAGGCGAAAAACTCTGCCGCACCGCAAAGCCGTGGTTTTCCAGGGAAAAGGCGTACTCCCCCAGCAGATGCTGGAGCAGCTCATCCCCGTCCCGATTTTCCAGGCCGGGGGGCGCCCACTCAGAGGAATAGACCAAAACATATTCAAACAGCTTATCCGCCATGGACTTAATCTGAAGGGTCTTCTCCAGGCTGCGGCGGATAAAGTGGGCAAGCTGCTCCTGATTTTCATACTTGCCCCGCTCCATCAGCTCCAAATAGGCCAGCAGGGAGGTCAGTGGGGTGCGCAGATCGTGGGACATGGCGGTAACCAGCTCTGAATTGGCCAGCCGCATACGCTCCTCTGCCGCCTGGTGGGCGGCAATGGACCGGCGCATCTGGTCAATCCCCGCCGCCAGTTCTCCCAGCTCGTCGTTTCCCCGCACGGTAACCTCATAACTGAGGTCTCCTCCGGCCAAGATATCCAATTCCTTCTTCAGCTGCTGGATGTAGCGCATCTTCCTGTGGATCAAGGTAATAAAGCACAGGGAAAAGGCCATAAACGCGCCCAGGGCGGACAGAAAAATGGTTCCGTAATAATAGGCTGAACTGGCATAAAAGTACAAAAATGCCCTTGTCTGGGTACCATCGCTCAGCTCCAGAGCATATTCCCGCTCCGGACTTTCCATCTCAGGAGAGTAATCCTCCACCGGAGTCTGTCCCTGGGAAGTATAGGAGGAGTCATAGATCAGCCGGCCATTCTGATAGAGCACCAGATAGACCTGACTTCCCCGTCTGCACCAGATGTCCAGCGGACGAAGGTTTTCCGGCGTAACCTCTTTCTCCATCACATATTCCTGAAGGCGCTCAAATTTCTGTTCGGTCATCTGAAGCGTAAAGTTTTCTCCATAGACTGTCTGAGTCAGCAGCCAGTCGCCGCCCCAGGAAAGGACCAGAAACACGGCAACCGCAACCAGCAGCGACCGCAGGACATCCAAAAACAGCTGGGTGCTGAGGCTGCGCCCTCTACTCAATCCGGTACCCCCTTCCCCATACCGTGCGGATGGTGCGGCTGTTCTGAGGATCATCCCCCAGCTTGCGGCGGATGTTCCGGATGTGCACCATGACCGTGTTGTTGGAGCTGTAAAAATAGGGCTCGTTCCACACGCTTTCATAAATGTTCTGCACGGAGAACACCTTGGCGGGATGGGAAGCCAGCAGCAGCAAAATCCGATACTCGGTATCCGTCAGAGGCACCTCTCGTCCCTCCTGGCGCACCACACACTGGCGCGGATCAATTTCCACCGTTCCGCAGCAGCGGATCACGGGCTCCAGATCCGCCTGTTTCGCTCCATATACATAGTAGCGCCGGAGCATGGCTTTTACCCGGGAAATCAATTCACTATAAGAAAACGGCTTGACCAGATAGTCGTCTCCGCCGGCAGAAAAACCCAATGTTTTGTCCGAGTCCTGAGACTTTGCGGTCAGAAACAATACCGGCACCGCCGAGCGCTTGCGGATTTCCGCGCACACGCCATATCCGTTCATATCCGGCATCATCACATCCAGAATGACCAGCCCCACCGAATCGTCCAGCTTTTCCAGCACCTGCTCTCCGTTGACCGCTTCGATCACCTGATATCCTTCGCTCTCCAGCAGCAGACGCAGCACTTCCCGAATCTCCGGGTCATCGTCAACAAACAAAATCTTCTGGCTTTCCACAGCCTCGCCTCCTTTCGCGCTTACATTATACCTCTTTTTTCTTTTTCGGGGTAGATACCTTCTGTAAGCTTCAGATTTCTTAAGATGTTCCCCAGGCAGATATTAAGGATTCGTCTTTATACTGTGTTTATCCTGATAAAAAGGCAAAAAACGTCTGCTTTTTCAATTTCTGGAGGTTCTTGCCTATGGCAAATGCACTCACATTTAAGCGCCTGCTCACAGCCTTTTTGGTCGTGCTTCTGGCTGTCTGTACGCTCATCTTATTCAAAGGCTACCTGGACGGACATTTTCAGTCCATCGAATCCCTTCAGGCCTATGTGGACAGCTTTGGTCTGCTGGCCCCAGTGGCGCTGATGGTCATTCAGGCCCTTCAGGTGGTACTGCCTGTGCTCCCCGGGTTTCTGGGCTGTATCGTAGGCGCTGGAATGTTTGGGGCCATGGGCGGATTCTGGTGCAACTACATCGGCATCAGCGCCGGGTCCATTCTCGCCTTTTTCCTGGCCCGAAAATTTGGTACCAACCTGGTACAGTGCATGGTGCCGATGGAGAAATACCGCTCTTTTGTGGACTGGATGGAGCGCAGGCGCAGCTACACATTCATCCTGTTTTTAGCCATTCTTCTTCCCCTGGCCCCGGATGATTTCCTGTGCTACTTTTCCGGACTGACCGGAATGTCCGCTAAAAAGTTCACCTGGATCATTCTGCTGGGCAAGCCCTGGTGCATTTTGGGATACAGCCTTTTCTTTGCCTACATCGCCAAATCATAATAGGAGGAATTCACATGCTGGGCGTCTACAATTATACTGTTATTTTGACCTATTTGGGAATGCTGGTCTCCTTTTTTGGAATTTCGTTTGCGGTAGGCGGCGATCTCAGAAGTGCGCTGACCTGTCTGATGATTTCAGGCATATGCGACATGTTCGATGGAAAAATCGCCTCCACCATGGTCCGTACCAAGGCGGAAAAACGCTTTGGCATTCAAATTGATTCCCTCAGCGACCTGATCTGCTTTGGGGTTCTGCCGGCCATGATCGTTTGCCAGGCCGCTTCCAAAAACCAATGGACCCTTGCCATCAGCGGGTTCTATCTTCTGTGCGCTCTCATCCGCCTGGCCTGGTTCAACGTAGACGAGGAAGAACGTCAGGAAACCACCCAGCAGCCCAGAACAGTCTATCTTGGCCTCCCGATCACCACCGTTGCCCTGCTGTTGCCTATGCTGGCAGGAATCTGCGGCATGGCGGGCTGGTCTCTCACCTGGACAGCTCCCGCTCTTCTGCTGGTTATGGCTCTGGCTTTCCTCACCCCCTTTCCGCTGAAAAAGCCCGCCTTGCTGGGCAAACTGGGTATGCTGGTGTGCGGCGCGGCTGGATTTCTCGTTTTACTTGTGGGGGTGCATCCATGAAAGGGTCTTCACCAGCTGTGAATTTCTTATACGGGACCCGGTTGGGCAGGGCCGTGTTATCCCTGATCCTCCGTTCCCGGGCGGACCAGCCCATCGTTCGCTTTCTCCGCTCTCAGTGGTCTCGCCCTCTGGTAGGCTGGTACGCCAAACGCCACGGCATTCCCCTTACCCGGGAACAGCGCAGAGGATACCGCACATTCCGTGACTTCTTTGTCCGGGAACGGGAGGAGCTGGACTTCGACCCCGCTCCTCACCACCTGATCAGCCCCTGTGACGGATGGCTAAGCTACTACCCCATTCATCCGGACAGCAGCTTCTCCATCAAAGGTTTCTCCTACCGGCTGGAGGATCTGCTTCAGGATGCGGAACTCGGAGCACGCTATCACGGCGGAGACTGCCTGATCCTTCGTCTGGAGGCCTCGGACTACCACCACTACTGTTACATTGACGACGGCTTTCAGGGCAAAAACCACTTTATTCCCGGCGCTCTCCACAGTGTGCAGCCCTCTGCCTGCGCTGCCTTTCCAGTCTATACGCTCAACCGGCGGATGTGGACCCTGCTGGCCACAGAGCACTTTGGGCCCGTGGTCCAGACCGAGGTAGGAGCCCTGGTGGTAGGCGGCATCGTCGCACAAAAGAAAGGCGGGCGCTTCCGAAAGGGAGAGGAGATGGGCCGCTTTGAACTGTCTGGCTCCACCATTGTTCTGCTGTTTGAACGCGGGCGCATTCAGCTCCTCCCCCGGCTCATTCCCTGCCTGACCGACGGAAGCGAAGTTCGGGTCAGCCAGGGCGCGTGGATTGGGAGCAGCGCGGGGAGGACCGCCCATGACTAAGCGGTGTTCCAAGGTTTGGCTTCTTCCCCTGTGCGCTGTGGTGTGGAACCAAAGTGTATACTACGGGGGCAATTTTTTGGCTCAGAACGCTCCGCACCGAAATCTGGAGCTCTGCCTGGATTCTCTGGTACCCTTTCTCCCCTGGACGGTATCCATCTATCTGGGCTGCTTCCTGTTCTGGGCGGTCTTCTATGTGCGCATGGCCAGGGCGGAAGCTCCCCTCGCCTGCCGCTTCTTTCTGGCCGATTTTCTGGCCAAAGGGATCTGCCTGATTTTCTTTCTTCTGCTGCCCACCACCAATTTGCGCCCGCCTGTCCCTGGAAATGGGCTATGGGACCATTTACTGCGGTTTGTCTACCAGGTGGACGCCCCCACCAATCTCTTCCCGTCCATTCACTGTCTGGTCAGCTGGCTGTGCTTTCTTGGTGCCCGCAGCCTCCCCCGTTTTCCCCGTTGGGGGGTCTGGCTCACCGGACTGACGGCATCGGCCATCTGCCTTTCCACTCTTACCACCCGGCAGCACGTGGCTGTGGATGTTCTGGGCGGCGTTTTGCTGGCAGAAGTCAGCTACTGGGCCGCCGGTCATAAGGCACTGCTCGGGCCCGCTTCCCGTCTTCTGCAGCGTGTGGCCAGATAAACACATAGACACAAATATCAGCGGCAATCAAAACAGGCCGCCGGGACGGAACCCTTTACACAGTCCCGGCGGCCTTTTGTTGTTCTCTATATGTGCCCGCCTTTGAACTTCTAAGCTCAGCATTGCTCTTTCCCTCTGCGCGCGTTATAATGGCCTTGCTTTATCAAGGTTATAACCGGCCGCCAAGCTGGAGAAAGGAGAATTATTCCATATGGATTCTTTTCAAATTGCCACTCTTGCCCGAGAGCGGCAGCCCTCTCTCACGTTCAGCCACTTTACCGTGGCCGAGGCTCAGAAGGCCCGGGATTTTCACGCCAGTTTCCCCATCTATCAACCCACTCCGCTCACTGCCCTGCCTAACCTGGCTCAGGCGCTTGGAGTGGGAGACATCCGGGTGAAGGACGAGAGCTTCCGCTTCGGTCTCAACGCATTCAAGGTCCTGGGGGGCAGCTATGCCATGGGGCGGTACATTGCCCAAACACTGGGTGAGGACATCTCCGCCCTCCCCGCAGCCCGAATTCTCTCTCCCGAAATCAAAAAGAAGCTGGGGGACGTGACCTTCGTCACTGCCACGGATGGGAACCATGGCCGCGGCGTGGCCTGGACTGCCCACCAGCTGGGCCAGCACTCCGTGGTCTATATGCCTAAGGGCAGCGCCCCCGAGCGCCTTCATAACATCCAGGCCGAAGGAGCCCAGGCCTCCATCACTGATCTCAACTACGACGGAGCGGTCCGCCTTGCCAACCGCCAGGCCCAGGAAAAGGGCTGGGTCATGGTGCAGGATACGGCCTGGGAGGGATATACCCACATTCCCCAGTGGATTATGCAGGGATACACCACCATGGGCTATGAAATCGTCCGGCAGCTGGAGGCGGAGGGCGCACCCCCGCCCACTCATCTGTTTCTTCAGGCCGGTGTAGGCAGCATGGCCGGGGCTATGGCCGGTTTCTTTTCCTCCTACTATGGGGAACAGCGGCCCTTTATCACCATCGTAGAGCCCAACAAGGCCAACTGCCTCTTCCGCACTGCTCAGGCCGATGACGGAACGCTTCACTTTGTCACCGGAGACATGGACACCATTATGGCCGGTCTCGCCTGTGGAGAACCCTGCACCATCGCCTGGGAAGTGCTCCGGCAATGCGCCGACGCCTTTATCAGCTGCCCGGACTATGCCGCGGCGGACGGTATGCGCATTTTGGCCGCTCCCAGGAAAGGGGACGCCCCTATTGTCTCCGGCGAATCGGGCGCAGCTACTCTGGGCTGCGCGGCCAATATTTTGCTGCGGGAAAGCCTGCGTGATTTGAAACAGGCCCTGCACCTGGAGGAAACCAGCCGCCTGCTCTTCATCAGCACCGAAGGGGACACAGACCAGGATAACTACCGCAAGGTGGTTTGGGGCGGAAAATATTCCAAGGTCTAGGAAGGATAACATAGGAGGCATAAAGTTATGTTAACCGATCGGCAAACGAATCAGGTGGTTGAGCTGTGCCAAACATTGGTACGCTCCCCCAGCACCAGCGGCCATGAAGACGGCGTAGTGGCCGCGCTGAAGGCTTTTTTTGAGGCCAACGGCTTTGACCGCGTCCATGTGGACCGGTATGGCAGCATTGTGGGCTGTATCAAAGGCAATCGCCCGGGTCCCAAGCTGCTCTTTGACGGGCACATCGACACTGTCCCCGTGGGAGACCCTGCCGCCTGGACCCATGACCCCTTTGCCGCAGCCATCGAGGACGGAAAAATCTATGGCCGGGGCACCTCTGATATGAAGGGGGCTGTAGCCGCTATGGCCTGTGCTGCGGCAAACTTTGCCCGGGAAACCGGCCGGAACTTTGCCGGGGAGATTTATGTGGCCGGCGTGGTCCATGAGGAGTGCTTTGAAGGGGTAGCTGCCCGAGAGGTGAGCGCCTATGTCAAGCCCGACTACGTGGTCATCGGCGAGGCCAGCCAACTGAATCTGAAAATCGGCCAGCGCGGACGGGCGGAGATCGTAGTGGAGACCTTCGGCAAGCCCTGCCACAGCGCCAATCCGGAAAAGGGAATCAATGCTGTCTATAAAATGGCAAAGGTCATTGAGGCCATCCGTACTCTGCAGCCTACCCACCACCCCGTCCTGGGCGACGGCATTCTGGAGCTTACGGACATCAAGTCCAGCCCATACCCCGGTGCCTCGGTGGTTCCTGAATACTGCCGGGCCACCTACGACCGTCGGCTGCTGGTGGGGGAAACTCCTGAGAGCGTTCTGGCCCCCATCCAGGCTCTGCTGGAGCAGCTGATGACGCAGGACCCGGAACTGAAGGTTCACGTGGGCTACGCTGTGGGCAAGGAGCTGTGTCACACCGGCAGCGAAATTGAAGGGGAGCGGTTCTTCCCCGGCTGGCTTTTTGAGGAAGATGCCGACTTTGTTCAGGCCGTGTACCGCCAGTTGAAGGAAATGGGCTATGCTCCGGAGATCACCCGGTACAATTTCTGCACAAACGGCAGTCATTACGCCGGCGAGGCTGGAATCAAGACCTTTGGTCTGGGGCCAAGCCGGGAAAATCTGGCCCACACAGTGGACGAGTACATTGACATCGACCAGTTGGCAAAAGTCTGCCATTGCTACACGGGAGTTATGGCTGCTCTGCTGAAATAATCCCTATGCAAAACGAACTCCCTGTGGTATACTGAACTATATCGTTCAGGGCCAAGCCCTGAGGTAAATTACTGGAAAGGATGATTGAACGATGAAAATTCTGGAAACTTCCAGCGCCCCCGGCGCCATCGGCCCCTATTCACAGGGCTATGAGGTCAACGGCTTTGTCTTTACCTCCGGCCAGATCCCTGTGGACCCTGCCACCGGCGACATCCCTCAGGGGATTGCTGCCCAGGCTGACCAGAGCTGCAAGAATGTGGGCGCCATTCTGGAAAGCGCCGGGGTGGATTACTCCAAGGTCGTGAAGACCACCTGCTTCCTGGCTGATATGGGCGACTTTGCCACCTTTAACGAGGTCTATGCCCAGTATTTCATCTCCAAGCCCGCCCGCAGCTGTGTGGCTGTCAAGGATTTGCCCAAGGGTGTGCTGTGTGAAATCGAAGCAATCGCCGTAAAGTAATTTAACTTTATATATATTAATTTTACAAGAATAATCCCCTTACATGAGCGTTTTTTCGTGTAAGGGGATTTTACTTTATAGGTTTTTGCTTTCCAGCCAGGTCAGCAGGTCGTCCATAACTTCCTGGCGGTTGATTTCATTGAACATCTCATGCCGCCCGCCGGGGTAGAGCTTGACGGTCACATCCCGGCACCCGACCGCTCGGAACATCTGGGCCACCTTCTGCACGCCTTTTCCCATATTGCCCACCGGGTCTCGGTCGCCGGAGAGAAAGTAGATGGGCGTGGTTTTCTCCATCTTTTTCAGGTTCTTTTTCCTGCCAATAAACTGGATTCCTCCCAGCATATCCCGGAACATGGTCACCGTTGGCCGGAAGGAGCAGAGAGGGTCGTTCTGAAAGGCCTGAACCACCTCCATATCCCGGCTGAGCCAGTCTCCAGAGGTTTGATTGGGCTGGAAGTGCTTATTATAGGACCCCATGGACATATCGTACACCAGGTCGCTGACATACTCCCTTCCACGGAACGTGCCGATCATACCCGACATCCCCCTCCCAAGCGCTACCAGGGGAGCAGCCTCCTGTCCCGTTCCGGACAGGACCGCGGCATTTACGGTTCCCGGCCAGCGGATAAGATAGGTACGGGTGAGAAATGAGCCCATGGAATGGCCCAGCATGACATAGGGAATGCCGGGGTACTTCTCCCCTTCCAGCTTCCGCAGGCGGCGCACATCCCGCACCACAAGATCCCAGCCATTTTTGGGACCAAAATACCCATAGGTCCCATCCTTGGCGGTCAGGCCGTGACCCAGATGGTCCTCACCGCACACCACAAAGCCGTGTTCGGTGAGAAATTGAGCCAGAGGATCATAACGAAGGGCATATTCGGCCACTCCGTGGACGATCTGCACCACCGCCCTGGGCTCTCCCTCAGGCAGCCACTCTACAGCGTGAATCTGGTGAATCCCATCCGTGGATGGATAGGTAAATTCCCTTCTCATAGGTACCCTCTCTTTCTGCCGGGCAGCCATGCCCCCAGGCATTCCAATTTTCCCCGGCCTTTTTCCATAGTGTACTCCCGCCATCTGGCTGCGTCAAGTCATCTGCTCCAGCAGAGAGCGAATCGTACCTGCGTGGAGCCTTCCCTCCTGGGCCAGCTCCTCATAGAGCGCCCGGAGGCAGGGGTCCTGCGTATTCTCCGCCGCCTGGCGGTTACAGTGTTCCCACCGCTGCTCCCACATAAACTGCTCCCGCATGGCCAGGCTGAACGAGGAGGGCAGCTCTGGATGGGGACAGCAGGGGCGAAAACGTTTGCCGGTAATCAGAAAATAAGCCGCCGAAAGTCTGCGCAGTGCCTGCCGGTGATCGGCCGATAAGTTTCCCATCGTCCCCCTGGCACAGCTCCCGCAGGCCCGGCTGGAGAGCATTTGTCCGGCCAGCATTCCCCGCCGTGCCATAGACATCAGCTCCTCCAAACGCCGGCTGTCTCCCTGAGAACCCTCCCCCAGGCAAAGCTCCGGCGTTCCGGTACAGGGACACTCCTTCTCTTCCCCACTGGGTTCTTCCGAACAGGCCGGCACCTGGGGCAAGTTGGACTCCGGCTGCGACGGCTCGGTCTGGGTCTGCTGAGTCTCCTCTCCAGCAACAGGTTCCGGGGCCGCCGTCCCAGGTACCGCAGTCTCTGGGATTTCACGTTCCCCCTGTCCCCCTTCTACTGCAATGGGGCTGTTGGTCTGGTCAGGCATCACCCGCTCCCAGACCCGGCGGAAGGTATCCTGATCCACCGTTTCCCCACTCATAGCTGGTAATTTTGCTTTTTCCATATAAGTACTCCCTTTCTGTTAATCATTACGGGCCGCTCCCAGCCATTCTATGCCGCAAGCGTCCATTTGGTGGCCCAATAGGCTTGCCAGTTGAAAAAAAACGTGATAATATGGCAGAAGTTTGTCAAAGGAAGTGTCTTTATGGATGGAATAAAACACCCAATTCTGGACGTGGTCAACACGCCCCACCAGTTTTCCTACGAAAATGGCATTGAGCTGACCCATGTGGAGCCCGGGCTGACCCGTGGCATCCTCCACGCAGGCCCCAACTCCATCAACCCCCACGGTATGATCCATGGCGGCGCCATTGCCACCCTGGCCGACACGGTCGCCGGCAGCTGTGCTTGTTCCAGGGGAGGAAACTGTGTCACCTGCTCCACCACCATGGAATACCTCCGCCCCGCTTACGGCGACCTCTTCTGCGAGGCCACCCCTAAAAAACTGGGCCGGAGACTGTCCGTCATCCAAGTAGAAATCCGGAACGCCCAGGGCAAGACGGTGGCTACCGGAACCCTTACCTTTTTCATGGAGGTTCCAAAAAAATCCGACCGTTAACAGAAATTTCACATTTTGCCTTGACAAGTATGAAGGACCGTGATAGGATACTTGCAATTCCAATTTTATTATGGATAGAGGCGCGAAGTTCATGCGTACCGTGGGACAAGGCCAGGCAGCCGTCCTGCGGGAGAGGGGACTTCGCCGAAGATCAAGCGGCCTGCCTGGGCCGTGCGACCTGGGCCGTTGGGAGAATATCCCGCGGACTGTCACGAGTGAGTGGAGCGCTATCCAGAGGTCCCCAAGTAATCTTGGGGGCATCCGGTTTGCCATGGAGCGCTTTGCGCCCCGTGGCTTTTTGTTTTGCGCCATATTCTTGCGCGGCCCAAACAAAATTTGGAGGGAATCAAAATGAGAGCTAGAAGATCCTGGCCCCTGCGCGCCATCGTCCTGTTTATGATGGTCCTCGCTCTGGCCACCACCGCCTTTGCTGCCGGCGACCCCACGGAAGAAACCGGCACCAAGATGATCAGCTGCCCCGATTGCAGCGGCATTGGCATTGTCCTGACGGATGAAGGAGAGGCCGCCGCCTGTTCCGCCTGTGAGGGAACCGGCTATGTGGTTTCTCCCAGCAATTTTTATAACACCGGTCTTGCCCTGCTGCCCCCTGTGATTGCCATTGCCCTGGCCCTGATTACCAAAGAGGTCTACTCCTCCCTGTTCATCGGCATTGTGGTGGGCGGACTGCTCTATTCCAACTTCTCCTTTGAGGGAACCTTGAACCATGTGTTCAGCGGCGGCATTGTCGCCTCCCTGTCCGACAGCTACAATGTGGGTATCTTGATCTTCCTGGTCATTCTGGGCACCATGGTGTGTCTGATGAACAAGGCCGGCGGTTCCGCCGCTTTCGGCCGCTGGGCAAAGAAGAACATCAAGTCCCGGGCCGGGGCTCAGCTGGCCTCTGTGCTTCTGGGCTGCCTCATCTTCATTGACGACTATTTCAACTGCCTCACTGTGGGCAGCGTCATGCGCCCCATCACCGATAAGCACCAGGTCTCCCGCGCCAAGCTGGCCTACATCATTGACGCCACCGCCGCCCCTGTGTGCATCATAGCCCCCATCTCCTCCTGGGCCGCCGCTGTGTCCGGCTTTGCGGAGGACGGCCAGGGCCTGAATCTGTTCATCCGCGCCATTCCCTATAACTTCTACGCGCTTCTGACCATCCTGATGATGCTGGGCCTTATCCTGTTCAATGTGGACTTCGGCCCTATGGCAAAGTTCGAGCGCAACGCCGTGGAAAAGGGTGACCTGTTCTCCGGCTCCAACCCCTACGCTATGCTGGACGAGGACATCGACGACACCAAGGGCACCGTTATGGACCTGGTGCTGCCCATCATCGTGCTGGTCATCTGCTGCGTGGTGGGTATGATCTACTCCGGCGGCTTCTTCTCCGGCAGCGACTTTGTCAGCGCCTTCTCCAACTCCGACGCCTCCGTGGGCCTGATGCTGGGTTCCGCATTTGGTCTGCTCTTTGCCTTTATCTATTACTTTGTCCGCCGCTCCATGAGCTTCAAGGAAATGATGGGCTGCATTCCCGAGGGCTTCAAGGCCATGGTTCCCGCCATCCTGATCCTCACCTTTGCCTGGACCCTGAAGAGCATGACCGATTCCCTGGGTGCCAAGTACTTTGTCCGCGACTTTGTGCGCAGCGCCGAGCACCTGCAGATGTTCCTGCCCGTGATCGTCTTTGTCATCGGCTGCCTTCTGGCCTTTGCCACCGGCACCAGCTGGGGCACCTTCGGCATTCTGATCCCTATCGTTCAGAACGTCTTCTCCATGGATAACCCCCTGGCCATCATCTGCATCTCCGCCTGCATGGCCGGCGCTGTATGTGGTGACCACTGCTCCCCCATCTCCGACACCACCATCATGGCTTCCGCCGGTGCCCAATGTGACCACGTGAACCATGTATCCACTCAGCTCCCCTATGCCATCTCCTGTGCCGTCATTTCCGGTATCAGCTACCTGCTTGCCGGACTGCTGGCTATCAATGGTTTGCCCGGTATCATCGCGCTGCCCGTGGGCATGGTCCTGATGCTTGGCTTCCTGATGTTCATGAAGAACAGCAAGGCTTCCGCCTAATGCAATGTTTTGAGCCAGCCGCTCCAAAGGAGCGGCTGGCTCTCTGTTTGACGGAACAAAATTTGGTCCGTGACAAATTTCTGCTTGCATTTACATGGAAAATATGGTATAGTATGAAAGCTTTCAACAGAGCATGCAGGTGTAGTTCAATGGCAGAATGTCAGCTTCCCAAGCTGAACACGAGGGTTCGATTCCCTTCACCTGCTCCATCGTTTAGAGTCCCCGAAACTCTTGTGCCACAAGGGTTTCGGGGCTTTTTTGTATTCTTCCGCTTTGCAACAAAAAAGGGCACAAAGTGGCCTATTTTGGCCATTATGGGCTATATGGGGCCGCTCTTGGTTGCGCTTGGTTGCAAAAAGTTGCAGCGTTTTGTACGTCTTCTTTGTAGTTATGTCGACCTTAAAGTTCGGCACAACAAAGCCGAACACAGCCTATTTTAGCCTAAAATATTTTTTCTCCTTTCAACCCTTGACGTATTCAGCAATACGTGTTATCACGGGCGTAGATAAGACGTATCTCAATATACGTATAAAGGAGTTGTTTAGAATGAAAGAGTGGGATCGGATGAATATGAAAACTCTGGCTGTCAATTTGAAGAAGGAAGAAGCGGAGGCCTTTCGTCAATACGCAGAGGCCAATAACACAACGGTAGCGTCTTTGCTGCGCGGCTTCATTCAGTCTACACTGGCAGCTCAGGATTCTCCTCGTGCAAGTGAGCTCCAGGAGAGCAGCTGGGGCGTACCTCACATCCTCAGCTACAAGAACACAGACAGATTGAAGCGGGAAACTGCGTTCCATAATCCCAACAACCTGAATCCCGATAAACTACTCAACGAGATTTTGGACCGCTACTTTTCTTTTGTGGAGCACGTCCGGAAATGACTTAGCTCGCAAAAAGGAGTAGACAGTCAGATTCTTCCGTGATACAATAATCACACAGTAGGCGCAACGCCGCACGACCGCATATAATCTTGCGGAATCGTAGAAAAAGAGGCAGACGGGAAACCGCCTGCCTCTTCTCCTTTCTATGCTCAGTTCAGCCCGGCGCATAGTACCCTGAAGGTTTCTCTGCCCTTTGGTGTGATAAAAGTCTGCGTACCAACCCACTTTGTTCTCTCGTTAAAGCATTCCTTCACCTCGAACAGACCGGTATTCTTTGTCTCGTAGGGGAGTAGCTTTCCCCGCTTATCCCGGTAAATATATTTGTGGAGCACCAGGAAGTTCACAAACTTCTTTGGTGGCACCTCCAGCTGCTTTGCCGTCTCCCGGAAGTTGGTAAGAAGGTTCCTGTCCACAAGTTGGTCGAAGTAGTCAGCCTTCGGTGCCATGATCTGGTTCTCCGCAGTCAGCGCAGATATTCTTGCCTCACGGTCCGCCAACGTCTTTTTCGCTACCAGAAGGGCCTGCGCCATGAGCTCTTCCGGCGTCATGCTTTCTTGGCCGCTTATGTAGCCCCCGTGCTTCCGGACGCTGGGAAGTACCTCAGACGTAACCCATCTGCGGAACTTCCGGGCCGTGGGAAGCTTGGAGCTCAGGACCAGGGAGTACAAACCGGACTCGTTGATGAGCACAATCGGTGTCCCGTTCACGGTGAACGATTCGTTCACCGTTCTATCCTCACAGTCTATGTGATCCCGGATCGCCTTTTGCGGATTACTATACCCCAATACATTGGCCACGTCCTTGCCCACCAGCCAGGGCTCTCCATTCAACTCAATGGTTCGGATGGACCCAAACTCGGGATTGTCAAATACGACGAGCTCATTCATGCCGGAGACACCTCCTCGCAGGAGACTCCGTGGGCAAGGAGCCATTTTCTCAGGTCTCGGATTGCCTTGTCTACATCCTCAATCGCTGCAAACTTCTCTCGCTCGGCCAGCCGCTGCCGCAATGCGATCAGTTGCCACTTGAGGTCGCTCATCATCGGAATCTCTACCCTCGGGACAGTTCCGACCCCTTTTACCTCATCCCAGCCGGTCACCGGGTATTCTCTTCCGGAGATACGTAATGCTTTCAAAATAAACACCTCTTTTCAGTTGATTCGAGGTGCTCCCTGTGATAGAATAAGATTTACCGCAGGGAGCTTGCCTCCTTCGGTACAAGGCAATCGGGTTTTGCTTCCTACGGCGTCCGGTTGCCTTCCTTTATTCGCCAAGTTCCTCGTCAATCTTTCGGTTGAGCCACCCAGCTTTGGTCTCTTTGTTCTCCGCCAATTTTCCCTCTAGGCGCTCCAACTTTTTGCGATCTACGGACACAGAGAAAGTCTTTAACTTTTCTCTCCGCTCTCGAAAGTACTCGGCTCTGCTTTTGGGGGACACTTAATCACCTCCTTGTTACACGTAACATACTACATCGTTGCGCGCAACAAGTCAAGCTTTTTATTAAAATTTTTCCAGCGGGGGATGGGGATTTATGCCAACGTGGATTTTAATTTTTTCGATCCTTTTTGAATCCTTTGCCCTGCTTGTCTGTCTGCGTGGCGCGTCTTTATATTTTTGGGCGTCCATTCCCAAAACAAGAGACGGTAAAATTTTGTTGTCCGCCGTGTTCTGTTTCATCGTCCTAGAATTTATATTTTTATTATCCGAGATTCTTATCGTAGAATTTACAGGGGGATTTTCATTCCGCCCTTTCTATAATTCCGATACTGACCTCCCTCTTCCGCCCGCCGAATCATTTTTAGGGTACTTGACTCTTGGGCTCTTTGCTGGAGCCATCCCGGGCTGCTTTGCCTGCTTATTTTCCATATTTGCGGGCAATGTAATAAATCGAAAATATGGCAACCCTCCGCCGAAAAGCAAGGTGTCCGAAATGGACTCATACGGCGCGACAGCAATGGCATTTGCATTTCCACTCGCATATTCTTTTATGTACGGGTTGATATTTCTTCACGCTAGTAGCGTACTTACAATAACCATGTAAAAGAAAAGAGGCAGACGGAAACCCGCCTGCCTCTTTTTGCGCTTAATTGTATTTCTGATACTTTCGTTCCATGGATTCGAGTTTCCGCTGTACCATCTTACTGCTGTACCCACGCACAGACTCCGCGACGCCCAGATATTCGGCTAGCCCCTGAACAGCGTCATCGTCCAGCTCGGGCAAGCTATACAGAGCCGCCATGGATCTAAGAGCCTTGCTGGTACTCACCGTATTACCTTCCCGATCTTTGATACCAGAGACATCTTGCAGGATATCCAGACAGACAATGTGATGGATAATGACGCTCTCTTTTTGCCCCGGTCTCGGGAGACGCGCGTTAGCCTGTTGGTATAACTCCAAACTCCATGTCAAGCCATACCATACAATGATGTGGCCTCCGGCCTGAAGGTTCAGCCCGTGGCCACAGCTGGCCGGGTGACAGAGGAGAATCTCCACTTTTCCAGCGTTCCAATCCTCAACATCTTTTGGGCCGGTGAAATCTCTCGCCTGGGGGAATCGGGCCAGGATACGTTCCTTGTCATGCTGGAAATTATAGAAAACCAATAGGCTCTCCCCTGGGTTGGTGTCCATGATTTCAGCCAGAGCCTCTAATTTCTCTTCGTGGATTGGAATGATATTTCTTTGATCATCGTAGACTGCGCCGTTGGCCATTTGGAGGAGTTTCCCGGCGATGGCAGCAGCAGTGTCTCCTTGAATCATGGAAGTCATCTGCTCCAGCTCTTCGTCTTTTTCCGGGTCCAGTTGGGCAAACTCTCCGTCGGGCTCCTTCAGCAGCGGGATGACCTTTTCCCTTTTCAGTTTATCATCGCTTTCCATCATTGTAGCACCGAGGTCTCTACCTGACAAGGTTTGCTCCAGAGGATCGGCTACTTGAAACCGATCATATGCGTCCGTCTCTTCAAACGCACTGAAGTCGATCTCTTCCTCAAAACCGGACATCTGTTCTCTAAGTCCGCCACGCTGCTGATAGCGAAGAGCAAGGTCAACAGCGTTTGGCTGACCAAGACGAACCTCTTCAGCACTTTGTCCTTTATGACTTGCCGCCCAGTTCTTCTCCCAGATCCGAACCGCCTTGCGCACGGTGGGCCCGATTTTCTTAATGCCGCGCCCCAGGAGCTCTGCATTCCCGGCTCTGGCCTCCGCCATAACCTCCTGCTCCACCAGATACTGGAGCAGAACAGGGTCAGCTTCCTGATATCGGTCGCCCCAGAGATTCATAGCCCGGTCATACAGGACATCGAACTCAGCGTCCAGGCCTGCTTCGTGGATGGCGTCCAGGATTTTGAATTGGAGTTCGTGATCCGCCAAGGTGTATGCGTGGAACACCTCGTGGTCTGCGGTCTTCCGATTTGTCTCCAGTTTCGGGTCAACGACTGTG
>CALWYG010000018.1 GCA_944385695.1 uncultured Oscillospiraceae bacterium | reverse complement strand
TGGTCTCCGGCGAGGCCGGCGGCATCACCCAGCACATCGGCGACTATCAGGTGGATGGGGGCGGCAAGCACGTCACCTTCCTGGACACCCCAGGCCACGAAGCCATCACTGCCATGCGTGCCCGGGGCGCCATGATTACCGACGTGGCCATCCTGGTGGTGGCCGCTGACGACGGCATCATGCCCCAGACCGTGGAGTCCATCAACCATGCCAAGGCCGCTGAGATCCCCATTATTGTTGCCATCAACAAGATGGATAAACCCACCGCCAGCCCCGACCGGATCATGCATCAGATCACCGAGTATGAGCTGGTGCCCGAGGAGTGGGGCGGCGATACCATCATCTGCCCCATCTCCGCCAAGACCGGCATGGGCATTGACAACCTGCTGGACATGGTGGTGCTCACCGCCGAGATGCGCGAGCTGAAGGCCAACCCCAACCGCTCCGCCCACGGCGCGGTCATCGAGGCCCGTCTGGACAAGGGCCGCGGCCCCGTGGCCACCCTGCTGGTGCAGAACGGCACTCTGAAGCAGGGCGACGTGATCATCGCCGGCACCGCCGTGGGCCGCGTCCGTGCCATGACCAACGCCCAGGGCAAGAAGGTCACCTCTGCCGGCCCCTCCGTCCCCGTGGAGATCATCGGCATGAGCGAGGTGCCCGGCGCCGGTGACGACTTCCACGCCGTGGCCGACGAGCGTATGGCCCGTGAGCTGGTGGAGCAGCGCAAGCACGAGCAGAAGAGCGCCCTCAACAGCAGCGTGGGCAAGGTCACCCTGGACGATCTGTTCAGCCAGATCCAGGCCGGCGAGATGAAGAACCTGAACATCATCGTCAAGGCCGACGTTCAGGGCTCCGCCGAGGCCGTAAAGGCCTCTCTGGAGAAGCTCTCCAACGAGGAGGTCCGGGTGCGGGTCATCCACTGCGCCGTGGGCGCCATCAACGAGAGCGATGTCATGCTGGCCGCCACCTCCGGGGCCATCATCGTGGGCTTCAACGTGCGGCCTGACGCCAACGCCAAGGAGTCCGCTCCCCGCAGCGGCGTGGATATGCGCATGTACCGGGTCATTTATGACGCCATCAACGAGATCGAGGCGGCCATGAAGGGCATGCTTGCCCCCAAGTTCAAGGAAGTGGACCTGGGCCGGGCCGAGGTGCGCAACGTCTTCCGCATCACCGGCGTGGGCATGGTGGCCGGCTGCTATGTGCTGGACGGCAAGATGCAGCGCGGCGCCCAGATGCGCCTGCTGCGGGACAACATCGTCATTTACGACGGCGCCATCGCCTCCCTCCAGCGCTTCAAGGACAGCGTGAAGGAGGTCGCCTCCGGCTACGAGTGCGGCATCACCTTCGAGAAGTTCCAGGACATCAAGGAAGGCGACATCATCGAAGCCTATATCATGGAGCAGATTGAGGTCTAATCTGTTTTCCGTATCCTTCGGAGTGTTTCCCTGTCGCCCTCTGGGGCCCCATCTTGGATGGGGCGGCGCCCTGCGCCGTAAATTCGAAGCCGCAGGCGGAGAATTTGCGAAGCCGGAATTCACTTCCGCAAAGCATTTAAATATCCAGGGGTCCCCGTCCCCCTTTGGTTGATGGGGCGGGCGACATCATCGAAGCCTATATCATGGAACAGATTGAGGTCTGATCCCGAGACTGAGGTCGGAGTGCGCACAAACATTAGCATCAAACCCTAAAGCACAGGGCGGGCGTTTTCGCCCGCCCTGTTTTAAATCCTACCCCTCCCTTGCCCTTTCCGCCATCCACTCCAGGCGCTTTAGGTACTCCTCCGGGGTCTCCCGGTATACCTGCCGGTTGGGGTCGGGGGACAGGCCGGGCACTTGCTTCCGGGCCGGGGCGGAGGCTTCCAGCTGGTGCTGCCGCCGCTGCATCCGGTAGTCCCGCTGGTGGAGCCAGCGCTTGGTGTCCCGGAGAACCGCCGCCCCCATAAAGCGGCAGGCCACCTCCCCTTCGCCGGAGAGGGCGGGAAATTCGCCCATGGCCTGCTCCACAGGAAAGTCCGGGTTCTGCCAGACCTCCTGGGCGTAGCGGCACAGGGCGGCAATCACCCAGCCCCGCTGTTCAGAAGGCAGGGACATGAGGATGGGCAGGTTGTCAAAGTAGAATACAAACCCGTTTTTTTCCGTCTGCATAACATCATCTCCTTGCTTATGGGACGCATGGCGGGAAAAGTTGTACATTTGCGTACATAAAACGGGGAAAATAGGAATGCACTGTTACACTTACTGTAACTGTAACAGTACTGGTAAGGGTAAATGGAAATGTTATAGTCTCTGTCCTTGTAAGTGTGCCGCCTGGGGGCGGCGCGGAGAGAGAGTTCAAAAGGAGGAATTTTTATGGCAAGCAACCGAATTGGACGCATCAACGAGGAGATTCAGCGGGAGCTGGCAGCCCTCATTCCCTCCGTCAAGGATCCCCGGGTGACCGGCATGATTTCTGTGACGGCGGTAGATACCACGCCCGACCTGAAATATGCCAAAATTTATATCAGTGTGCTGGACAAGAGCGACTGCGAGCAGGTGCTCAAAGGGCTGAAGTCCGCCTCTGGATGGCTTCGCCGGGAGCTGGGGCGCACCCTCAATCTGCGCAACACCCCGGAGCTCACCTTTGTCCGGGACGACTCCATTGACAAGGGTGCCCACATTTTGGAGATGCTTCGTAACCCGGAGGTGGTCAAGCCCGCCAACCCGGCCAACGAGCACATCATTCTGGACGAGGAGTGATTCTCGTTCTGTACAGGAGGAACAACCATGACCCCAAAGGAGACTGCTGAATTTCTCAAGGCCAGAGACCACTATCTGATCCTCACCCACGTGCGCCCCGACGGGGACACCATCGGCTGTGCCGCCGGGCTGTGCCGCAGCCTGCGCCTGGCCGGGAAGGAGGCTTTTGTCCTCCACAACCCCGAGGCCACCTCTCTCTTTACCCCCTATCTGGAGGGGCTTGTGGCCCCCCGGGGGTATGAGCCGGAGACCGTGGTGGCGGTGGATATGGCCGCCCGGGGCCTGTTTCCGGACAACGCCAAGCAGTATCTGGAGCAGGTGGAGCTGACCATCGATCACCACCCCTCCCAGGAATTTTATGCCAAACACACCTGCCTGGACGCCAAACGGGCGGCCTGTGGGGAATTGATGTACGAAATCGTACAGCTTCTGGGCCCCATTACCCCTGAAATCGGGGAGGCCCTGTACGTAGCTGTGTCCACCGACTGCGGCTGTTTTGTTTACAGCAACACCACCCCGGCTACCCACCGGGTGGCCGCCGCGCTTATGGAGACCGGCTTTGACCCCTACCCGGTCAACCGCCGCCACTTCCGGACCAAATCCTTCAAGCGCCTGAAAATCGAAGGGATGCTGGCCTCCGGCATGGAGCTGCGGGACAAGGGCGAAACCGCCCTGGTCTTCCTCACCCTGGATATGCTCCGGCAGGTGGGCGCCGATGAGCGGGATATTGATGACATCTCCGCCTTTGTAGGTCAGGTGGAGGGAGTCAAAACCGGGGTGACCCTCCGGGAACTGAAGCCCGGTGTGTGTAAGCTGTCCCTGCGCACCGATCCGGGAGATTTGGATGCCAGTGCCGTTTGTGCCATTCTGCAGGGCGGAGGCCACGCCGCCGCCGCGGGGGCCACGGTGGAGGGCACCATGGAAGAGGCACGAAAGGCCGTGCTGGCCGCCATCGAGACCGTCCGCAAGGGCTAAGGGAGGACCTATGCCAAACGGAATCATCGTCATCGACAAGCCTCAGGAATGGACCGCGTCGGAGCACGCCCTGTTGGAACGCCCCTTCGCTGGGGCAAAGGGGCTTATCCAGGCGTGCGGCTCCTCCTTTTCGCGCCGCACCCGCTTTGCTGGGCTGCGCCGCGAGGAAAGGGGTGCCTGCTATGCCTAATGGAATCATCGTCATCGACAAGCCTCAGGAATGGACTAGTATGGATGTGTGCGCCAAGCTCCGGGGCATTTTTCGGGAAAAGCGCATCGGCCATGCCGGTACCCTGGACCCCATGGCCACGGGGGTGCTCCCTGTGTTTGTGGGCCGGGCCACCCGGGCGGTGGAATTTGCCGGCGAGGGGGAGAAGGAGTATGTGGCCGGGCTTCGGCTGGGCCTGGTCACCAACACCCAGGACACCAGCGGTGAGACCCTGGAAGAACACCCTGTTTCGGTGACGGAAGAGGCCCTGGAGGGAGTGCTGGAACAGTTCCGGGGGGAAATCGACCAGGTGCCTCCTATGTACTCCGCCATCAAGATAGGCGGCAAAAGGCTCTATGAGCTGGCCCGGAAGGGCCGGGAGGTGGAGCGTCCCGCCCGCAGGGTCACCATCCATTCCCTCACGCTGGAGAGCCGGGAAGGGGAGGCGGACTTCACCCTCCGGGTGCGCTGCTCCAAGGGAACCTATGTGCGTACCCTCTGCTACGACATCGGGCGGGCCTTAGGCTGCGGAGGCTGCATGAGCAGCCTAAGGCGCACCATGGCCGCGGGCTTTACCCTGGAGGACGCGGTGAAGCTGGATGAGGTCCAGCAGGCCCAGGATCCGGAGGCGCTGCTGCTGAGTGTAGACGCCTACTTTTCAGGGCGCCCTGTCCTGATTTTAAAGCCGGAGCTGGAAAAAAAGGTGCGAAACGGCATGACCGTCATCCTTCCCCAGACTCCGGGTGTTTCCGGGGAGTGCCGGGTATACGGGGAGAGCGGGGAATTTTTGGCGCTGGGCAAGATTTCCGGAAAGAAGCTGGAAACCATTAAGAGCTTTTTTACCGTGTGAGCGCCGGAACTCTGCAAGTTCCCAAACATGAAATCATAAGCATACACAAGGAGAGAAACTATGTCCAACAAACCCAAACGTGTGATCGCCCTGGGCTTTTTTGACGGGGTGCACCTGGGCCACGGGGCCCTTCTGCGGGCGGTGACCGCCGCGGCAGACCGGCTGGAGGCCGTCCCCTGTGCGTTCACCTTCGACCGCCACCCCGGCGGAGCCATCACCGGGGAAAAGGTGCCCCTGCTCAGCTCGGTAGAGGACCGGATCTGGCTTATGCGCCGCTGGTACAACATTCAGGAGGTTATTGTGGCTTCCTTTGACGCTATGCAGCGCATGGACTGGGAGGACTTTATCATCCACTATCTGGTGGAGGAGCTGGGGGCGGTCCATGTGGTGGCCGGCCACGATTTCCACTTTGGCTACCTGGGCAAGGGCAATCCAAAGCGGCTCCAGGAGAAGTGCCGGGAGCTGGGCGTGGGCTGCGAGATCATTGGAAAGGTGGAGCAGGACGGCATCACCATCTCCTCCACCTACATCCGCACTCTGATTGCCCAGGGTGAGATGGACCGGGCCAACCAGTTCCTGGGCCACCCTCATATCCTCACCCAGCAGGTCACCCACGGCAAAAAGATTGGCTCGTCCACCCTGGGCTTTCCCACAGTGAATCTGCGGGTGCCCGAGGGAGTCATTGTCCCCGCCTTTGGAGTATACGCCACCCGGGTTTGGTTTGACGGAGAGTGCCGCAGCGCTGTGACCAATGTGGGCGTGCGGCCTACCGTGGAAAATAACGATGGCAGCGTGACAGTGGAAGGGTTTATTCTGGACTTTTCCGGGGATCTGTACGGCCACCAGGTGCGCATGGAGTTTTACCACCGCCTGCGGGGAGAGAAAAAGTTCCCCTCCATGGAGGCCCTGGCCAACGAGATTCGACACAACGCCCAGCAGACCCGGGAGTTTTTCAAGCAGAGGGCCTGAGAGAGCCCGTCCACCATTTTGCCGGAGGAGAGAGAGCCTATGCCAAACCGAGACCTGTTTCACCTGCTCCACCACGACCATCCAGCCCGTTATGAACGGATGTTTCCCTGCCTGTGGGCCTTTGTGGCCCTCACTCTCGTGACTGGTTTTGCCCTGGATACCCCGGAGAATATCTTCGCCGGGCTTACCCGGATTGTCATGGTGGAGGATGCCCTCATCACCGACTACGTACTGGTGGCCGGGCCGGGGGCTGCCCTGGTGAACTCCGCTCTGGTCACCGCAGTGACCATCTGTGTGCTCTATCTGTCCCGGGATGTGCTCAACGGCATGACCCTGGTGGAGGTTGGGCTTATGTCCGGATTTTCTCTGTTTGGGAAGAATCTGGTGAATATCTGGCCCATTCTTATCGGCTCCTGGCTGTACGCGAAGATGAAACGGGAGCCGGTGGGCAGCTATGCGGGCATTGGGCTGATGGCCACCGCCCTGGCCCCCATTGTCAGCTACATCGCCTTGGACAACGGATGGGGCAACCCGTTCTGGGGCGCGCTGGTGGGACTGGTGATCGGCTTTGTTATGCCGCCTCTGGCCGCCTATACGTACCGCATTCAAAACGGCATGAACCTCTATAATGTGGGGTTTGCCTGCGGATTGCTGGCCTTTATCTGCGTTCCCCTGATGACCTCTCTGGGGGCGGACCCCACCCTCCATTACCGGTGGGCCAGCGGGTATAACCGGCTGTTTGCCCTCATGCTGGGGATTTTCTGCCTGGGGCTTATTGTGGTGGGATTGTTCTTCAGCGGGAAACCGGTTTGGGCGGCGTGGGCAGGCTATCGTCGGCTGCTGCTCACCAGCGGCCGTGCCCCCAGCGACTATCTGCGTATGTTCGGCCCTGCTCCAGTGCTTATCAATATGGGGGTCAATGGCTTGATCGGCGTGGCCTTTATCCTTCTGGGGGGCGGCGACCTGAACGGACCTACAGTGGGAGGAGTTCTCACCATTATGGGATTTTCCGCCTTCGGCAAGCACGCGCTGAACATCAGCCCCGTGATGGCAGGCGTGTTTTTGGGCAGCATTGTGATGCACTGGGAGCTCAACCAGCCGGCGGTGCAGCTGGCCTGCCTGTTCTGTACCACACTGGCCCCCATCTCGGGCTATTTTGGATGGATCTATGGCGTGATCGCCGGTTTTCTCCACTCCTCGGTGGTGCTGTACACCAGCTCTCCGGTGGCGGGGATGAACCTCTATAACAACGGATTTTCCGGCGGCCTTGTGGCCATCGTGCTCTACCCTACCATCATGGCCATTGCCCAGCACCGCAAGCCGGTGCTCCAGGACGAGGACTACTTCGAGCAGTTGGAACACGACGAGCCGGTGGTGGCCCCCGAACCTCACGAAATTACCGAAGAATTGGACAAATAAATGTTCAGAAACCCGCTTTTCAAAAGCGGGTTTCTGCTTTTTTGCAGGATCTAAAACAGCACCCGCACCGCCCAGGCCGCTGCCAGAAACCCCACCAGATCGGCGCACAGGGCGGCGGGGACGGCATACCGGGTACGGGAAATTTTGGCGGCGCCAAAGTAGACGGCGATGGTGTAAAAGGTGGTCTCGGTGGAGCCCAGCATCACCGCCGCTGTCCGGCCAAGGGTGGAGTCGGGGCCGTAGGTTTGGATCAGCTCTGAGCCTACCCCCAGGGCTGCCGAGCCGCGCACCGGCCGCACCAGCATAAGGGGCAGCAGTTCCCCAGGCAATCCCAGCTTCTCCAGAAGGGGGCTCAAAACGGCACTGAGCAGCTCCAGCGCCCCGGAAGCCCGGAGCATGGCCACCGCCGTCATCAGTCCGACAAGGACGGGGAGAATGCGGATCAGGGTCTCCAGGCCTGAACCCGCCCCCTGACACAGGGCGGAATAGACATCCACCCGGTGCAGGGCACCGTAGAGGGCCACTCCGGTCAGAATCAGAGGTACCAGCATGGTAAAGAAAAGTTCCATGTCAGTCCCTCCAAAGCCGGGCAAGCACCTTGCAGGCCAATACTCCAGACCCCACCGACAGCCCGGAGGCCAGCCACACGGCTGGCAGGATGTCGAAGGGCGTTTGGCATCCCGCAGCTGCGCGTACCGCGGCCACAGTGGTAGGGATGAGCTGGAGGGAGGCGGTGTTGCATACTACCAGCATACAAAGGCTGTCTGAAGCGATGCCGGGACTTTTGCGGGCCATGCGCCTTGCAGCTTCCAGTCCCAGGGGTGTGGCGGCGTTGCCCAGACCCAGAAGATTGGCGGATACATTGGCGGAGATGCTGTCCATCACCGCCCGATCCTTCCGCTCCTTAGGAAAGAGCAGCCGAAGTACCGGCCCCAGCAGCCGGGAGAGCTGTTCTGCCAGTCCCGACTGCCGCATGACCTCCATCACCCCTGACCACAGGCACAGCATACCTGCCATGGAAATCCCCAGTTCCACCGCCGCCGCAGCGCCTTCCACTGCCGCCGCCGATACCTGTGCTCCGCGGCCCGTCAAAATGCCGCATACCACGGCTACCGCCGCCATGCCGGTCCAGATCACGGTCATTGTCATAAAAATGCCTCCTTTGCTTGGTTATCCATACGGAAATTACTGGAAAAGCATGACCGCAATGAGACCAAAAATTTACAAAAAAATCCAGTTCAATCCCCTTTTTGCTAGAAAAATTTACATGTTTCCCTCCCTTTTGACCCATATTTACTGTTGACATGATATTTGATTATTTGTACAATAAAGGTGTAAAAATCCACGCCCAAGCAGCCCGCTCAAAGCCATGCTCCATGGGGTGCTTGCGAAGAGAGAGAAGGAGGCGTCATATATGAAATCCACTGGTATTGTCCGAAAGGTGGACGAACTGGGACGCATTGTTTTGCCCATTGAGCTGCGCCGCACCCTGGACATTGAAGAAAAGGACTCTTTGGAGATTTACATGGATGGATCGTCCATCGTACTGAAGAAGTTTCAACCGGCCTGCATCTTCTGCGATAGTGAGAAGGATATCATTGAGTTCCGGGGAAAGAACATTTGTCCCCGGTGCTTCCAGGAAATGAGCGGGCTGTTCCGTTAAAGGCGACGATTCCCCTGACGGATGCAAGAAAAGGACGGGACGCCTGCGTTTCTGAGAAAAAGTGTCCCTCGTGTTCCATGAATAAAAAAACGATGGAGAACCGGTATTTCCGGTTCTCCATCGTTTTTTCTATGTGCTTTTGTTCTGCATAAAAAACCGGCGGAAAGAATTTCTTTCCGCCGGAATGGTTGGTCCGAATGAGATTACTTTACGGTGAAGGAGGTAATGGCGTAGCCGAACATGTTGTCCCGGCTCTGCAGGGTGGCTTCAAACTGACTCAGGTCGGAGCCGTCAGCCAAGTACACCAGCGCGCCGGTGAGCTTGACCGTGCTGCCATTGGTCTGGCTGCTGCGGATCTCGAAGCGGGCCTGATCGTTGTTGCCGCAAACCACCTGATAGCTGTCGGAAGCGGCGTCGTAGGTCATGCGGTCGCTGAGGCTGGCGGGCAGGGGACCCAGATCATCAAAGCTGCAGTCCAGGGCGGCGGCGTAGTCGCGCACGGTCTCGGACAAGAGCAGCAGGGTGTCGCTGTTCTGATACTCGGAGCGGTTATCCAGCTGGCCGTAGAGGGAGAGCATGTTGTAGAGGCTTTCCCAACTCAGGTCGGTGTTGGCTGCGTCGAAGGTGGTCAGGTTGTGGTTCATCATGGCCAGCAGCACGGCGTGAAGGGCGGGGGCCATGGACTGCTCCGCATCCACCTGGGCGGGAACACCGCCGGGGATGTAGTCCTGAGCGGACTGGACGGTCTCCATAGGGGTCTCCTCATGGTCGGCCAGAGCCACGGTGCCCAGAGGGAGCACCAGTAGGGAAGCGATTAAAGCGGTCATCAGAAGTTTTTTCATAAGAAGACCTCCTTTCCTGTTTGTATCTTCAGTATAGCAGGAAAAGTTGTTACCATCCTGCCGAATCCATTACGACTTGGTGAAGAAAGAGTTACAAAACAGTAGCAAATGGATTTCCTCCATATCTTGTGCCGCCTGTGTGCCGTTCTACCGGATTTTGCACGGTCACAGGGGCTGTCCACGGTGAAAGTATATACTCACAGGGGAGAGAATATTCCGCGGACGGAAGGATTTTCCTGGTTTTGTTTCCCTTTGATACGTTAGACGGCAGAAGCAGGGGAAGGTTCCCGGAAATAAGAAATTTTTTTGAGGGAAGGGCCGACTGGGGCGGGGGGCCAGTGGTGAAAACCCCCGTTGACCGCCGGAGCAATTTTCGATACAATATAAAAACAGCGAAATGACAAAGAATGATAAAGGATGTTTGACCTATGCTTACTGAAGAGCAGCAGCTGCGCTTTGCCAAGGCCCGACGGGAGGCCATCGCCCGGGAATTTTCCCATCTGAACCCCGAACAGCAAAGGGCCGTTCTGGCCACCGAGGGCCCCTTGCTTCTGCTGGCGGGAGCGGGCAGCGGCAAGACCACGGTGCTCATCCACCGCATTGCCAATTTAATGAAGTATGGTCGGGGCTCAGACAGTATGGAGGTCCCCGGCTTTGTGACGGAGGAGGATCTGGCCTTTCTGGAGGGCTATGCCAGGACGGGGGAGGGGGACAAGCTTTGCCAGGAGCGGCTGTGCCGCCTGGACCCCGCTGCCCCCTGGACCATTCTGGCGATCACATTTACGAACAAGGCGGCCGGGGAACTGAAGGACCGCTTGGCCAACATGTTGGGCCCTGCGGCCAATGACATCTGGGCCAGCACCTTCCACTCCGCCTGTGTGCGTATTCTCCGCCGGGACATTGAGAAGCTAGGCTTCTCTTCCTCCTTCACCATCTATGATACCGATGACTCCCTGCGGGTGGTGAAGGACTGCCTGAAGGACCTTAATCTGGATGAGAAGCAGTTCCCGCCCCGGTCGGTGCTGGGGTACATCTCCCGGGCCAAGGACCAGATGCTCCTGGCCCAGGACTATCAGGAGCAGTGTGAGAAGTCCGGAGACTTCCGCCTGAGCAAGATTGCCAAAATCTATGTGGAGTATCAGCGGCGGCTGTGGGAGGCCAACGCCCTGGACTTTGACGATATCATCCTCCACACCGTACGTCTGCTTAAGGGCTTTGAAGAGGTACGGGAGTTCTATCAGAAGAAATTCCGCTATGTGCTCATTGACGAGTATCAGGATACCAATAACCTCCAATACCTCCTGGCCTCCACCTTGGCGGGGGGGTATGAGAACTTCTGTGTGGTGGGCGACGATGACCAGTCTATCTACCGTTTCCGCGGAGCCACCATTGAAAATATCCTCTCCTTTGAACAGCAGTACAAGGGAGCCCGGGTCATTCGCCTGGAGGAAAACTACCGCTCCACCGGCCACATACTGGATGCGGCCAACGCCGTCATCCGCAACAACCAGGGCCGCAAAGGCAAGGAGCTGTGGACAAAGGCTGGAGCGGGGGAGAAGCTGAGGCTCTATTCCGCTATGAATGAGAGCGACGAGGGGCAGTATGTGGCCGCCCGGATATTGGAGAATTTCTCAAAGGGCCGCAGCTGGAAGGACCACGCGGTGCTCTACCGGATGAATGCCCAGTCCAACCAGCTGGAGCAGGCCTTTAAACGAAACGGTGTGCCCTACCGCATCATCGGCGGCACCCGGTTCTTTGACCGGGCGGAAGTGAAGGACATGATCGCCTATCTGGCGGTGCTCAATAACCCTGAGGACGATCTGCGCCTCACCCGAATCATCAACAATCCCCCCCGGGGCATTGGCAATACCACCGTGGAACGTGCTCAGCAGATCGCCCGGCGGGAGGGGGCCTCCCTCTATGCGGTCATCGACAACGCAGGCATGTATCCCGAGCTGGAGCGGGCCGGGAAGAAGCTGGGGGAGTTTACTGCCCTCATCAAGGGCCTGCATGAGCTGTTGGAGGAGAACCGGCTCTCCCTGGCCGATTTCTATGAAGAGCTGCTCATCCGCACCGGGTACGCCGTTATGCTGGAGAGCAAGAACACCGTGGAGGACCGCACCCGCCTGGAGAACGTGCGGGAGCTGCTCACCTCCATCAACGGCTACCTGGAAAACCGGGCCGATCCGGAGGAGAGCCTGGGCGATGCCCTCCACGGGTTCCTGGACGAGATCGCCCTGTATACCGATCTGGACAGCCACGACCCAAACCAAGACTGTGTGGTGATGATGACCATGCATGCAGCCAAGGGCCTTGAGTTCCCGGTGGTTTTCGTAGTGGGCATGGAGGAAGGGATTTTCCCCGGAATCCGGGCCATCGGCGAGACGGAGGAGATGGAGGAAGAGCGGCGGCTCTGTTATGTAGCCATGACCCGTGCCCGGCAGGAGCTCTACCTCACCTGTGCCCGGCAGCGCATGCTCTTTGGCCGCACCAGCGCCAACCGTCCCTCCCGGTTTACCGACGAGATCCCCCCAGAGCACCTGGAGCGCTCCGGCCGCTCTTATCTGAGCGGAGATGAGGGAAGCTGGGGCGGCGTGGCCAGCCGGACCTCGGGCTATGAGGGCTACGGGGACTTCGGCCGCCGGGACTACGGCAGCCGCAGTGCCTTTGACCAGCGTCCGGCCTCCTATGGGGGCTTTGAGCGCTCCGCCGGCCGCCCCCACTATGGAGCGGGACGGGGGACCGGAACCTCTTATACCGCTGCGGGCGCCGGAAAGGCCGGGTCTGGCACGGGCCTGAGCCTGATGAAGGGGGACCAGGTGCGCCACAAGGCCTTTGGAAAGGGCATGGTCCTGTCCGTGCAGCCTACCGGAGGAGATACGCTGGTGGAGATTGCCTTTGACAATGTGGGAACTAAGCGTCTAATGCTCAAGTTTGCCGCCGCCCAAATGGAAAAAATTTAAAAAATTTGGAAGAAGCCGAAACCTTTGGGTCGGCTTCTTCGTCTTATATCATAGAGGTCTCTCTGCTATCTGGGAAGCACCGGCATTTCTTACAAAAATTACGAAAGTTTTTTGTATAAAGATCCAACACGCACCTGGAACTTCAGAATTTACAGGGAGATTATTAAGAGAATCTTAAACATTTTGTAACCGGCCGGTAGTTGCTTCCCGAAAGGGGCTGACCTATAATGGGTGATGATGGACAACCCCTGTCAGTCCGGTCCTATTTCCAGAACGGAGAGGGAACGGACCATCAATTTAGGAGGAAATCGAAATGCCAGAAGTGGAAGTGAAGGTACCTCAGCAGGAGAACAGCGCGGGCCAGCAGCCCCCTGCTCCGGAGAAAAAGCTCCCCGCCAAAAAGCGCAATCCCAGAAAGACAAGAAACATGATTATCGCCCTGGTGGTGGTGGCGGCTCTGGCCGTGGGCGGTGTGTTTCTCTACCAGTTTTTAACCAAGCAGCAGAAGGTGAACAGTGAGATTCAGACCTCCCCGGTTTCCTTCGGCTCGATTCAGAGCAAGGTCACCGGCAGCGGCAACGCCATGGCCAAGGAGTCCGCTGCCATTACGCTCACTGCGGGCGGTACGGTAGAAGAGGTGTTTGTGACCTCGGGCGACGTGGTTACCGCCGGCCAGCCCCTCTATACCATCAGCAGCAAGGAGGCCCAGGATAAGCTGGACAAACTGAACGCGGAGCTGAAGGATCTGCTGGAGCAGGCCAATAACCTTACTGTCCGGGCTCCCTTTGCCGGTAAGCTCCAGGGTGTGAAGGACTTCCAGCCCGACCAGCCCGTATCCACTGGCCAGGAGATTGCCACCCTGGTCAACGACAAGAAGCTGAAGCTCTCGTTGTATTTCAGCTATGCCTATGAGAACGAGATCTATGTGGGTCAGTCCGTGCAGGTGTCTGTGCCCACGGTGATGAAGTCTTACACCGGCACGGTGGAGAAGATCAACAAGGTCAGCTTTATCTCCCCCGAGGGAGCCGTCCACTTTGAGGTGGTCATTGTATTTGACAACCCCGGTACCCTCACCGCGGAGATGGACGCCTCCGCCGTACTTACTGCCTCCGACGGCAGTGCCATCTATCCCTACCAGAACGGCAAGACGGAGTTTTATGAAATCCGTACCATTACCGCCAAGGCTGAGGGTCCCGTGACTGGAATCGGTAACCTCTTGAACTACGCCAATGTCTCTGCGGGAGAGTCCCTTCTGTATCTGGGTTCCAACACCATTGACGAGAAGATCCGCGCCAAGCAGGAGGAGGTCAACGGGGCCCAGAAGGAGTTTGACAACTTCAACGCCGTCTCCCCCATCGACGGTACCGTTACCTCCTGCACCCTGGTGCCCGGCGCTGAGGTAAAGAGCGGCGATACCGTCATCACCATTTCCAACACCAGCAACATGGTGGTGGAGATCAGCGTGGACGACCGGAACATCGCCTTTGTCCAGCCCGGCCTTATGGTGGAACTGAAGGACTGGAACGAGAATGTGTTTATCGGCACCGTCTCCTCCATCAATATGGCAAAGGCCGAGAGCAGCAACGGTATGACCAGCTATCCCGTCACCCTTACCGTGGACAACGCCGACGGCTCTCTGCTGGCGGGTATGTATTTGGACTACTCCTTTGTCACCAGCCAGTCGGACGACTGTATGATGGTCCCCATGCAGAGCGTGAAGTACGTCAGCGACGCGGAGGGTGAGACCTATTCTGTGGTCTTTATCCACGCCGAGGAGAAGCCGGAGAACGCCGTGGATCTGGAAATTCCTGAGACCATGCCCGGCGAGATGCCCAAGTACCCCTCTCCTGAGGATGGCTACTACCCCGTGAAGGTGGAGACCGGCCTTTCCGACAACTATAACGTGGAAATCAAGAGCGGCCTCAACGGGGACGAGGAGGTCTTTGTGAACTTCCTGGTCGAGCAGGCCTACGGCTAAGGCGGGGTGACGCCATGCTCATTGAGATCAAAGACATCTATAAAATCTATAACGAGGGAAAGGAAAGTGAAGTCCGGGCCCTGGACGGGGTGTCTCTGCACATCGACCGGGGGGAGTTTGTGGCCATCATCGGGGCCTCCGGCTCCGGAAAGTCCACGCTGATGAACATCCTGGGCTGCCTGGATATCCCGACCTATGGGGACTATTTTCTGGACGGCACCGACATCACCGACCGGTCCGACCGGCAGCTGGCCCGAATCCGGAACAAGGAGATTGGCTTTATTTTCCAGGGTTACAACCTCATCCCCGCCCTCACTGCCTATGAAAATGTGGAGCTCCCCCTCATCTACCAGGGGGTGCCCATGTGGAACCGGGAAAAGCTGGTGATGGAGGCTTTGGAGAAGGTGGCCATGGCCGACCGCTGGAAGCATAAGCCCGCTGAGATGTCCGGCGGCCAGCAGCAGCGCGTTGCCATCGCCCGGGCCATTGCCACCCACCCGCCCATCATCATGGCTGACGAGCCCACCGGCGCGTTGGACTCCAAGACGGGCAAGCATGTGCTGGAGATTCTCCATACCCTCAACGAAGAGGGTACCACCATTATTCTCATTACCCACGACAACGGCATCGCCGCCACCGCCCGCAGGGTGGTGCGTATTTCCGACGGGCATATCGTGGCCGATGGAACCAGAGAGGAGGTGGGCCTGTGAAGCTGGGCCAGGCGGTCAAGATGGCCGCAAAATCCATCTTTTCCAATGTGGGCCGTTCGGCTCTGACCATGCTGGGCATTATCATCGGTCTGGCGGCCGTGATTATTCTGGTATCCTATGCCCAGGGACAAAACGCCGCCATGAAGGCTTACTATGAGAGCATGGGCACCAACACGGTCCAAGTCAGCGCCAATACCTGGAACTCTTCCATCAACGTCTCCCAGGCCCTCTACGACTACTGTCTGGGGCTGAGCGACCATGTGGTGGGCGTGACCCCCAACGGGAGCGTGTGGAGCAATATCAAAATCTCCTATGAGTCCAAAACCCTCACCAGTGAGGACTGGAACACCCGCATTAATATCTACATGGGCAACGATCAGTACGGCCTGTGCAATGACTTTAAAATTGCCCGGGGCCGGGAGCTGTCCTACCTGGATATTGAGAAGCTCAATCAGGTGTGCGTTCTGGGTTCCGAGGCTGCTCAGCAGATCTTTGCCTTTGCCGACCCCCTGGACAAGACCATCACCATCAACGGCATTCCTTTCCGGGTGGTGGGCGTGTACCAGAGCAAGGCCGAAGGCAAGAATGTGGG
>CALWYG010000017.1 GCA_944385695.1 uncultured Oscillospiraceae bacterium | reverse complement strand
GACAATGTCGTCCTGGTGGAGATTGATTTCCGCTGGGCTCCCAGCCCCCTCGATGACAATGACATCATACTCCGCCGCCAGGCTCTCGTAAGCGTCCAGCACCTCAGGAATAAGGGATTTTTTCATTTTGAAGTAGTCGGCGGCCCGGTACTCCCCCCGGACCTCCCCGTTCACGATAAGCTGACTGCCCGTGTCGCTGGAGGGTTTGAGTAAAATGGGGTTCATGCGCACATCAGGCTCCACCCCCGCCGCCTGGGCCTGAACCACCTGGGCCCGGCCCATCTCCAGCCCGTCACGGGTGATGTAGCTGTTGAGGGCCATGTTTTGGCTTTTAAAGGGTGCAGCCCGCAGGCCGTCCTGGCGGAAGATCCGGCACAGGGCGGCGGCAACCAGGCTCTTCCCCGCCCCGGACATGGTGCCCTGAACCATAATTCGCTTTGCCATTTACCTGACCTCCCTCATGGCCGAAAGCAGCCGCTGGTTATCCTCCCCGGTGCGCACACACACCCGGCACCACCCCTCGTCCAGGCCTAAAAAGTCCCCGCAGCTGCGGATGGAGATGCCCGTTTCCTCCAAACGCTCCCTTAGGTTTGGCGCCGGGCTTTGGAACAGGAGGAAATTGGCCTGCCCCGGGACTACCCGGCAGCCCAGGTCCTCCAGGCCTTTCTGAAGCAGGGGGCGCTCCCGCTCTATAACATCACGGAGCTGCTCCAGATACGCTTTCTCTTCCAGGGCGGCCAAACCGGCTTCCTGGGCCACGCAGGACACTCCCCAGGCCTGGCCCATCCGGGCCATGTGTTCCAGCAACGCGCTGTCGGCGCACAGGCAATACCCCAGGCGCAGGCCCGCCATGGCGTAGCACTTGGTAAAGGCCCGGAAAATCAGCAGATTTTTATGAGTAGGGACCTCCCGGATCAGGCTATGCTCCTCCGGATGGGGCAAAAAGTCGAGAAAACACTCGTCCACGGCCAGGAGGGTGCCGGTCTGGGCACAGCGCTCCAGAATCTCCAACAGAAGGGCGTGGTCCGTCACCTGCCCGGTGGGGTTATTGGGTTCACATAATACCAGAAGCTCCAGCCCCGGCACAATGTGCTCCAGCAGCCCTTCGGTCATCTGGAAGTTTTGGTTTCCCTCCAGAAAGAAATGCTCCACCTCACAGCCCACGGTTTCCAGAGCACGCTCATACTCCCCAAAGGTTGGCGCGAGCAGCAGCCCACGCTTTGGTTTTTTGGCCAGCGCCAGGCGGAAAATGAGGTCGGCCGCCCCGTTGCCGCAGAGGATATGCTCCGGGCTGAGGTGGTGGTACTCCCCCAGCTTTGCCCGCAGGGCCCGGCACATGGGATCGGGGTAGCGGTTTGCCTCCTCCAGGGCCGCTATGGCAGCCTCACGTACCTTATCTGGCAGACCCAGGGGGCTGAGGCTGGCGGAAAAGTCCAGCGGCGCTCGGCCGTACCGGGCCTGAAAGCCTGCCCAGTCTCCCCCGTGTCTCACGTCCATCCCAGTTCCCTCCCGAAAGTTAACATAATAGCAATTCTAACTCCTGACAGCAGCAGCAGACACAGAGCGCTGCCTCCCAGCATCAGGCGGTTGGCGCGCAAAATATCCCGAGGTTGGGCTTCCCCCAGCTCTTCCCCAATCCAAGGCTTCTCCACCGGCTTGCCAAAATAGCTGGCCGGACCGGCCAGACGCACCCCCAGGCCTCCCGCCATGGCTGCCTCCGTCTGGGCGGAGTTGGGGCTGGCGTGATTGCGTCGGTCCCCCCGCCAAATCCGAAAGGCGGTCTTTCCGTCCTCTCCCAGCAGAACAGCTGTCCCCACCAGCACCAGAGCGGCCAGGCGGGCAGGCAGGTAGTTGGCCACATCGTCCAGCTTTGCCGCACCACGGCCAAAGTGGAGATAGCGCTCATTTTTATAGCCCACCATGCTGTCCATGGTATTCACCGCCTTGTAGCACAGGGCCAGCGGCGCACCCCCCAAGAGCATATAGACCATAGGGGCCACCACCCCGTCGGAAAAGTTCTCCGCCACCGTCTCCACCGCTGCCCGGGTAACCCCAGCTTCGGTCAGGGAGCCGGTGTCCCGGCCCACAATGCGGCCCACCGCCTGACGGGCCTGCACCAGTGTGCCGCAAGTGAGAGCCTGATACACATTCTTGCTCTCAGAGGCCAGTCCTTTGGCCGCCAGAGCCTGCCAGCACCAGAGGGTGGACAGGGCAAAGGCCAGGACCGGGTGGATCTGCCCGCACAGCCATAGACAGCCCCCGGTCACCACCAAAGTGCCCAGAGGCAGCGCTGCCGCCAGCACCCGCCCCGCCCAGCGCTCTCCTGCGGGGGTCTGGGGGAACAGCCTGCGCAGCCGCTTCTCCAGGGCGGTAATACACCGGCCCATGAATACCACCGGGTGGGGCATCCACCCCGGGTCACCCAGCATCAGATCCAGCAAAAAACCGCCCAGGGCGGCCAACAGCACACACATTCTCTAATCCTTTCCGAATGTCTTGATCTCCCGGATCAGCTTCAGCTCCCGGCTGTTCTCCCAGTCCTCCGCCTCCAGTAGAAACCCACCTGCGTTGGGACTTTGCCAGGCGAAGTAATCCCGCCTGGGGCGGCCGTATTGCTCCAAAATGGCCATCTGGGTGCCCCCGTGGGCCACAATGACCAGCTTTTCCCGCTCCCGCTCCATCAGCCGCTCAAAGGCGGCACACACCCGCCTGGAGAAGGCCTTCCGGCCCTCTCCCCCGGGGCAGGGGGCGGCGCAGTTTCCTTCCACCCAGGCCCGGTAGGCCGGGTCATCGGCCAGATCCCGGAAGCTCTTTCCCTCAAAGGCGCCAAAATCCATCTCCTCCAAACCGGGGACAGGAATGCACAGCGCGCCGGGAAAGAGCAGTGCCGCCGTCTCTGCCGCCCGCTTCATGGGCGAGACATAGACTCTTTCCGGAACAAAATCCGCAGGCCCCAGCGCCTCTCTTCCCGCTTCGCACAGAGGAATATCGCTTCTCCCCTGATAGCGGCCCTCCAGGTTCCAGGCAGTTTTACCGTGGCGCAGGAGATAGACTAACATTCCCACTCCCCCTTAAGCACCTGGGGAAGGCCGCAGCACACCCGGATCACCGTATCGGCCCGCTGGGCTAAAAGACAGCTCAGGCGCCCGGCCCGCTCCCGAAACCGCCGCTGCTCCGCTTCCACGGGCACCACCCCGCATCCCACTTCATTGGCGGTCACAAAATCAAATTGGGACAGACGCAAGGCCAACTCTTCCAGCGGCTCTTCTCCCGCCGCCAGCTCTTCCACATCAAAGGCAGCCCGGGCGGACAGCTCCTCCAAAGACAGGCCCAGGACCTTCTGCAGGTATTCCCGCTTTCCTCCAAACAGAGGCCCGGTGACAAAAATCATAGCAGCTCCTCTCCATATTGTCCGATGACCATTGCACCCATCATCCAAAGCTCCGCCGTCTGCAAAAACCAGCCCGCCAGATCCCCGGATAATCCGCCAAACTCCTTAATCGCCATATGCCGGTACCAGAAAAACACGCCCAGGGCCGCCAGAGACATTCCTGCCCCCACCAGGCCCCAGCCCAGGCACAGCAGGGCCATGAGCGCCAAGGACAGCCCCGCCAGCACACCGCGCACCCGTTTTTTATCTGCCGCCGCGGCAAAAGTGTGGGCAAGGCCGGTATTCTTTGCCATGGGGAAGGACGCCACCGCCAGGCCAGACAGGCTCCTGGACAGGCAGAACATCAGTGCCAACACCCCGGCCTGATACTGCCTGAGACTGCAGCACAGAGCGAAGAGGGCCACAAAATAGGCGCACAGATGGATTGCTCCAAACGCCCCCATCCGGGGGTCTTTCAAAATCCGCTGCTTTTCCTCCGGGGCGGCGTGGCTGCCCAGGGCGTCCCAGGTGTCGGCGTAGCCGTCCAGATGGATTCCCCCCGTGGTCAGCACAGGGATCAGGCAAAGCCCCGCTCCCCGGAGCATCCCCGGCAGCCCCAAGACTCCGCATACCAGGGCCCAGAGCCAGCAAAAAAGGCCGATGATCGCCCCAATGAGGGGAAACGCACATAAGCTGTAGCGCATGTTGTCCTCGTACCACTCCACTCTGGGCATAGGCACAGCGGAGAACATGGAAAAGGCCACTACAATGGTTTCAAAGATCTTCACAGCAGCCTCCCTTTCAGCACATTGGGACACCCACACACTACTTCCACTACCCGGTCCGCCCAGGCAGCCAGAGTGCGGTTTACCTCCCCCAGCTCCCGGAGGTAGCGCAGGGTGTCCCCTCCATAATCCTTGCCCCCGGAGAACACCTCGTTGGTGACGATGGTAAGGTGGGCGCTGCACGCGCAAAGGCGCTCCACTCCCCTCAACACAGCGGCTTTTCCGCCGCCCTGAGGGGAATAGAGTTCATTGGCCAAGAGGTTGCTCATACACTCCAGCAGCACATTGGCCCCGTCAGGAACCTCCAGCCTCTCCAGGTCCCGGAAGCGCTCCAGAGTAAGAAATCCCTTTCCGGCGCGCTGGCGGCGGTGCTTGTCAATGCGCACCAAACACTCCCCGTCGTAGGGCTCCATAGTGGCCACATAGACCCGCTGTCCCGACAGGGCCAGCACCAGATTTTCTGCCCATTCACTCTTTCCGCTGGCCGCTCCGCCGACTACCAAAGTCAACATAACACTCTCCTTATTCCTGGGGCGTATAGGCCTCAATGCCCAGCTCCCCAAAGGTCTGTCCCCCGCCATACACCGCCAACGCCAGATCCAGCAGGGGCAGTGCGGCCACCGCGCCGCTCCCCTCCCCCAGACGCATTCGAGCGGTGATGAGGGGCTCCAGACCCAGGGCCTCCAGTACCAGTTTCCCCGCCGGCTCGGCGGAGACGTGGCTGGCCAGAAGGGCCCCCCGGGCATCCGGGCACAGCCGCACGGCACACAGGGCGGCCACTGTGCTGATCAGCCCGTCCAGCACCACGGGCACGCGGTGGCGTGCGCAGCCCAGATAGAACCCGCACAGGGCAGCCAGGTCCAAGCCGCCTACCTTGGACAGTACATCGATGGGGTCATATGGATCGGGGGCGTTCACAGCGATAGCCCGCCGGACTGCCTCCACCTTTCTCTGAAGGCCCTGAGTAGACAGTCCCGCCCCCCGTCCGGTCACCTGTTCCGGTTCCATGCCCAGCAAAACTGCGGTCACGGCACTGGAGGTGGTGGTATTGCCGATGCCCATCTCTCCCCCGGCCAGAATGTCAACACCTGTTTCCTTCTGCTCCCGGGCAAGCTCCGCTCCGGCCAGGACAGCCCGGACACAGGCCTCCCGGCTCATAGCGGGGCCCTGGGTAATGTCCCCGGTTCCATTTTGTACCCGCCGGTCCAGCACCCCGGAACAGCCGGGGAAGTTCAAAATCCCCACATCTGCAGCAATGACCTCACACCGGGCGGCCCGTGCCATGGGGCACACCGTGCTGCTCCCACGGGCCAGAGAACAGGCCACTGCCGCCGTCACGGAGCTGTCTGTTTGCGTGACCCCCTGGGCCACCACTCCGTTGTCCGCGCAAAAGACCACCAGGGCGCGCTTGCGCAGGGCAACCTGAACCTTTCCAGTGAGAGCGGCAATCTTCACCACCCCATCCTCCAAAAGGCCCAGACTCCCCAGAGGTTTGGCCAAACTGTCCCAGTGCTGCCGCGCGGCTGCTTCGGTCTGCGGATCAGGGGGCGTAATCGCCGCAAGTAAATGATTCCATTCATCCATGGTTCTCTCTCCACTCCTTTGCCCTTTGGACAAAGCGTTCAGCCAATGGGAGTGCTCCCCCAAAGTGCAGGTGCGGGAAGGCGGCATATAAGCTCCGCCCTGCCCGGCCAAAAGTCCAGCTTTTTTCTCCCAGGGGCTTTTCCGCCCAAAAATCCGTTCCGTTTTGGGTACAGTCCCAGTAATGGAACTCATGGAAGGGGATCTTCTCTCCCGCCCGGAACAGCATGCTGTCCTTCTGGGCAGTGAGCTTCCCATATCCAAAGCGCTGAAGGCGCCCGGTGCGGTATCCAGCCCCTTCCAGCGCCCCAGCCATAGGCCAGGCCTGTCCCTGCTCGTCCTCCAACGTTTTCTGCAGGTACAAGAACCCTCCGCACTCGGCCACGGTGGGCAGGCCGGCCAAAACCAACGAACGGACCGTTTCCCGCATAGTCTGGTTTTCACTTAATTTTTGGGCATATACCTCAGGGTATCCTCCCCCCAGATAAAGGCCGTCTGCCGTCGGGGGCTCTTGATCCCGGATGGGGCTGAAAAAGACCAGTTTGGCCCCCGCCTTCTCCAACGCCTCCAGATTGTCCGGGTAGTAGAAACAAAAGGCTTCATCCCGGGCCACGGCAATGGTACAGACGGGCTGGGGCCGGAGCACAGAGCTCTCTCCTTCCTCCAACCTGCCGCCCGCCAGAGCCAGCAGACGGTCCAGCGCTACGGTCTTCTCCAGCTGTTCCCCTACGGCGGCAAACCGCTGCTGAAGATGGGCCACTTCCCCGGCGGTATAAAGCCCCAAATGGCGGCTGGGCAGCTCTGCCTCCTCCATGGGGGGCAGATAGCCCAGCACGGGAAGGCCAGTCTCCCGCTCTAACATGGGAGTCAGGTGGGCATGAAGCCCCGGCGTACAGCAGGTGAGCACCAGGGCGGCAATTTGGTTTTGGGGGCGAAAGTCAATAAGCCCCCTCACCTGGGCGGCCAGGGTCAGGCTGGCCCCCTTTGGGCGAAGCGCCAGTATCACAGGCAGACGCAGGAGCTTGGCCACAGCATAGGCGCTGGCCTGATCCGTGCCCCCCACTCCGTCATAAAAGCCCATGGCCCCTTCTGCCAGGGCCAGATCGGCGGCTCCGGCGGCGTAGCTCCGCTGCACCCCCGCCTCTCCCTGAAGAAACAAGTCCAAGTTCCGGCTGGGCACCCCCAACACTTGGGTGTGGAACATGGGGTCAATGTAATCCGGGCCGCATTTGAACCCTGCCACTGACATGCCCCGCCGCCCCAAGGCAGCCATTATGCCACAGGTAAGGACGGTCTTTCCTCCGCCGCTGGCCGTGGAAGAAATCATCAGTCCTCTCATGGCCGCTCCCCCGTGATGAGAAACACCGGATTCTGCGCCATCAGCAGATGGAGCTCTCCCGCCTTCCTGGCCCGGCTGATAGAGATCTGGACCACCTCGGTCTCATACCCCAGTTCCTCCAGCACCGTCAGGGCGGTATGCAGAGTCTCCACAGCGATGGCGGAGATGCACACCCTGGCTTTTGGATTGGCAGAGCTCACCACGTTTACAATTTCTCTTAAACATCCTCCGCTTCCCCCAATAAACACCTTGTCCGGGGCAGGGAGGTCTTTCAGAGCTTCCGGGGCCTTCCCAGCATGGATATGGAGGTTCCATGCTCCAAACTTGTTCCGGTTTTCTTCTATCAGGGCCAGAGCGGTTTTCTCCCGCTCCACAGCCCAGGTCTCTCTGCATTGGAGTGCCAGCTCCACGCTGACGCTCCCCGTCCCTGCGCCCACATCCCAGCATAGATCCTGAGGTCCCACGGACAGCTTGCCCAGGATGGCCGCGCGGACCTCCTGCTTGGTCATGGGCACCTGATCCCGCACAAACTCCTCGTCAGGAATCCCCGGAGTCCGTTTGGGCGGACGCGGGGCGGACTGAACCAGCAGCACACTAAGGGGCGCAAAGGACATGTTGGCACATTCCGCCGCCGTCCCGGTGTAAAGTTTTTCCCCTTTGCAAAGCAGATTCTCTCCTATATCCACCCGCAGCTCTCCTAACCCCGCCCGGGCCAAAAAGCCGCACAGTTCAGCGCTTCCCAGGGTTCCACCGGTGAGAAAAAAGGCCGGTTTCCCCTGGCAAACCGCCGCTACCGGGTCGCAATTCCGCCCGTGCGCGCTGTAAAGGTTCCAGCCTTGCCAATTTTGATGGAGCCTGGCAGCAAACGCCTGCAGGCTGGACACTCCCGGGAGCACTTCAAAGGAGATCTTCTCCCCCTCCAGCAGGGGGACAAGCCCCGCCGCCGCGGAATAAAAGCCCGCGTCCCCGCTGAGCAGAACGCATGGCTTTTGTGCCCTGCAGGTATGCAGCACCGAGAGAATATCCTCCCCCCGCACGGCTCTGAGGCGGGGGACATTGGGACGAGCTGGGACTTGCTGCAGCAGGCGGTCAGAGCCAATCAGGCAGTCCGCCTCCTCCAGGGCCTCTCGGGCCTGGGCGGTGAGGGTCTCGTTCCCACATCCCATCGAGACCAGCTTTACCCTCATCTCTGCCATCCTTCCGCCTCCTTTAATAATTCCTCCATGGTCATTCCGCTCTCTTCAGGCCGTTTGACCAGCACCACCGATACCCCCAAGTTCTGGGCGGCGGCCAGCTTTTCAGGAAAGCCTCCCGCCGTACCTCCGTCCTTGGTAACCAGCCAGCCAATACGGTACTGTTCCAGCATGGCCTCGTTCAGCTTCTGTCCATAGGGCCCCTGAAGGGCCAATATGTTCCGGTGTGGAATGCCCAGCGCCTCACAGGCCGCCAGGCTCTCGTGACAGGGGAGTACCCGGACATAAAGCCGCTCTCGGGAGATGTTTCCGAACGCGGACAACTCCTTTGATCCGGTGGTCAGCAGGATGTTCCCCTCCTGACCTGCCAGCAGCTCCGCCGCCTGGACGCAGCTGTTTACCTCAATCACACCCTCTGCCAAGCTCTCCGCACGGCTGAGACGATCACAGGGCACTCCCGCCCGCTGGCAGGCGGTGCGAATGTTGGTGCTGGCCAGAACGGCATAGGGATGGGTGGCATCTATGCACCGGTCAAAGGATTTTACCGCCTGCTCCAGTTCCCGTACCTCTTTTCTTCCCACCCAGATTTCCAGGCCGGAAAGGCCGGATAATTCCTCGGCTCCCAGCGGGGTAGCCACACTGACGGTAACCTCCAAGCCCCTCTTCAGCAATTCACTGGCCAGCAGGCGGCCCTCGGTAGTACCTCCGAATACCAGCACCTTCATTTCTTGCCCTCATAGCCCCGAGGGGTCACCAAGCGTCCCGCGCAAAGGGCCGTGGTACTGCTGCCCACGAAGACCGTCGTAAACATATCCACAGTCTCCTCCCGGAGCTGGGAAAGCGGCATGATTTTGTACGTCTGCCCCTCCCGGCCGATGTTGCGCACCCAGCCGCACAGGGTCTGGGGGGATTTGTACCGCAATAAAATATCGCAGGCCCGGCAAAGATAATCCGCCCGCTTTTTGGAGGCGGGATTATAAAGACAGAGGGCAAAATCCCCCAGGGCAGCGCACTCCAGCCGTTTTTCGATCACATCCCAGGGGGTAAGCAGATCCGACAGGGAGATGACGCAGAAATCGTGCCCCAATGGGGCTCCCAACACCGCCGCCCCAGACAGAGCCGCAGTAATGCCAGGTACAATTTCAATTTCCGCATCGGGATAGTCCACGCCCAGCTGGAGCACCAGTCCAGCCATGCCGTACACCCCTGCATCGCCGCTGCATACCAAGGCCACACTCTTTCCCTGGGAAGCGGCCTCCAGTGCCCAGCGGCAGCGGTCCGTCTCCTGACGCATGGGGGTGGTGTACACCTCCTTGCCCGGGAAAAGTCCCCGAATTAGGTCCACATACACCGTATAGCCGCACAGCACCTGGGCCCGCTCCAACGCAGCCCGGGCCTGAGCGGAGAGATACTCCTCATGTCCCGGCCCCAGGCCCACTACATAGATCTTATTCATAGATCCTCCAGTCCAGTTCAGGAGTCCTCATGGCCAAAGCCATGGTTATGCCCTCCCGCTGATACTTTTCTCCCAGCAATTCTTCGGCTCCTCCTCCGCTGCCCAGGGCCGCCGCGCGCTGGCAAACATTGTCTACTCCGGTCACCTTGCGCACAAAGTCAGAGGCGGGAAACTTCCCGGGCACTGCCTCCAACTCTTCAGCACAATAGGTCTCCAGAGCAAGGCCATGGGCCTCACAAAAGGCCAGAAGGCCTGGTTCATTCGCCTTAAGGTCGATGGAACACACCTTGTTCACCGCAAGAGGGCTGAGCGCTTCCCGGGCCAGCAAGCTCACAAAAGCCTGCTCCAGCGCCTGCTGCTCTGTCCCGCGCTTGCAGCCCACCCCTAACACGGCGGCAGGAGGAACCAGATGGAGAGCGGCCCCTTCACCGGGGCGGCAGCTGATCTCCACATCGCAGTCCTCTTCCTGCGTGAGCTCTACCCCCATCGGGAGCGTGCCCCCAACGGGGCAAAAGCTTTTCACACGAATGGTCTCGCCAGCTAGTACTTTGGCGGAAACCCCTTTGATTTTTTCCGGGTTCTCCACCCTCAGGCCCTGACACCGCGCCCACTGATCCACAGGAAAGAGCCCCCGCACATCGGTAGCAGTGGTGATCACCGCCTGGGCAGCGCACACTGCGGCAATCTGCCGGGCCAGGTCATTGGCTCCCCCCAGGTGGCCGCTGAGAATGGGGATGGCATAATTCCCCCCCTCGTCCACCACAACCACCGCAGGGTCAGCGGTTTTCTTCTTTACCAAAGGGGCAATTGCCCGCACTGCAATGCCCACGGCCCCCACAAAAACCAGGCTCTCCCCAGCACAAAAGCCCTCCGCCGTCCAGCTTTCCAGGGTGCAACCCCGGCCGCAGCGGCTGGCTTCGCCCCCCAGTTTCTCCCCCAGAGTTCGGGCCAGGTCATAGCCCCGCTGGGTAAAGGCCAGCAGCCGGAGTTTCATGGCTTTCCCTCCCGATACTCGGTGGTGAAAGAGGGATCATAGAGCTTGCTGCGCTCATAATCTCCGCTCAAAAAGTCCCCCACCAACACCAGGGCGGTTTTAGAAATGTTGTGCTCCCGGCCTTTTTGGGCCAGTTTCCCCAAAGGACAGCGCACTACCTTCTCTTCCGGCCAGCTGGCTTTATAGACCAGGGCAGTGGGGGTTTCCGGGGTATAGGCCCCTTGCAGAAGCTGCTCCTGAAGCTTGTCCAGCATCCCCGCCGACAGGAAGATGACCATGGTAGCTCCATGAGCGGCCAGTGCGGGGATGGACTCCCGCTCCGGCACCGGAGTGCGCCCGGCCATGCGGGTGATAATGACGCTCTGACTCACTCCAGGCAGCGTATACTCCCCCTCCACTGCTCCCGCGGCGGCGCAGAAGCTGGACACCCCGGGCGTCACATCAAAGGGAACTTGTTTCTCGCGCAAAACGTCCATCTGCTCCCGAATCGCCCCATAGAGGGAGGGATCTCCCGTGTGAAGGCGAACCACTTGCTCCCCATTCTCACAAGCTGGAATTATGACGTCCAGCACCTCTTCCAGGGTCATGGCTGCGCTGTTATACACCCGGCAGCCCTCCCGGCACAGACCCAGCAGGGCGGGATTTACCAAACTGCCTGCATAGACCACCACATCCGCCTTTTCCAGCAGCGCGGCTCCCCGCCGGGTGATGAGGTCCGGAGCGCCCGGCCCCGCTCCCACAAAATGCACCATATGCCCTTACTCCTTTACTACAATGGTGGAAAAATAACCGCTCTGCGTCCCTTTCTCCAAAGGAGCAGCCACTCGCTCCCCGGGAAGTCCGCAGTTTTCTACCAGAGAGGAGTGCCCCAGAGCTCCCGCCCGGTCCAAGGCTTCCATCACTCCGGGCAGCTGCCGTCCAGACTTCATAAGCACCTTTGTGCCTTTCAGCGCCAGAGCCTGATCCAGGTCAGAAACTCCGGCCGGAAAGATGTGGAGCGGTTCTCCCTCCGCCGTCAAGCTCTCTCCCAGGCGGGCGGCCACTGCACAAAAGCTTGGAACACCTGGTATCATAACGATAGAAAAGCCCATTTCCTTTACGAGCTCTGCCATTCGGGTACAGGTGGCATAGATGGACACATCCCCCAAGTTGACCATGGCTACATCCCGTCCGGCCTCCAAATATCCGGCAATGGCCCGGGCCCCAGCCTCATACTCCCTTTGGCGCTGCGCTTCGTCCCGGGTCATAGAGAAGTCGATGGGCAACATGAGCTTGTCCTTTAAAGCTGCCGCCTTTTTGGCAATCTCCAGAGCCAGCATCTCTCCACTTTTGGTACGGGGAGCAGCAACAACAGAGCAGGCCTCCAGAGTGCATACTGCCTTTAATGTCATCAGCTCCGGGTCACCGGGTCCCACTCCTACACAGTAAAAAATTCCCTGTTTCATCGGTTCCATTTTGCTAAAATCTCCTCTGCTCCCGTAGTTTCTCCTAAAAAGCCGTATTGATTGGAAAAGAGTACCGCTCCTGTTTGGAAAGCTCCGGCAGCCCGGCGGTCCAAATGAGTCTGAATGGCCTCCAGCAGGCTCTCCATCACCGCCTCCCGCAGCCCCGCTTCCTCCAGCAGGGCAATGCAGGCATCCGCAGAGGCAGCCTCCATCAATAAGCGGCACAGCTCCCGGCTTGCCCCCGCCAACGCTGCGTGGGCACAGAAGAGCTCAGTACGGCAGTCCGCCCAGCGGCTGTGGGTATTCATGATCCCTCCGGCCAGCTTCACCAGCTTACCTACATGGCCCACCAAAAGAATCTCTGTGAATCCCTGTTCCGCGCCAAAATCCAAAGCCTCTCCAATGAAGTTAGAGCACTTTACAACCCGCGCAGTTCCACGTCCTAAGCCATTCTCTTTTAAAAACTCCACCCCGTAATTGCCCGGGGTTAGAATAACCCGCCGGTGCCCCAGGGCGGCGGCTTGACGAAGCTCCAGGGCAATGGTATCTACCAGGGCAGACAGGCTCATAGGCTCCACAATGCCGCTGGTTCCCAGAATCGAGATTCCTCCCTCAATGCCCAGCTGGGGATTGAAGGTTCTCTTGGCCGCCTGGGCACCCTCCGGAACCAGAACGGTCACCTTCAGTCCACCTTCATAGCCCGCAGCGGCGCGCGCCCGTTCCGCCTCCCGGATAATCATTTCCCGGGGGACATGGTTGATGGCGGCCTCCCCTACGGGCTGATCCAAGCCGGGCTTGGTCACCCGCCCTACCCCGGTACCGCCCTCGATGGCAATCTCCAAACCGGACATCTTTTCTACCCTGGCTCCAATCAAAAGCCCTGCTGTCGCATCAATATCGTCTCCCCCGTCCTTCTCTACCAGGCACAGGGCAGCATCGCCCTCCATCCGGCATACCCGAGGCTCCACCTCCACAGGGATTCCCATGGGAGTCATAAGGTTCAAAAGGTGTGGGGGCTCTCCCTCCAGCAGGAGCCGGGCCGCTCCGGCGGTTGCCAGGGCGGCGCAGGTGCCTGTGGTGTAACCCCGGCGCAGCCGCTTCCCTCCAGCGTTTACATAATATTCAAAGGCCACTCCTACACCTCCCGGTGCACATTCCAACAAAAATGCTGCCCACAGAAACAGCTCCTATGGACAGCGCAAAGGGACGGGAATCTCTCCCCGTCTTGTTCAAACACGCCGGCAAAAGGACCGTTGCCTGTGGTCTTCTCCTTCGGCGGCGAATATTCTGGCTTATGCCTCTCCGCTTCGGACCGCCTTCCCGGACGCTCCTCCGTCCAGTGGCCTACGGTCCCTCGCTCCGCAATTACAGCAGCGTCCCTGCTCAGGATTTTCACCTGTCTTCCTCGCTCCTGCCAAAGGTCTATTCTCTTGTAGATCCATTATAAAGCGGCTGCACCGCCCCTGTCAAATAAAACTGCCGCCTTACCTGGTCCCAGTCTGCTCTCTCCGGGCTCGACACCTGGCCAGGACATATACCACCAGCACACCCAGGCAGGCACCTGCGAAATCGATCCATACATCGGTCACCTGACTCCCCCGCCCGGGCACAAAGATCTGGATGGTTTCATCCACCATGGCGGTCAGCAGACAGAGCCCACAGGAGTTCTGCACGGAATGCCAGCTTTTCTGCGCCCGCACTCCCGTCATCCATGCGGCCTCCCAAAGGCCGCCAAGCAGGGCAAACTCTGTCATATGGGCCAGCTTCCGCAATACCGAATGTTCCACAGTAATCGGAACGTTCAGCCACTCCAGCACCGCGTCCAGATAACGGAGCACCGACATACTCTGAGCGGAAGACTCTGTGGCAGGCATCAGGGAGTTATGCCAAATAAAAAGGGTACAGGCAATGACTCCAAAATATATCGCCAAATTCCACCGTTTCATTCGATTGTGCATATACTCCCCCTTTTTCTCCGCTATCCGCAAGGCCAGCGTTCTCTTCTGAAAAAAACAGCGCCGGGGGTTTGAACGCACCCGGCGCTGTGCAGGTTTTCTTCCGTTTGGGCTTATTCCCACTCGATGGTGCCAGTGGGCTTGGGCGTCAGGTCAAAGAGCACCCGGTTGACCCCCTTCACCTCGGCAGTGATACGGGCGGTAATGTGCTGGAGCAGTTCAAAGGGCACGTTCTCCACCGTGGCGGTCATAGCGTCTACGGTATTCACCGCACGGATGATCACCGGCCACTCGTCCGCCCGGACGCCGTCCCGTACGCCCACGCTCTTGATATCGGGAATGGCGGTAAAGTACTGCCACACCTTGCCCTCCAGGCCGTTCTTGGCAAACTCCTCCCGGAGGATGGCATCGGACTCCCGCACCGCCTCCAGGCGGTCCCGGGTAATGGCCCCCAGACAGCGCACTCCCAGGCCAGGGCCAGGGAAGGGCTGGCGGTAAACCATGTTGTCGGGCAGGCCCAAAGCCTTGCCGCACGCCCGGACCTCATCCTTAAAGAGCATCTTCAGAGGCTCCACCAGTTCAAAGTCCAGATCCTCCGGCAGGCCGCCCACATTGTGGTGGCTCTTGACCGCCTTCACCGTCTTGGTGCCCGATTCGATGATGTCGGGGTAGATGGTGCCCTGACCCAGGAACTTGATGCCGTCCAGCTTCCGAGCCTCTTCCTCGAAGACGCGGATAAACTCTCCACCGATGATCTTACGCTTCTGCTCCGGGTCACTCACGCCCGCCAGCTTATCCAGGAAACGGTCTACCGCATCCACATAGATCAGGTTGGCGTCCATCTCGTCCCGGAAGACCTTTACCACCTGCTCCGGCTCACCCTTACGGAGAAGGCCATGGTTCACATGGACGCAGGTAAGCTGCTTGCCGATGGCCTTGATGAGCAGGGCGGCCACCACAGAGGAGTCTACGCCGCCGCTCAGGGCCAACAGCACCTTCTGGTCCCCCACCTGCCGGCGAATGAGCTCCACCTGGTCGGCAATAAAGTTTTCCATGTTCCAGTTGGCCTCAGCTCCGCAGACACCGAAAATAAAGTTAGACAGGGCCTCTTTCCGCTCCGCCGGATCCTCGGGCCAGGGTGCATCCCCCTTGTGGTCCACCATCAAAACGGGTACCGGGGCGTTATAAATGCCCTGAGCCACATCGATCTCCACACCGTCTACCACTCGGTTGGGACCGCCGTTTAGAATCACACCCTTCACGCCGGGCAGAGCGGCAAGCTCCTCCGGGGTAATATCATGGGGGTGGATCTCGGAATAGACGCCCAGCGCCCGGATTTCCCGGGCCAGGCGGGGGTTTTCCTCGCTGCCCAGATCAAGGACCACGATCATATCCTGCTTCATTGGGGGACTGCCTCCTTTAATTTCTATCTATGAAATAAACTCAGATCTTTTTCCCGGGCAAATGTCTTCATCCCCGGATTTCTTTTCTATTGTATCATACTCCGCCCTTTTCCCGCAAGGCGGCCTTTAAAATTCCACACCTTTGCGGGCACGGATTCCACGCTCAAAAGGGTGGCGCTCTCCTTCCATCCGGGTAATGTAGTCCGCCGCCTCCTGCATCCAGGGGGCAGGCTCCCGGCCGGTAAGCACCACCTCACAGCCAGCCGGACGTGAGAGTACCGCCTTTCTCAACACAGACTCGTCCACAAGGCCGGTACGACAGGCTCCGCAAGCCTCATCCAATACCAGCAGGTCACAGCGCTCTTCCAGCGCCGCTTCCAGCATGGTGGTCTGGGCAGCGCGGGTCTCCCGGCGCTCCTGCTCCGTCTGTGTCCAGGAAAATTTCATACTCCCAGGACCGGAATATACCTTTGCCCCTAACTTTTTTAATGGCTCCAGCTCCCCGCTGCATCCATCCTTTAAAAACTGCACCACCGTCACCTGAAGTCCCTGTCCCAGAGCCCGCAGGGCCAGACCCATGGCTGCGGTGGTCTTGCCCTTGCCCGTCCCGTGGTAGAGGTGGACCAGACCCAAGTTCTCGTTTCCCGCTTCCATTCAGTCCTGCGCCTCCAGTGAAAACGCCTCACCAAAATACTCCTTCACAAAGTCCACATCCTCCACCTGGAAGGTGCGGCCATTCAAGTGCTCCAGAGGCCCTGCATCGGTAGTAAAGCGGAAGGTAAGTTTATAGGAGTAGAGGGCCTGGCCGTGGCGGCCATACTTGCGGTTGTCCCGCTCGCTGCCGTACTTCCCATCTCCCACCAACGGATGGCCGGCAGCAGCAAACTGGGCCCGGATCTGGTGGGTCCGGCCGGTAATTAGGTCGCACTCCATCAGTGAAAGGCCATTTTTCATCGCCAAAGTCTTATAAACCGTAATGGCAGTCTTGGCTCCCGGTTCCGGCCGGGAGCGGACATAGACCTGCTTTTTTACCTCATCCTTAAAAATATAGCCCTTCAGCTGTCCCTCCCGGGGCTCCATTTTGCCCTTGACCACACAGAGATAGTATTTATTAAGCTCCCGGTCCTTGATCTTCTGGTGCATAATCCGCAAACCTTCGGCAGTTTTGGCGGCGATGACAATACCTCCGGTGTTCCGGTCGATACGGTTGCACAGCGCGGGGGCAAAGGAATTTTCCCAATAGGGAGACCACTCTTTCTTCTGGTAGAGGTAAGCCTGGATGTGAGTGAGCAGGGTATTGATGCGCTCGTTCCCGTCCGGGTGGACCACCATGCCGGGCCGCTTATCCAGGAGCATAATATGCTCATCCTCATAGAGAATGTTCAGCTTAGGCTGATAGAGGGAGAGAAAGGCATTTTCCGGGGTAGGTTTTTCAAAAAATTCGTCGTTGATGTAGAGCTGAAGCACATCCCCTACATTAAGGCGCACATCCCGCTTAGAGCCCTTTCCGTTCACCTTCACACGCTTCAAACGGATATATTTCTGGGCCAGAGGGGCGGGCAGCACAGGCAATGTTTTGGCCAGCCAGCGGTCCAGCCGCTGCCCGGCATCGTTTTTTCCAATGACAAATTCCTTCATGGTTTCTCCACAGCCCCTTCGCTCCGGTTATCCAAACTATTTCACCATACCCGCCCCCCTCCTGTCAATAAATTTCGTGGATAAATTTGTGAAAAGTATTTGACAATCGGTAGACTTTTCTTTATAATACTCTCCGTACCATTCTGCGAGTATGGGGGCACGCCCCGGGGAGGTCAACCATGCGCCTGGATCTTCGCGATATTATCCATGTTCCGGACGCCCGGAAAGACTTCCAATTTCAGCTGGATCTGTCCCAGCTGGATTTTTACGGGTCCAACCCCATCGCCCACCCCGTCCTGGCCGAGGGCAGCGTGACCAACCACGCCGGCGCTCTGGTGCTGGAAGGGACGGCAAGTTCCCTTCTGGAGCTGCACTGTGACCGCTGCGGGAAAGCCTTTTCCCGGGAAAAGGCAGTGGTTCTGGACAGCCTGGTGGCCCAGGAGCTGGAGGATGAAGAGAATGACGACATCCTTCTGCTGGAGGGCACGGAGCTTGACCTGGACGAAGCGGTCACCACAGCCTTTGTGCTCGCGATGGATACCAAAAACCTTTGCTCAGACGACTGCAAAGGGCTGTGCGCCAAGTGCGGAGCCGATTTGAACCTCGGCCCCTGCGGGTGCAGACCTGACGTAGATCCACGATTGGCGGCCCTTGCGCAGCTGCTGGATAAAGATGCTGAGTGAGTAGTCGAAGTGCCTCGATTGGCACGAAAACCGAAGGAGGTGTCAACCATGGCGGTTCCTAAGAGAAAAGTGTCCAAGGCCCGGCGCGATAAGCGGCGCAGCTCCGTTTGGAAGCTGGAAACTCCCGGTATCGTGACCTGCCCCAAGTGCGGGGCTTACCGGCTGCCTCACCGGATGTGCAAAAATTGTCTGACCTACAACGGCCACACCTTTGGCCAGGTAGAGGCTCAGCAGTAAGCACGGCGACAGACGAAAAATCCCCGGCATCCTAAGGATGCCGGGGATTTTTTATACTTTTGTGCTACGGAATTCCTCCGCCCCCCGCAACTGCTTATAGAAATCCAATGTATGAAACCCCCGCTCCACCTGTGTATGGAGATAGGCCTCTGTCAAATCGGCCAGCTGACGCAGCTCTTCCTTGTTTACCTCAAAGGAAAACAGCCTTTTAGGGTCGCCGTAGGCAATATGCTCCATAGCCTTCAGCGCCCGGCCCCCAAGGGGCATGGAGATACCCTCCCCTACTTTATCCCGGCAGCGGGCACAGTGGAGTACTCCCTCCTTCAGATGGAAGCAGGGCTGCTCTGGCTCTGGTGCGCCGCACACCGCACAGCCCTCCAGCAGGGGCTCATACCCGGCAAGGCACATGGCTTTCAGCTCAAAGGCCGTCTTTATCAGCTCCGGCGGCTTGTGCATCTGATCTAGCCCGTGCAGACAGTTGAGCAGCAGGGACAGCAGCTGGGGACAGGGTTCCCCCTCCACCGCCAGAAGCTCGCACACCTCGGCAAAATAACAGGCCAGGGCCAGCTTCTCCACATCCTCCCGCACTCCCCGGAACAGCC
>CALWYG010000016.1 GCA_944385695.1 uncultured Oscillospiraceae bacterium | reverse complement strand
CTGGCCCACTTGCACCCCCTCGGCCACAGGGGCGGGAAGAGCCGCCCGGTCCAGGATCAGTTCTGTCTCCAGCACTTCTCCCTCCTTCAGGGCCGCCCCAAGGCCCTGCTCCGTCATCAGCGGGCACACGGGAACCAGGCTGCCTTCTACAGGCAGCCATCCCACTTGTTCCCCTGCATCGGCAGCGCGCTGGAGGTGGTAGTTGGAAAAGCCCCAGTCGAAAAGCGCGGCATGATCTGCCCAGTCATTGGGGTCGGACAGGGTAACGCAGATCAGCGTCATCCCATCCCGCTGGGCTGCCGACACCAGGGTACGCCCCGCCTTTTCTGTATAGCCGGTTTTTAAGCCGATGCACCCCTCATACTGCCACAGGAGCTTATTGTGATTGGTAAAGCTCCGCCCCTCCAGAGCAATGGATTTGGTGGAGACCATCTCCCGCAGCGTCTCATTCTCCAAACAGGCCCTGGCCAGCAGGGCCATGTCATAAGCGGAGGAGTAGTGTTCCTCATCATTGAGGCCGTTAGGGTTTACAAAGTGGCTGTCCGCCATTCCCAGCGCTTGGGCCTTCTGGTTCATCTGTGCGGCAAAGTTCTCTACCGAGCCCGCACACACCTCCGCCACCGCCAGGGCAGCATCGTTGCCCGAGCGCAGGAGCATACCGTAGAGGAGCGTCTCCAAAGTAAGTGTCTCGCCCTCGCGCAGATAAATGGAGGAGCCCTCCACCCCGACCCACCCGGGGTCTACCGTGATTTCCCGGGAAAGCTCCACTCCCGACTCCAGGGCCACCAGGGCGGTCATCAGCTTTGTCGTGCTGGCAATAAGCCTCCGGTCATGGACATTGTGCCCATAGAGGACACGGCCGCTGTCCGCGTCCATCAAAATGGCGGCCTGGGCGCTGGTGCTCACCGCACCTGCCCCAGGCACGCTTCCCAAAAGACACAATACGGCCAGTACCGCCCCAGCCAGACGCAATTTCATACGCTCACCTCTTCCTTCCTCGGTAAAGCTTAGTATGCTGCGTCATAGGCCGATTATGGCGGGGAAATATTGTTGGTGTTGGAGCGGTTATTCCTCAAATTCCTTTTTTTCCTTTTGATTCTGGATGAAATCCGTCACCTTGTCCACTACTTCAGGCACCAGTTCAATCACCCGGTCCATGGTAGTCACCGGAGCGCCGCCCACGGGGAGCAGCTTGACGTTCCCGTCCCGGATCACAAGAAAGGCCACCGGCTCCAGCTTGGCGCTGGCCGCACTGCCGCCGCCAAAGGCGTTGTCGCCGCCCATGGTCTGCTTTTTGGTGGAAAACTCCGTGCCGCCGCCGCCCACACCGATGGACATCCGGGACACGGGAATAAGGGTGACGCCCTCCGCCTGAATGGGGGTACCTACGATCACGTCGGCGTCGGCCATGGCCCGCACCTGCTCCATGGTATCCTGCATCAGCCGGCCGATGGGATTCTTCTTCTCCTGATTTTCCATAAATCAGACCGCCTTTCTTTCCTTTTCTCTGGTACTCCGCCGTCCCTTGACGGCAGCCAGCTTGGATAGGCCTTTCAGGCCAAAATAAAGCCCCAGCCATAGAGCCTGTCCCACTTTGATCGACATGGCCCCTGAGGCATATAGCGTAGTATGCTCCGATTCAAAATCCAGTTCCACCCTGGCCCTGCCGTCCTTTACATGGAAGGCCTCCGTCAGGGGCAGCCAAAGTCCCCCCAGGGCGGCGTTGGTATAACCATATACCATAGCTGTGTCGGCGGGGTCGTGAGCTCCTGCCCGCAGCACCAGCTCCAGATGGTCTACCCGCAGCTTTTTTCGGAATTGTCCCGCCGCCTCCAGCGCCAGGGGCAGCAGCTCTCGGGCATAGTCCAGCGCTCCGCCGGCGGGGACCTGGGACTTCTGAGCGGGAGGCTTTTCCGGGGGCTGCGTCTTCTTCCGGACATGCTTTTGGGGGGAGGATTTACGGGGCCAAACCTTCAGCCGCACGGGCCCCAGTCGAACCCAGGCCGCAGTCCCCTGGGCGGAATATTCCCCTCCCACGCCTAACCGCACTTGCCCCACCAGGAACAGCACGGCCAGGACAGCGGCTATGATCCAAAGGCCTGTCACGGTGCTTCGACCGGGTCCTCCGGTCCCTCCCCGTCCTGTTGCTCCGCCTGCCGCAGGCGGGCCAGACTATTTTCCAGTTCCAGCGTCATCTGACTGCCCTCCTGAGAGGAATTGGGCAGCTCAGGCAGCTCCTCCAGGCTGGATAGGCCAAAGGAGCGCAGAAAGTTTTTGGTAGTGCGAAACTGCACAGGCCGGCCGGGAACCGCAAGACGCCCCGCCTCTTCAATCAGTTCCCGCTCCAACAGCAGCCCCACGGTATAGGAGCTGTCCACCCCACGCACCTGATCCACATAGGCACGGGTCACTGGCTGATAGTAGGCGATGATCGCCAGCACCTCCAGAGCAGGCTGGGACAGGCGGGCAGGTTTGCGGCTCTCCAGGGTCTTCCGGATGTAAGGAGCGTACTCCGGGGCGGAGCACAGCTGATAGCTGGTATCCAGCTTCAGAAGTCGGATGCCCCGGCGGTCATAGCTATATTTGTCCATCAGGCGCTGGGCCACTGCGTCCAGGGTGGGCCGGTCTACCTCCAGCCCCAGGCACAGCCGTTCCACGGCCACCGGCTCGCCGGCGGCAAACAGCACCCCTTCCAGGGCGGATTCCAACTCTTTCAGTTCCAATGGGCTGCCTCCTCACTCGCTGTCGGCGGTAAACTTAACTTCTTCCATACCCTCGTCCTGGGTACAGGTGACGGTACAGTCCTCCTCGGTCCCGGCCAGGCGCAGGCGGTGGGCCTTACACAGCTCCAGCACTGCCAGAAATGTGGCCACAACCTCTGAGCGGCTGCGATTGCCCTTGAACAGGGCCCGGAACCGGGTCACGCCAAACCGGACAAGCCGCTGCAGGATCTCCCCCGCCTTGTCGGCCACCGGGTAGGGCTCCCGGCCCACAATTCCCTGAAATGCCGCCACCGGAGGCGGCAGCTTGTGGTCCGAGCGACTGAGTACAGCGGTCATGGCCCGGAGAAGGTCCTCCTTGTCGTGAACATAGCGGTAGGTCTTGTCCGGTTGGATGGCCTCCGGCACCTTGGTCAGGTAGTCCCGGCCGATTTGGAAGCGGCTGTCCATGGCCGGGACCACCGCCTTGATCTTCAGATAATTCTCATTGCGCTGGTGTGCTTCCAGGGTAGCAATGAGCTGTTCCATCTCGCTCATAGCCTCTTCGTCATGGATAGACAGAAGCATTCTGGTTTTAATATAGATCAGATGGGAGGCCATGGTGACAAACTCACTGGCCACCTCCAGGTCCAGCTCCTTGCGCTTGTTCATCCAGTCCAAATACTGGTCCAGGAGCAGAGAGATCTGGATGTCTTTGATCTCCATCTTATTTTTGCTCAGAAGGTGCAGGATTAAATCCAGAGGACCTACAAAATCTTCCAGATTTTCTTCCTTGGCCTTTACCACCCCTTCCAGGTGGTAAATGGGCGTCTCCACAAAGCAGGCCTCCTTCCAGGCAAA
>CALWYG010000015.1 GCA_944385695.1 uncultured Oscillospiraceae bacterium | reverse complement strand
GCCTCAAACGGCGGGGGGTCCTCCTCTTTGTGAGACGGCTCGGCGTCCCAACCAAACATAGAAAATTGGGAGGAAAGTCTATGTAATTTTTTATCTCCACCCTGGTGGTCGGCATCTCCGTGGGCGGCCAGTACGCCCTGATTGCCATCGGTTATACCATGGTATACGGCATTCTGCGCCTGATTAACTTCGCCCACGGCGACGTGTTCATGGTGGCCGGCCTATTGGGTATCTACCTGAACACCTTCCTGGCCGCCTATCTTCCCCCCGCCCTGGTCATCCCCGCTACGCTCCTGCTGGTGCTGGTGCTGACGGTGGCGCTGGGCTTCTGCATTGAGCGAGTGGCCTATAAGCCTCTGCGCACCGCCCCTCGTATGTCGGTGATGATCTCCGCCATCGGCGTGAGCTATCTGCTTCAGAACTCCGCCACTTACATCACCGGCGGCCAGCCCATGATCTACCCCTCGATTCCCTTCCTGTCCGACACCATCACCGTGGCCGGAACCTCCATCAAGTGGGTGGTCATCCTGACCCCCTTCCTGGTAGTGGCTCTGGTGATCCTGCTCACCCAGCTCATCAACCACACCAAAATCGGTATGGCCATGCGCGCGGTGGCTAAGGACTTTGAGACCAGCCAGCTCATGGGTATCAAAATCAACTCCGTCATCTCCACCACCTTCGTCATCGGCTCTGCCCTGGCGGCAGTGGGCTCCATGCTCTACTTCACCACCTACTCCTCCGTGGTGCCCACGGTGGGTTCCATGCCCGGCCTCAAGGCCTTTGTGGCGGCGGTGTTTGGGGGGATTGGCTCCATCCCCGGAGCGGTGATCGGCGCGTTCCTCATCGGCATCTGCGAGAACTTTGTCAAGATCCTGCCCTTTGAGGGAGCTACCACCTTCGTGGACGCCTTCACCTTTGCCCTGCTCATCATCATTCTGGTCTTCAAACCCACCGGTCTGTTCGGTGAGAAGGCCACCGACAAGGTCTAAGGAGGTGCCCATATGACATTACAGAAAAAAGACCGGACGGGCGCTTTCCTCGGCCTGGCCGCTGCGGTGGCCTTCCTGGTTCTGGTCATTGTACTGGAAAATACTCTGGCCCCCACCAGCCAGCTGTTCGTCGTTTTGAAGAAAGGCGCGGTCTCCTCCCTGGTGGCGGTATCCATGAACCTGCTTAACGGCTTTACCGGCCTGTTCTCTCTGGGCCAGGCGGGCTTTATGCTTCTGGGCGCGTACACCTACGCCATTCTCACCGTGCCTGTGGCCGCCAAGGACCAGGTTTACTACCTCTTCGGCGGCTCTGCCATCAAGTTCTCCCTGCCCGACCTCTTCGGCGGGCTGGACACCCCCGTGGGCCTCATTTTGGGCGTAATTCTGGCCATCCTGCTGGCCGGCTGCGTGGCCGCCCTGTTTGCCTGGCTCATCGGTCTGCCTGTGCTGCGTCTGAAGAGCGACTACCTGGCCATCGCCACCCTGGGCTTTGCGGAAATTCTTCGCGCCATCTTCCAGTGGCAGGCCCTGGGCCCCGTGACCAACGGCGCCAACATGATTACCCAGATTCCCACCTTTAATAACTTCAATATCACCGGCCCGGACGGCAAGGTGGTCCTCTACCTCTCCGCGTTCTTCCCCCTGCTCATCGCCACCTTGTGCATTATTGTGATCGTGATGCTCATCAACTCCTCCTACGGCCGTGCCTTCAAGGCCATCCGGGAGGACGAGATTGCCGCTGAGGCCATGGGCATTAACCTCCCCCGGCACAAGATGCTCTCCTTCTGCATCTCCTCCTTCTTCGCCGGGGTAGGCGGCGCTCTGTTTGCCATGTTCGCCAACAACGCCCAGGCTAAGGTCTATACCTCCACCATGACCTATGAGATCCTGCTCATCGTGGTCATCGGCGGTATTGGCTCCATCTCCGGCTCCTGCCTTGCCACCTTCCTGTATGTGGCCTGCTCCGAGTGGTGGCTGCGCTTCTTGGACAATAAGATGGAGTTTACCTCTGTTATGCAGCCCAAGCGCATCGCCTTCATCATCATTTTCACCGCCGTGGTCATCGCAGGTGCCTTCTTCCTGATTCGCCGGGAGCGCAAGGGCCCCGGACGAATGTGGGCTGAAGTACTGACCTGGATTGTCGCTGTGCTTCTGCTGGGCTGGCTGGGATACTTCATTATCACCGGCTCTCTCAAAGTTCCTCTGATGGGAACCGGCTTCCGTATGGTGGTCTTCTCCGTTGTCATCATGATTGTGGTGCTCTTCTTCCGCCAGGGCATTATGGGCGATAAGGAGTTTACCGATCTCTTCCGCCGCAAAGCGGCCATTGGAAAGGAGGGGGCGAAATGAGTTTGGAAAACGTCCTTCGCCTGGAACACATCACCATGCAGTTTGGCGGCGTGGTGGCCGTCAATGATCTGTCCCTGGAGGTAAACAAGGGGGAAATCGTGGCCCTCATCGGCCCCAACGGCGCCGGTAAGACCACCGCCTTCAACTGCATCACCGGCGTTTACGAGCCCACCAACGGTCTGGTTTCCTTCTGCGGAGAGCCCATGGTGCGCAACCACCCCCAGGGGAAGATGGCAAAAAGCTATGGCGGCAGCAATGCAGAGCTGTATACCGCCCACCTGTCCGGCGGCTCCGAGGCGGAACAGAACGAGCGCAAGCTTCTGGACCCCTACGCTTATAGCGATAAGGTTCTTAACCCCTCCCCCGACAAAATCACTCAGCTGGGCATCGCCCGGACCTTCCAAAATATCCGCCTGTTCTCCAAGCTGACCGTGCTGGAAAACGTGCTCATTGGCAAGCACATGCGTGCCAAGCAGAACGTCTTTTCCGCTACCTTCCGTCTCAACGCCGCGGAAGAAAAGCGGATGCGGGAGGAATCCCTGGCCCTGCTGGAGGAGCAGAACCTGCTCCATTTGAAGGATGAAATCGCCGGTTCCCTCCCCTATGGCCTGCAGCGCCACCTGGAAATCGCCCGCGCCCTGGCCACTTCTCCCAAGCTGCTGCTTCTGGATGAGCCGGCGGCGGGCATGAACCCCCAGGAGACCCAGGAGCTCACCGACTTTATCAAACAGATCCGGGATGAATATAACCTCACCGTCCTGATGATCGAGCACCACATGGATCTGGTTATGCAGATCTCCGACCGAATCTACGTCCTGGACTTCGGCAAGCTCATTGCCCAGGGCAGCCCGGAAGAGGTACAGAACAATCCTCGTGTCATCGAGGCATATTTGGGGGTGGCAGACGATGCTGAAGATTGATGAACTGAAGGTCAGCTACGGCGGCATCGAAGCCGTCAAGGGGATCACTTTTGAGGTACCCGAGCGGAAGATTATCACCCTCATCGGCGCCAACGGCGCGGGTAAGTCCACCACCCTGCGCACCATTGCCGGACTGGTCAAGCCCGCCCACGGACGCATCCACCTCCAGGGAGAGGACATCACCGGCCTTTCCCCCGACCGGATCGTATCCAAGGGAATCACCCTGGTTCCTGAGGGACGGCGGGTTTTTCCCGATCTTACCGTGCTGGAGAACCTGAAAATCGGCGCATACCTGCGCAAGGATGATCTCACCGATGACCTCAACTGGGTCTATGAGCTGTTCCCCCGGCTGAAGGAGCGCTCCTGGCAGGCGGCTGGTACTCTGTCCGGCGGCGAGCAGCAGATGCTGGCCGTGGGCCGGGCCCTCATGTCCCGCCCCAAAATCATCATGATGGATGAGCCCTCCCTGGGTCTGGCCCCCATCGTGGTGAAGGGGATCTTCGAGATCATCAAGGAGATCAACAAACAGGGCGTTACGGTTTTGCTCATCGAGCAGAACGCCAATATGGCCCTGAAAATTGCCGATATCGGCTACGTACTGGAAACCGGCCGCATTACCCTTTCCGGCACCGGCCGTGAACTGCTCTCCAACGAGGCCGTGAAGAAGGCCTATCTTGGAACCTGATTCAGCCGGATCAACCTGCAATCCAAAAGGAGGCACAGCAAACGCTGTGCCTCCTTTTTCTGTACTCTTTTGGAACTTGAACAAGCAACGTCACACATCGGCCGTTGTCTTCTCTTGTGTCTGCCCCGCTTTTATTCCTTTTTTCTTGACGATCCTCCATGCGCCCAGAACCGCAGCGAGGCCGCCTGCTGCTGCAACCGCAATCCAGGGGAAGGGAGCTCCCCCATCCAGCAGCAGCACCTGCCCTTGCGCCGGGGCGGAAAAAACCAAGTAGCTTCCTTCCAGGGTGCTGTCGGCCAGCTTCCACTGTCCGTCCTGATACACCGCCGCCGCAGGGCTTTCCGCGCCCTCCGCCCGCAGGCGGACGGTAACAGTATCCGCCTGACTGCCGGTTACCGCATAGCTCCAGGCATTCAGAGCCGTATAGCCCTCCGCCTTCCAGTCCGGCAGGCCCTCCTGCTCCACGGTCAAGGAGGCCTCCGGAGCAAAGGTGCCCTCCACCAGCAGCTGGGCTACTCCGTCCTGGTCAGCCAGGGTGGCAGTGGGGACAGTAAATTGGGCCTCAAGCACCATGGAGCGGCGCAGGTCCTGGGTTGGAAACTGCGGCCACTGGCCATACTGTCCATTCTGCTGCGGTGCCTGTGGTACCTGGCTCACATCCAGGTCCTCTCCATAGGAGAAGGGAATTTCCGCAATCGTCTGACCATTGACCACAAAGCGGTAGGAAAAGCTAAGAAAATCGGACGGAATCCCCTCCAGTTGGGAAAAGGCTGCAAAATCCAGCCCCTGGGCGGTACCGGCATAGTCTACTCCATCCAGTCCGGCCAGTTCTTCCATAAGATAGCAATTCTCGCTGAGCGCACCCTCCGCCTGCCCGGCGATGGCCCCCTGATATTCTCCGTTGCTGTCGGCACGCACCATGGTCCGGCACTGGGAAATATCCTGTCCCAGACCAGCCACGCCTCCCAGCCAGCTCTGGCCGGTCAGGTCGGTAAGGGCGGCGCAGCGGATGACCTTGCCCCGGGTCCGTCCTGCAATGCCGCCGCAGTAGTCTCCGCCGGTTTCTACGCTTCCCCGGGCGGTACAGTCCAGGATCACCCCGGCCTCGCACCGTCCGGCAATCCCACCGCCGCACTCATTTTTTACCGTCACTGCCCCATCAAATCGGCATTGGCGCACCAGCGCCCGAAGGGTAGCATAGACGTCGCTCATCAGCTTCCAATCTCCCAGATCAAAGGTTTCCTCCGGGTCGTCCCCCAGCTCGGTGGCCACCGTTCCGGCAATGCCGCCTACATTGGAATCTCCTTCCACTGTACCTGAGGCGGTACAGCCCATCACAAGGCCCGGTCCCTGAGCTTCCTCGTCCGTCAGGTCGGTGACGGTCAGTTCCGGCTCCTTTCCAAGACCGGAAATGGCCTGGCGCACCTGCTCCATCTGGTCCATGATAGCCTGGCTGGTCGCGTAAAGGGCATCGTTGTCCTGTTTGGCCGCCTGGGTCATGCCGTCCATCCGGTCCTGGATGGCGGTGAGCTCGCGGCGAATATCATCCACCGCTGACTGGGCTTTATCCCCCAAGGTATCCGTATAGTCCTTCAGCAGCGCTTGAATCTGATCGCATCCACGGCTGACTTTCTCCAGGGAATCCTGAGCACCGTCGGCAAAGGTGCCGCCGGCCTCGTTGAGGGCGGTAAGCGCCCCATACAGTCTGTCCAACGCCCGGTCCATGTCCCGTCCCGCCTGGCCCAGGGCCTGGGAGGTCCGATCGTAGATGTCCGCCCATTCTCCTGGAAGCTTGGCTGCCAGCCCTGGAATGTTCTTCAGTGCCTGGGTCATGGCGGTAAAATGCCCCACTGGGTCCAGGGATGGGAACGGCAGCTGCAAAGCCTGCTCAAACTGGCCGGAAAGGATCAATTTCGCCACATCCGTCAGATATTGTTTCAGGGCATCCAGTTCCTGGGCCATGGCCTGACGGTGGTCTTGAATGGTCTGGAGCTGAGCTCGGATGGCGGAAATCGTACTCTCCAGCGCATGGATGGCCTGCCCCAGGCCGCTGTCTCCCTGCCGTGCCAGCTCTTTGAGTGCGTCCAGCAGCGTATCCGACTCATTCAGCGCATCCTGAAGGGCATCCTCCGCCTCATCGCTGAAGTCGCCCAGGTCCTCCCGCAGCTGGTCCAGGCTCCCACTGATGCCGGTGGTATATTGATACAGGGAATCGGACATGGACCGAAAATCCTCCATTCCCTCCGTCCCGGCGGCATGCACCCGGTCCTGAACGGCAGACAGGGAATTCTGGACGGCCTGGGCATCCGCAAGGCCCTGGGCGGCCATGGTGTTGAACTGGTTGGTAAAGTCCTCCAGCCGGTCAAACAACACCCCCATGCTGTCCGTCAGACGCTCAGAAGGAGACTCGCCGTAGGTGAGGCTGGTGTAAGGCTCAAATTGGCCTACAATTCCTCCCACATCCTTGCGCCCCTTCACCGGGCCGGTATTGGTGCAGCCGGAGACCTCCCCCGACTGCAGGCCCACGATGCCCCCCATGTTGTAGCCCACATGCTGATAGCCCACGGCTCCGGTATTGGTACAGCTGCGAATCGTTCCCCGGGACAATCCGGCCACGCCCCCCACGCTGGTGGGGGTCTCCTGATCCGCCTGGATATTGACCGGTCCGCGGTTGGTACATCCCTCGATCCAGCCCAGATTTTGACCGGCTATTCCTCCTGCGTTGGTCACACCGGACACAGTAGCCACATTATTGCAGTGTAGCAGTCTGCCCTCTTCTCCGTTGAGGCCCACCAGACCGCCTACGTCCTCCTGGGCGGACACAGTGCCCCGGGCAGTGCAGCCCCGGACCGTGCCATAGTTCTCCCCGGCCAGCAGTCCCGTCTGACCAGCGGAGCCCTGGGGCTCCAGCGAGCCCTCCACTGTAAGGTCTTCCACCACCGCACTCTGAGTCAGGGTGCGAAACAGTCCCACTTTAGACCCCTTTTTCTCAACGGAAAGGCCCGAGATGGTGTGCCCGTTGCCGTGGAAGGTTCCCTGAAAGATAGGAACCTGCGCCGCGGAAGCGCTGCTTAAATCCAGATCGGCGGTGAGCTCCACGGTCACTCCCTGGGACCAGGTGTCCCGAGTGCAGGCTTTGGCAAAGTCGGCAAACTCCTGCTCCATGGCAATGGTAATGGTCTCTTCCGCCGCTTTTACCGGCGGGGTCAGCGTACAAAGAAGCGCCAGCGCCGTCAGGAGGGCAGCTCCTCGCTGAATATGTTTCATGGGTGATCCTCCTGTTCCGAAGTGTCCAGTTCCTGATATTTGCTCTCAATGAGGGCGTCCACGCTGCCGTGGAGCACACCCTTGAACTCTCCGTCCACAAAGCCCGCCACGTGGCCCCGGATATGGCCATCCAGACGCATGGTGCCCTGGTTGAAACGCCGTTTCCGGTCCCGGTTGAGGGTGATGGCGGTGCGCTCAATGAGGGCATCACCCAACATGAGCAGCTGGGGCAGCACAGTCATAACCAGGATGATGGAGGTGACGGTCCCTCGTCCCAGGGTCTGGCCCACCGAGCCGATGGTGGCATCCGTGGAGATGCCGCCGATGAGAAAGCCCGCCACTGCCATGATGGTACCCGAAGTCAGAATGGTGGGAAAGCTCTGGCTCAGGGCTTCCACAGCCGCCTGTCTGCGCTCCAACATTGTTTTCAATTCCATATAGCGGTTGGTGATGACGATGGCATAGTCGATGGTGGCCCCCATCTGGATGGAGCTGACCACCAGGTAACTCAGGAAGAAGAGGTTTGTGTGGGTGAGCACCGGCACTGAGAAGTTGATCCAGATCGAGCCCTGAATGGTGAGCACCAGCAGAATGGGAAGGCCCGCCGATTTGAATGTAAAGAGCAATATAATCATGACAAACAGGGCGGTCAGGATGCTGATTTTCAGGTTGTCCCCCGAGAAGGAGCTGGCCAGATCAAAGGCGTTGGTGGAGTTGCCCACCAGGATCACATCTTCTCCGTAATACTCCTGGGCAATGGCGCGGATCTGATCCAGCAGAGCGTAGGTCTCCTCTCCCTCGGTGGGCACGTCTGCAATAAAGACAAGTCTGGACCAGTTCTCGCCCCGCAGCTGCTCCAGGCCCACGTCCAGCTGCTCCTGGAGATCATCCACCTTGTCCTCCTGCTCCCCGGTAAGGCTGACCACCCCCTTGTCCTTCTGCTCCAGCAGGAACTCAAAGACATCAATGAGGGGGACAGCGTAGTCGTCCGGGTCTTGAAAGATGGCTCCATATTCCTCCACACTCAGTCCGTAGGCCTGGTACAGCAGGCGGCACAGCTCGATGTCCACACCGGCCAGTTCAGAGAACTGCCGGGGGTTCATCTCGTCGGTGAGCATCCGCCCATCCTCCACCTCAATATTGGCAAGGCCGGTGGCCTGGGTCACCTGGGGCAGCTGAGACACCCGCTCCAGAATGTACTTCTCCTTGTTGTAGTCTCCACGGGGCACCAGCACGGCAATGGTATTCTTGGAGCCAAAGGTGTCGGCCACCTTTTCGTCTGCAATCCGCCAGTCCGGCTTGTTGTCAAAATCGGTGTCGTTGGTGTCAAATACATAGTCGCACTGGGAGGAGAGCACCGCCCCAGCCACTACCACCACCAGAAAGATGGGAGGCAGAACATAGCGCAGACGGACAATGGCCTTGCCCCAGAAGTTGATCTTGGGCACCAGATTGCGGTGGCGGGTGCGGTCGATGGGACCGCTGAAGAGCATAAGGAGCCCCGGCATGAGCAAAAAGACACACAGCATGCTGCACACGATGCCCTTGGACAAAACAATACCCATGTCAAAACCGATGCGCAGCTGCATAAGCATAAGCGCCACTAGTCCGGAGATGGTGGTCAGGCTGGAGGAGGAGATCTCCACAATGGCCTTACTCAAAGCGGCGATGTCCGCCTCCCGGGGGCTGAGGCCGTTATCTCGTTCCTCCATGTAGCGGTGACAGAAAATGATGGCATAGTCGATGGCCAGGGCCAGCTGGAGGACCACGGCGATGGAGTTGGTAATAAAGGAGATGGTGCCGAAGATGAAATTGGTACCCATATTCAGCACCGCCGCCGCGGCAAAGACGATAAGATAAACGGGCACCTCCATATAACTTTTGGACGTAAACAGCAGCACCACCACAATGACCACCGCCGCAATGGCCAGGATTACCGTCATCTCCTGCTGAAGGGTGGCAGACTCGTCCCGACCGATCTGAGTGGAGGGGTAGACATCGTAACCCTCCAAGGCGGAGAGCACCTCATTCATAGCCTCCACGGTGGCCGGATCGGTCTGCTCCCCGTCAAAGGAAATGGTGAACAGAGCGCTGGCGTCTTTGTAATGCTCGGTTGTGTCGTCGAAGGCCACCTCAGACACTCCCGGAATCTCCTCCAGCGTCCAGGCCAGATTCTGAGCGGTCTCATAGGTCACATTGGCCACCATCACATTGGCGGTACCCAACGTGATGAACTCTTCGTCCATGATGGTCAGGCCCCGGCGGGTCTCCGTCTGGGCGGGAAGGTAGGAGGTAATGTCGTTGTTCACCTGCACCTTGTTGATGGACGCCGCGCAGAAGAGGAACGCAGCGATAAAAACCAAGTAAAAGGCCTTGCGTTTATCGACGATAAACCGGGCCACCTTGGTCATGGGACTTTCCGTACGTTTTTCCTGCATAAGAACGCCTCACTGGATGGGAATGAATTGCTCCAAATTGGACAGAAGGTAATCAATGGGGAGGGGATCGTCGCTGGACAGCCACCAGCGAATCAGCGACAGCATAGCTCCCGTGTAGAAATGGGCCGCTACCTGGGGGTCCACCTGGGGAGAGACCGCCCGGAAGCGCGGCTCAGACAGCAGACGGCACAGCTCCCCCGCGGCGCACTCCTCCAGAGTATGTGCCTGTGCATCCGCCCCGCTGTCGAGGCAGGCCCGGTACAGCTCCCGGCGCTGGGCAAAAAATTGAAACACGTTGCGCCCGGCGGTGAGCAAATACTCCCGGGGGCTGCGCTCCGGGTCCTGGGGCAGGCAGGTATCGGCACACTCCCGCTCCAGTCCCTCCAGCAAATAGCGCAGCAGCTCCTGCTTATCGTTGAAGTGGGCATAGAAGGTGGTGCGGTGCACCATGGCCCGGCGGCAGATGTCTACCACCGACACCTCCTGATAGGGCCGCTCCACCAGAAGCTGGGCCAGCGCCTCCACCAACAGCTTGCGCGTCTTGCGCTGACGCAGGTCCAGGTGGTTCTCCTTTTGAATTTCCATCTCGGTCCCTCCTTATTTGGGTGGAGCTATCATATCGCCTTATCCTACACTTGTCAAGATATTATACAAATGTAGTTTATATGTTTTTCTGAACAGATCTTTCTCCTTCTTTGTTTCCATGAAAAAGGGGGGGCCCCCACGGGGCTCCCCTTCGTCTGTCCATATTGTCAGCTGTGCAGGATGTCAGCCGCCCGTGCGATTTGCTCGGCGGTGGGCGTCCAGTAAAATTTGATCTCCACAATGCGGGTTTCCCAGCAGATCAAATAGGTGTCCATCAAGCCATCGTTTCCCAGGAGCTGGTAGGCCTCCTGTGCTCCCCAGGGCACTGGGTCTGTGGGCTCAAAGTGGTCCACAAACACAAAGTCCCCTTGCACCTGGTCCTGCCGGGCGTTGACCAGGCTCTTTTTAATAAACGGATAGAGGGCAGGGACTTTTACGTCGGTGATGTCATACCGGATTTGGTAGTCCACCTCCTCGGAATAGAGGGGGCGCTGGGTATATTCTCCATAGGCAAGAAGCACGCTCTCCTGAAGTTCCGCTTTCTTGGACCACTGGGCATCCACCTCCACCAGATCCTCCAGCTCCAAAGGCAGAGGGTCATCATAGATGTCATAGGTGCGCCCGTTCCACTCATAGGTGCTCACCGGGGTACTGCCCGGGAAAAATGGGAACCGGTTTCCGATCATCAGAGCGATCATCCCTGCAAAGCACAGAATCACTACCACCAGGACTCCAAGCGAGCTGACGACCATATTGACCCGCCGGGAGGCCCCCTGCTCCTTCAGCCAACGGCTCAGCCCGTTTCCCACTGCCATGCCGATAAACGTCATAACCACGCCGAATGCCACGGCAGAGGCAGAAAAGGCGGACTCTCCCATGGACAGCAGCAAAAACAGTGCTGCAACGGCCAGCACAAACCAGCTAAGCCTTTGGCGGATTCGTACCGGGAGGAATACCCCATCCTGGGCCGCTTTTTTTGCCCTGCGGCACCAGCGCAAACAGGACCATAGCTCATAGGCCTCTAGGATGAGCAGCAGAATCCACATGGGAAGAGACATGAGCTTGTTGCTACTGGACAGATAATCCACCGGATCATGCCACAGATCCCACAGTTGAAATGCCAGGTAAAAAATCGAAAAGGCCAAGGACACAAGCTGGTTTGACACCATGGTTTTTTTCATGGTGCGGCAGATGGTTTCCACCTGGGTCACCACGTCGGTGTCGATGGGCACCGGGTTTTCCTGCGAGGTATAAAAGATCTGCATGGCTCCCCAGCGAACCGCCAGGTGCCACCCGTCCTGGGCACAAAACTCCTCCCGGGTCAGCTGTCCCTCGCTGGGCTTTGGGTCAAATTCCGAGGCATCGGGGAAATAGGTAACGGCAAAGTGAAGTTTTTGAGGCTCCATCCGCTCATACGTCCAGAAGAGATTGCCCAGCTTTTGGATCATCCAGCCCTTTGCCGCCATCTCCTCCAGCTTCGTTTCAATGGTGCTCTGATCAAAGGGTGAAAAATTGGCAAAACAGCGCTTGACGTTGCTCATTTCTCTGCCTCCTTTCCCAACAGCCGCTCATAGTCGGCGGTTTGCTCCCGCAGGCGCCGGTACTCCCCCGCCAGCATTGTCCGTCCCTTCTCCGTGATGATATAGCTGCGGCGGCGGCCCTCCGCTTTGGTCTCCCGGATCATCCCTTCCGTGGTGAACTGCTCCAGAAGGTCATAGAGAGTACCGGAGCCAATGGCCACCCGCCCTCCGGTCATAGTCCGCACCAGCTCCAGAATGTCCATCCCCCGGCGCTCCTCACAAAGGCAGAGCAGGATATAAAACATCTGCTGGGTGAGGGTTTGAAACTTCTCTCTGGGCATCCCGGCCGCTCCTTTCTCGATGATCGAGTTTCTTAATTTCATTATATCTCGAATATCGAGAAAGTCAAGAAAAACAGCGCCCCCCGCCTGTGCCGGGGGGCGCTTGATTCTGGTTGTCCCGGGTATGGGCAAAGCCCTTGCTACTCCCCGATCAGTTCCCCGTAGGCCAGCAGGTTTTCCCGCAGGCTCAGGCTCTCATCATAGAGATAGCCGCCGCACTGCGTCTCGTCCTGAAGCCACCACAGGTTATCCTGGGGATTGTCTGGATCTATGCCCTCCAAAGCGGTGTCTGTGGTCACCAGAAGCTTACTTTGTGCCAGCAGGCCGTTGAGCTCGTCCATAAAATCGGCAACCGCTTCGGCATCAAAGCTCTCGTGCAGGGGCGTTCCCCAGTTCACGTCAAAGCTGACGCTGTTTTCCTGCTTGGTGACG
>CALWYG010000014.1 GCA_944385695.1 uncultured Oscillospiraceae bacterium | reverse complement strand
CTGCCGATCTATTTGCCTCAGCCCCCAGTACAGCATCCGAAAGGTGATGACCACGATCACCACATAGATCACGGCGCTGGAGGCGGCAGACACCGGGAGCATGCTGTTCTCGCCGGCATCCGTCCGCTTGACCATGATCAGGGTGTTTTGCAGCGTCAGGATGGCAACCAGCGCGTCGATCAGGTTGACCGTCCGCAGTTCCGCAACGAGAATATTTCCGCTGGCCCTGCGCCGCTGCCAGTTGATGTGAAGAGAGGCCATGGTGATCTTCCAGGCAGTATAGGCAGCCATGGCGATGGCCGGGATCAGTCCCATGGTCACGGGCTTGTCCAGCACCACCATCATGGCGATGGGCAGCATCAGCGCCAGATCCAGTGCCAGCAGAAAAAGGGAACTGACGAGGAAGGCCCGGCGGCGGCAGCGGTCCCGCTCAAATTCACCCCATGCCTGGCCGCGCTTTTCCGTGAGAAGGACCATGCCCCGAATGGCCATGAGCAGGAGGTAAAAGACACAGATGCTGCCGTGCCACACCGACCTGTGCCCAAGGCCCAGGTATCCGTTGTACAGGGCAAAGAGCGCCGTGCAGCCGAAGGACGCCGCGGCGCTTATCAGGGTCTGGTAAATGTAATCCTCCCGCCAGCCCCGGAGAAACCGTCCGATCCGGCCGTCACATTTCATAGCCGCCTTTCGGACGCACGCAGGCCTCGATGATGCGGGCCACCGCCTCCACCTCATCGGAGCGGTCCTTCCGGAGCCATTCCTTGACGATGGCCATGATGCCCTCCACATAGTAGGCGATATAGTAGGGCTGGTAGGCCTCCGGGATGGCAAACCGTGCCAGAATGGGGCGGAGGATATACCGTTTCAGACCCTCGTACCGCTGGTCATTCTGCATGCCGCCGGGGGTTCGGAACGCCGCCCGGTAGACTCTCTTGTTGTCCCGGATGAAGCGGAGATAGGGCAGCAGATATTCCTGGGTGACCAGGATCAAGTCCCCCGGCTCCCGGCTGTCCATGCAGCGCAGAAGCTCCTCTTTCTGCCGGGGAAAATAGGAGAGAAACCGCTGGTTGATCATCTTCGCCGTCTCGTTCACCAGGTCGGCGACGGTCTCATAGTGCAGATAGAAGGTGGAGCGGTTGACTCCGGCCCGCTGGCAGATCTCCTTGACAGTGATATATTCCAGTTCCTTTTCCTCCAGCAGTTCGATGAGGGCTTCATCCATCCGCAGGGCGGTATTGAAGTATTTGCTCTCAGACTTGTTCATCTGCCGCCCTCCTTTCTGTTTACTCCGTCCCTTCGCTGATCTCCCGGGCGAGCTGGATGATCTCAAAGGCATACTTCTCCTTGCCGGAGCGCAGAAGCTTTTTGTAAATGGGGTAGTTCACCCCCACGCCCACCAGTCCCAGAACACCCAGCAGGACCCCGCCGCCTGTCATCAGCAGGGAGCCGTCTCCGATCACGCCCATGGAAAGGCACATCCCCAGGCCCAGCACCATGGTCATCCCGACGCCGAAGGAGTAGGCGAAGATATTGGCCTGGCTCTTTGCCTTTCGGTCCAGCTTCCGCAGGGCGACCACCTTGGAGGTGTCCTTGGGGGCATATTCATTGGCGATAGCTTCTGCAAAGATCTTATCTGTGTTCATAGTAATATCTCCTCAAAAGAATGATTCAGCTTTTGCTGACGATCCCATCCTAAACGATTTGAGGAGGAAAGAGAACGACATAGTTTGAGATTCGTGGTGATTTCAGACATGGATCAGAGATGGCACAGCAGTTCTCTCCCCAAATCGTCCAGATACCGCCGCCGCTGCCGCTCCATCTTCAGGAAGCCACTGCCTTTCCTGATTCTGTCTGCATTATAGCACAGGAATGCGACAGCTGTTTGTCATGTTTGCTTTGGCAATAAAACTTTTGCCTTTGGGATCCGGGATTGTCTTGTCCCGGAAGGCATGGTATCGTGAAGTCAGTCTTTCCGGGAGGTACAGGACATGGAGGACCGATTTCTCAATCTGACGGAAGAAAATCTGGATGGGGAGCACCTGTGCTGCATCATCCGCAGCAAGAAACTCCACCCCGGCGTGGAGGCTAAGCGGGCCTGGCTCCAGGAGCGGCTCCGGGAAGGTCATGTGTTCCGCAAGCTGGACGCCAAGGGTGTGGTGTTCATCGAGTACGCCCCGTTGGAGACTGCCTGGGTGCCGGTGGAAGGGGATAACTTCCTCTATATCTACTGTCTGTGGGTCAATGGGGAGTTCAAGGGCAAGGGCTACGGCAGGCAGCTGATGGAGTACTGCCTGGCCGACGCCAGGGCCAAGGGAAAGTCCGGCGTGTGTATGCTGGGGGCAGAAAAGCAAAAGGCCTGGCTCTCGGACCAGGCCTTTGCAGAAAAGTATAGATTTGAAACGGCGGACACCACCTCGGACGGCTACCGGCTGCTGGCCCTCTCCTTTGATGGAACGAAGCCGCACTTTGCGGAGAGTGCCAAACGGCTGGAGATAGAACATCAGGAGCTGACCATTTATTACAGTTCCCAGTGTCCTTACATCCAGCAGAGCGTGGAGCTGGTGCGCAAGACCTGTCAAGAACTGAAGGCACCCTATACCCTCATTCCAGTGGATACCCTGGAAAAAGCCAAGTCTCTGCCCTGTGTGTTCAATAACTGGGCGGTATTTTATCGCGGGAAGTTCGTGACGGTGAATTTGCTGGATGCCGTTGCCCTGAAGCGGCTCCTGAAAAAGTAAGGTTTGCCCAAAGAGCAATTGGAAATCAAGTCAGGCATAGCAGTTTTTCACACGCGATAGGCAAAGAAGCGGTCGGAACAGAGTGGAGGAGGGGCTCTTATGGTGCCCCTCCTCCATTTTTAGGATGATTTTAGTACACTGTTAACAAAGACATAAGGGGCCACTGTTTTTAGAAGTACGGTGCATAGAAAAAGCGGGATCGGAAACATCTTCCGACTCCCGCTTTTTTCAACAAGAGATCATTATAAGTATCGCTTGCAGTTGGTACCTGCGTCGAATTACCATCTTAATACCGGTAGTGTCATCCTGTGCCGCCTATTGGCACAATATCATGATTGTGCTGGAACATTGCTTGAGCCGTCTCTGCAATCTGAATGAGATCCACTCATACTTTTTCCAAAATGACTGCGGTAAAATTATCCTGCTGAGGCAGAGCCTTTTTTGTCACCGTAGCCCGCAGGGCACGGGCCGCTCCGGATGCACCACCTTGCAGACACCTGGCCATTTCCTCCTGGGACAACGCCCGATAGACGCCGTCACTCATAAGCACCACCTTATCCCCGGAACAGAGGGATACTGGCTCCGGGTTCCACTCCACCTTTCGCGGAAAGCCTCTCCCGATAAAGCTGGTCAGATTTTCCCGGCGCGGATCCTGGTCCGCCTCCTGCAGGGTCATGTCTCCCTGAAGGGCCAGCAGGGTCAAATCGTGGGAAAAGTCATGGTCCCGGTTGAGCTGGATCAGTCCGCCGCTGCGCCACAGATAGATCCGGCTGTCCCCCACACTGAGCCAGGAGAGAGCGTCTCCCTGAATCAGCCCCATCACCAGGGTAGAGCCGCTCTGAGCCGTCTGTCCCTTCCGCAGATTCTCCACCTGCTCCAGCGCTTGCCGGAATAGAAGCTGGAGATGTCTGGCGGGAGGCATCTCATCACTTGGTGCGAAACTTCCTCCAAGCGCGTCGATAAGGCTCCGGCTCACCTGACCGCTGTCCACCAGACCACCCATACCATCCGCTACCGCCGCCAGCACGCCGCTCTCCGGCGTCTCCAGGCCGGTAATACAGAACGCATCCTGCTGTTCGTTACGGGCTCCCAACTCGTGGACGCTGGCGGTGAGGAGTCTACGGCCACCGGGCATCCGCCGGGGGATCCCACCAGAATATCTGTGCCGCATCCACAGCAAAAGCGCTGCTATTCCCAAGGTCACGAGCACGCCGAAGGAAAAGGGCAGCAGAGCGTCGGCACCGGATGATGCAGCGGAAGGCGTTACCACCTGGGTTTCTGAAAATAAAATCCGACCTTCCTGTCCCGCCGCTGTCTCTTCCTCGGAGAATCCAACCTTCCCAGGCAGAGGCTCCTCTCTAGGCAGAGACTCCTGATCCTCCTGATGACCTCCGTCCTGCAGAGAGGGGGTGTCGGTTTCGGCAGGCTTTTGAGGGGCGGCCGAGGGCTGCTCCTGCACCGCCTCTCCATCTTCATCCTTGTCGTTCTCCGTCTGGTCTGCCACCTCCTGGGGAGATGCCGCGCCGACTTCCGGCTGTGCTGTTTCCACCTCTCCGGATTCCATCTCTCCGGCATCGGCGGAGACAGTTTCTTCGCCGTCAGGCGTTGTTAAAGATACGTCAGCACCGGGATCTTGTGTATCTTCTGCCGCTTCATAGTGGGCGAGTACAGCAACCTTCTCCGTACCGCCGCACAGAATCTGATGTGTCATAATCCGGACCTCCTTTGCCTTGTACCGCGGGAATACATTGCCTGTCTGTATCAACCATATCATGGTTGACGTAGTCTCGGTTCAGATGGTTTCCCCTCCCTCTTCGGGAAACAAAACGGCCAGCACCGCCTCCATCCGCTCTCCCATAGCTTCATCCTGCCGCGAGGCGCTGTTGAGGGAGTAGAGCACCAGCCAGTCATAGGCGTTCCGGGGATCCAAAGTGGGCATACCGCAGTCCTGCAGCATCAGATTTACCCGCCACCAGTGTTCCTCAAACAGCTCCTCGGGCGAAAGATAGTCCTCATCCAGTTCGTCATAGCTGCCGTCCACCACATTCTCCGTCACCAGGTACAGCAACAGCAGCAGCTTTCTTGGCACATCTTCTCTTCGGGCGCAGATGTTTTTCAGCTTGGTGGCATTGGGCCAGCCCTGCTTCAGCATCCGCTGGATCAAGGTCAGATCCCGGCGGCGGCTTCCGGAGGGCATATGGAGGGTCAGATAGGTGTCCATGGCCCGCTGGATAGAGTAGCGTTCCTCCCCCGCACCTGGAGACAAAAGCGTCTGAAAATATCGGTCGAAATAGTCCCAGGCCCGCTGGTGGAGGGTGCCAAAGGCGCCCAGATAGGACTCGTACAGCCGGGAAAATTCCCCGTCGTCCCGAACATTGGAGAAGATGGACACCATCTGCCGGGTATCCTCCATCCCCCGCCGCTCTCTGGTCGGATGCCGCTCCGGATCAGGCAGGGAATGGTAAAGGCTGACGGCTTTGCGATAAGAGGTCCCCTTCCGCAGGCAGTAGGCGTAGGTCAGCTCTCTGCCGTTTCGGTAGTGGATTCCATAATCCGTACACATTCCCAACAAAACGGAGGTTTGTTCCTCATCCAATTCCAGGCCGAAGGCCATGCGGAACAGGTCCTCCCGGTCGGTGGGCGCGTTTTTTCCCTGCTCCCAGTTGCGGACCCGCCGGGCCACCGATTTGGGATCATCTCCCGGCTGGCACAGGGCCTTCGACACCCGGTCTCTCAGATCACCGGCGGGATACAGGCTCCGCAGGGTGTCCCAAAAGTCTCTCAGCCGGATCTTTCCCGCCAGATACTGGGCCGCCATGGCGGGCGTCATATCCGCCGCTGACAGCCGGTTCACCTCCAGGCCTGATCGCTCGGTAAGCTCGATGCGCATGGCGTCTTCCTCCGTTTCCCCCAAATGACTTGTCCTTTTGACCCCGATACCGTATACTGAATCTATTACCGTATACTGAAAATCCCCAGGGAGGTGGCGCTGTGTTTCCCAAAACCACATACCCCGACGAGATGCGTGCTCTGCTCCTGTCCGCCTCGGAGGGGAATGCGCTCCCCCTGTGGCAAGCCGCTCCTTTGACAGCTGCGCTGGCTGCATTACCTGCTGGGAGCCTCCGGGACTATTTCCCGCTGCCCCAGCCCCCGGAGGAACAACTGCGGAGGACTTCCTTGTCTGAGGAGACGGGGGCCGTCTACCGGCTGTGTGCGCTGCTGGTCCGCCTGCTGTCTGGAAAGGAACTGCCGGAAAGGACAGGCCCGGCAGACCGCCGCGCCGCCCTCCGGGCTTTGGCCGTGGAAGCCTGTCCTGCCGGAGAAGAGGCCCTCTTCCGCCTGCTGGACCGGGGGCTCCGGCTGGAGCCTTCCCGCCGCTTCCCGGACAGAGGCGCTCTTTTGGCTGCTCTGGGGGAGGCGGAGGAAGAGGTGAACGCCCGAGTCCGGCCCGGCTTGTGCCTCTGGGGAACTGCGGGGGTGTTCACCGGAAAAATGCTTCCCTTGGCCCCGCCTGTCACTCTTGGGCGGCAGCCGGATCTGTGCCAGCTGATCTTCCCGCCGGATACCCGGGGCGTGAGTCGCCTCCACTGCCGGGTAGAGTTGGTGTGGGGAACTGTACTCATCACGGATCTCCACTCACGCTATGGCACCGCCGCAGGGGGGGCCAGCCTTTCGCCGGACTGCCCCTCGCCCCTTCTGACGGGACAGTCCCTGGTTCTGGCCGGAGGCGCGCAGGCCTTTGTGCTGGTTCTTGAATAAGCCAAACGGGCGGGGAGGGTTTCCCCGCCCGAGTTTTTAACGCTCGGCTTCCAGCGCGGCAATTTTATCCTGGATCTTTGCACGGGTACTGTCTTTGGGATCGTCGGTGTCCAGATACCGGTTCCACCAATAGATGGCCTGCTCTGGATCCCGGGCCGTGCCCACTCCATCCGTATAGGCCGCAGCCACATCATAGTACACCGAGGCCCCGTAATTTTCCTGGGCCAGCTCCAGATTCAGCTGAAATGCCTTCTCATGGCTCTGGGATACCCCAGTGCCGAACTCGTAGCAGACGGACAACAGCCGCTTGCCCAGTGCGTTGCCCATATCTGCAGCCTGCTGGTAGAGCTGGGCGGCTATCTCATATTCGCTGTCCTCCTGGGCGTCATTGCCCAAGCTACACAGTTGTTCCCCCAGCTCTCCTCCAGAGAGATAGCCCAGCGTGTTCATCTGACGGTATATATCGGCGGCCTGGGTATACTGACCGTTAGCGGCATAGCCCTCCGCCTGGGCCGTGAGTTCTGCCTGCGTCGGCTGAGCGGCTGGCTTAGGTGCGGTCTGTTGAGGAGGCTTTGCAGGCTCAGGCTCCTGTGGCCTCGTCTGATTATTTGATGCCGGCGGCGGGGCATTCTGTTCCGGCTGAGTCGGTTCTGATCCAGAAGGTTCCGCCGCATCAGAAAGGACCTCTTCCTGCTGCGGCATCGCCAAACTATCCTCCGGGACCTCTTCCGGCGTGTCCGTCTGTCCTGCGGTCTGTGAAAGGACTTGATTGGCCCCCTGCTGCTCAGTTTCTATTGGCACAGCATCTCCCCAGTTTCCCATCAAAGGCAGAGCCACCGCCAAAGTAATCCCCGCACAGACCAACGCCGCCGTCGCAGCGATCATCCTGCTGGAGAATTTTCTGCCATACCACCGGTCATTTTCAGAGGCTTCTTCTCCGGCAGCACCGGCGTCCGAATCCGTTTTCTCTTTTTGCTGATGAAAAAATTCCGTATGCCCCACAGCCTCAGACGGTTCCTCACGCTCGTGCCAGGGCTGTCCCTCCAGCGTGACGCCATACAGCGCCCCGTACAGCTGAGCCATGCTCTGCCAGCGGTTTTGCGCCCGAACTGCAAGGCCTTTTTTCAGCGCCCGTTCCTGCCGCTCTGTCAGCTCCGCACCCAACTGGATAGGCGGCACCAGGGAGTCCTCATCGCCGTCCTGTCGCTCCACCGACCGGGGCGGGACCTTGCCAGTCAGACAGTAGTAAATTGTGGCGCACAGGGCGTACACATCGGTCCACGGCCCCTGATCCCGGCCCACATACTGCTCTCTGGGGGCAAAGCCGTGCTTGAGCGTCACGGTCTGGGTAGGCTGCCCCTGGATCTCCTTGGCACAGCCGAAGTCCATCAACTTTACCTTGCCGCTGGGAAGGCACATCAGATTGTCGGGACTGATGTCCCGGTGAATGATCCCCGCCTGGTGCATGGCCTCCATGGCCCCCATGACCGGGCGCAGCAGCTCCAGCAGCTCGCCCGATGGGATCCGCCCCAACCGGGCGGTGCGGTCCTTCAGCGTTTCTCCCTCCAGAAACTCCATCACGATATAGGCCGTGTTATTATCCTGGAAATGGTCCAGTACCTGGACGATCCCAGGGATGTTTTCCAACCTAGCCATGGTCCGGGCCTCTTTGAGAAACTGGGACCGCCCCTTCTCATAGGCATCCTGGTAGTTCTGGGTATAACAGGTGACGCTGAGGGAGAGGGAGGTCTCACGGCTGACCAGACAGGTAGGGAAATACTCCTTCACCGCCACCCGCCGCTCCAGATCGGCGTCCATTCCCAAGTAGGTGATGCCGAACCCACCTTCTCCCAGCACCCGGCCTACCACATAGCGGCCTTTCAAAATACTGCCCGGCGGGAGATGGTGGCTGGCGGGCCGATACCCCGCTGCTTTACTTCCACAGCAGGGGCAGCTCCCATCCTCTTTCAAATGGTGCATGCAATAGGGACAGATGCATTCCATTGGCCTTCCTCCCGTTTCTTCTCATCCGCCCTGCAGTTCAAGGAGCAGGGCCTGGGCGTCGCTTTCCACATATCCGGCACCATATTCCAAGCATTTGTTGAGCCATTCGATAGCCGTCTGGGTATTCTGTGGAACACCATTGCCGTCTGCGTAGTACTGAGCTACAAAATAGCAGGCCGGACCGTCCCCGGTGTTGGCCAGCTTGGTCCACCACTGGCAGGCCTTTCCGCTGTCCTGATTGACATAGTGTCCATAGTCGTAGCAGTAGGCCACAGCAGCCATGGCCTCCTTGTTGCCCATGTCGGCCGCCTCTACATAGAGGTCATAGGCCGTCTTGATCAGGGGGGAGCCGTTGTCTCCATAGGCAGTATCGTACCATTCGGACTCCGCATCTCCAGCCACTTCTGTCAGGCAGATGGCCAGTTTGCTGCCGGAAATATAGCCCAGTTCCTTCATCTGCCGGTAGAGGTCTGCCGCATTGCTGTACCGGCCCTCCGCCGCCGCAGTTTTCGCCTGGCTCTCCAGTTCTGCCTTGGTGGGCGTGGTGGTTTTTTCCGGCTCCGTCTGGGCCGGAGGAGCGGTCTGCTGAGTGGGCTGGTTCTGCTGCTGCGTGGGCTTGGTGGTCGGCGTTGTATCGGCGGATCCAGTATCCCCTTCATGGGCGGAGGGGTCTCCCTCCTTGGGCTCTTCGCCCTCTCCCTCCTGTTCCTGAGCGTCCTCCGAAAACCCGGACAGAAGGCTGCCTGCAGACTGCGCCTCGTCCTGGGAAAGAAGCTCCTCCTCCGCAAGACTATCGGAGGTGTCGTCGCGTTCCCCTCCCGACAGGGTCACGCTGCCGCCGTCGGGGTCGGGGCCGCTCTCCGGTACGGAGAGCAGGCCTTCCCCCAGTGCTGCCGCTGTGATGACTGCCAGTGCGCAGCAGGCGGCGATGACGCCAAGTACCCTTTTGGAGATCCGCTTTTTCTCGGGTGTGAGCGGCGCCCTATCCTCTATCTGCGCATCACCGGAAAAGTGGGATTCCTCACTTTTCACATACTCGGTTTTTCCTTGGCTCCGTTCCTCCTGTCCAGAAGGTTCCTCCCAGGCCGTTCCGTCCAGATTGATGCCATAGAGGGCCCCATACAACTCCCCGATGGTCTGCCATCGGTCCTGGACCCGGAGTGCCATCCCCTTGATCAGCGCCCACTCCTGCCGGGCCGTCAGATTTGCGCCAAGCTGGTTGGGGAAAAGCAGCGGGTCCGGCTCCCGGTCCTGGTCCTTATCCCGCTCCAGGGCAGCCGGGGGAACGCGGCCGGTGAGGCAGTAATAGATGGTGGCACAGAGGCTGTAGAGATCGCTCCAGGGGCCCTGGCCATAACCTGTGTACTGCTCCAGAGGCGCAAAGCCCTGCTTGAGGGTCACGGTCATGGTCCTGCCGCCCTCGATCTCCTTGGCGCAACCGAAGTCCATCAGCTTCACCCTGCCGTCAGGAATGCACATCAGATTGTCAGGGCTGATGTCCCGGTGAATGATCCCCGCCTGGTGCATGGCCTGCATGGCCCCCATGACCGGGCGCAGTAGCTCCAGCAGCTCACCTGATGGTATCCGCCCCAGCCGGGCGGTGCGGTCCTTCAGAGTCTCCCCCTCCAGAAACTCCATCACGATATAGGCGGTGTTGTTCGCCTGGAAGAAGTCCAAAACCCGGACGATCTCCGGGATGTCCTCCAGCTTGGCCATGGTTCGGGCCTCTTTGAGAAACTGGGAGCGGCCCTTCTCATAGCAGACCTGTCCAGCGTCGGTGTAGCAGGTCACATCGAGGGTAAGAGAGGCCTCCCGCTTGACGAAGGCGGTGGGAAAGTACTCCTTCACCGCTACCCGGCGCTCCAGCTCCGTATCCAGCCCGAGGTAGGTGATGCCGAAGCCGCCCTCGCCCAGTACCCGCCCCAGAATATATCGGTCATGGAGCCGTGTGCCGGGGGGAAAATGATGGGAAGCGGGCTGATAAGTGTCCGGATCTTTTCCGCAGCGAGGACAAGGCGTTTCCTCTGACAACGGCTCCATACAGTAGGGACAGTAGCGTTTCATCTTCTTCACCTCTACAACACACAAATATGACCATAGCCGGCTTCCGGCCTTTCTATTTGCAGGATACCACAGCACAGAGTTCCAAGGTCCAGTTGATTTCCCTAATCAGATCCAAGGGTCTTTCGAAGCTGACGCTCCAATTTTGTGTCTCCGGATGCAGGCGGATCCTCTGTGCGTTTACCGCCCAGGATGGTGCAGCCCGCCGGGAAATAGATCGGATCATAAGAAAGAGAATCCGGCAGACGAATGATTTTCAGGCCGCTGCCCAAGAAGGCTCTGTCCTCAATGCCCCGCACCGAAAATCCCTGTACCTCCTCCGGAACCGTGACCTCCGTCCCCGTACCCACATAGCCCGTGACCGTGACCGTCGGAATACCGGGTACCGGAAAGTGATAGGACAGGTCCCCGTCGGAAAAGCTCCCCTGACTCATCAGCGCCCGCTGTTCCCGGGTCAGCCCATCCAGCAGATCCGGAGACTGCCAGGCCGGCTCACGCTCGGGCGCCGCAGCCCGCTGCCAGAGGATCGTTCCCGTTAGAATCAAAGACAGGATCCCCGCCGCACACAGACCGTGGAGCAGCGAGACCTGTTTGGCTCCCCGTTTCTTTTTCAGAAAGGTCCACAGGCTCAAAAACTGTTTCCCTGCGGCCCGTTTCCATGCCGGGCAATACAGGGCGGCATGCAATTCCTCCATATTCCGCCATCGCTGGTCTTTCCGTGTATCCATGCCTCTCATGATGATCTGATCCTGCCAGTGGGGCAGCAGCCCCAACTTGCCGGGAGTGGGAAAGCCTCCGCACATTTCCGACCACCTGTGCCATGCCTCCCCGGGGGGCAGGCCAGTCAAGCATGTATAGATGGCGACACACAAACTGTATACCTCTCCGCAAGGACTGTAGTCCTCTCCGCTCCGGACCTCGGAAGGAATATAATCGGGGACGAAATCATGTTCCGGTCCATATTGAGGTGCGATAAGAGTGTCTGCCTGAAAAGAAAAGGTAAGCTTGAGGACGCCCCGATCATTCAGGAGCAGGTGGTCGGTTGTCAGCTTTCCGTGGAGAATACCAGCCTGATGGGCGGCACCCAGATCCCGAAGCACCGGCTTCAGCAGAGGAAGGAATTTTTCAGCCGGCAGGGGGCCAGTCTGAGCGACTCGATGGGCCAGATCCGCGTACAGGAAACCAGCGGGGGGTGCCGCATATTCTTCCACAATATATCCGGTCCTGTTTGACTGGAAGATGTCTTTTACATGGATCACAGAGGGAAGTTGTTCCAGTCGGTCCCGCACCTGCTCACCACGGCGCAGAAAATCAGTCAGGGCTGCCCGATACAGATTTTCATTCCGGGGGGCAACGTAGGGGCCGAGGTCCGCTTCGCGATCAAATTCCAGAGGAAAAAACTCCGTCACCACTGCCGGTTCACTGTACTGACTGTCCCAGACCAAGTATTTATTGGGAGAAAGCGCCTCCTGAATCCGATATCGGTTATGGAGCTTGGTTCCTGGGGGCAATGTGTGGAGCATGGGATTGATCATCACGTCCTATCCTTCTGTTCCAGCCGAAATTTCTGCTTCTGAGATCCAAGGGTAAAGCAATCGCCTGCTTTCAACTCCACAGGCTGGTTGGGGACCAAACGCGTGCCGTCTCCCAAAAATGTACCGAACGAGGATCCCAGATCGGTGAGGACGGCGCCGCCGGCAGTCAGCCGCACCACACAGTGTCGGCCACTGACGCCTGTGGTGTCAGCTGGAAAGACCAGATCGTTCTGGTCTGGCAGCCGTCCCAGCCTGAGAACACCTTCCAATGCGAAACGGCGGCCTGCGAAGATACCCTCAGTGCCCACCAGACGCAGTTGAGGAAAAATATCCGCCGGCATGGTTCTTCCGATTGGATCCGCAGGAGCGGTCTTGGGAAAGACGTCCGCAGGAGCGGTTTTCGGATAGGCGGCATTCTGAATGGGACCGGAATTCGTTGCTGCTGCACCTCTGGTCGTCTTGGTGCTGACTTTATGGACCGAAACCGCACCTTTTCCCCGGCGGAGGATCACCAGCGCCGCCACAGCAGCCGCAGCCACCACCGCCAGACAAATCAGCACTGTGGGCAGCAGGCTGACGCTGCCCTCACGGTCGGTAACGAGTGTGTAGGTAAAATCGTGGAGGACGCCGATCTCAATGAGGTTGTCCAGGCGGCTGATCACATAGTCCACCTGAACTGCCAGGAAGATGTTTTCCTGCATGCCATAGGTATTCAGGCCTATGACATACCCCTCCTCGGTGATCAGCGGACCACCGGAGTTGCCGTGATTGATCGTCGCATCGATTTGGATGACATCGGTGTTGGTCTCCTCCATGTGTGCCATACGGGAGATGGTACCTGTGGTTACCGTAACGGCATCCACTGCGGCATTGTAGTTGTTAGTTACTTGGTCGCTGGCTCCCGGAAAGCCCAACGCATAGATCGGCTCTCCCGGCTCTGCCAGGGAGGCAGGCATCACTGAAAGCGCAACCCGCTCCGTCACTACCCGCTCCGCCCGCAAAATGGCGTAGTCCGGATATCCGCCGGACTCGTAAATCACATCACAGCGCACGGAATGCTCCGCATCCACCTGAAAGCTGGTCTCTGGCTCCGGAGAAGCATTCCACTCGTCATCCAGCAGGATGTACACCGCCGCTGCTCCTGCCGTCACATGCTGGTTGGTCACAAAAACAGAAGAGGACTTTCCCGCCTCGCCCACCGCGAAGCCGGAGCCGACATTTGCCGAGCCGTCCGGCTGGACGGACAGAATGCGCACCACGCCATTTCGGGCCTGGGACACTGCGCTCTTTTCCGCTGCTTGGGCAGGAAAAGCCAACACGGCGCACAGCAAAAGAACCAAAATTATGGAAATAGAATGCTTCTTTTTCATTGTCTCTCCTCCTTTGTCATCCCACGGCGGTGCCGTGTCAGGTCGTTTCTTCTACGCGGAAGCCAATTTTCCTGGAGCCCAGATAAAAGCACATCCCAGCCTTTACGTCGGCGGAGGTTCCGGACAGCTTTTCTCCGGCCTCCAGCAGGGTGCCGAACGAGGAACCCAGATCTGTCAACTGCAAAGTTCCGCCGCCCCAGGTCAAGGAGCAGTGATGAGCGCTGACACCGCCGGTATCCGGCGGCAAGGAGATGGCACAAGCAGGGTCTCGGCCAAACGTGAGCCCCTGAGGCGGGACCTCACACACGTCTCCCGGGGTTCCCGGCAGCGGCACTACCCGGAACTTTGGGAGGGCGGGGGCATCCTCTCCGAATTCATGACCCCCCACATACTCGGTCTTACCCATAGGCTGTACGGGCTGAATGTGTTCCGGAGGCGACTTTGGTGCGGGAGCTGACTCGCGGACCTTCCGGCTTTTCAGCAGAGCAAACGTGATGATGCCGCCTGCGGCAGCCACTGCTGTTACGACCAGGATCATGCGCAGGATATCAGCCCGTCTGCGTTCCGATTTGGCTTGTTCCACCAATTCCTTCACATCGTTTGGAGTCTCCACCGTGCTGAAAGAGACGCTTCCGGAGGAATCTTCCGGAGCTCCGGACGAACCGTTATTCGGCGTACCACCTGTATTGCCTCCAGTGGACGGAGTTTGCCCCGCGCCCGTATTCCCTGTATCCAATGTGCCGATCCCATCTGCCGACGGCATGATATAGCCTGATGGAAGGGCTTGGTAGCTGCCGGTGTAAAACCCAATTACTTTATTGTCATTGGTCATGAGAACGCCAATGGGATAGATGGCGTATTCACTCAGGGAAGCATCACCTCCATCCTCCAGTGAGAGGAGGGTGTAGCCTTTCTGTGTGGTCAGATCCGTAATGCGGACGCCACGGGAAAAGAAATAATTGGAGTCATCCTTTTTTCCAAGGCCCACAACGGCCAGAGTATCTTTCGTGCTAATACCGTCCAAGGTTGCCAGGGACAGCGCAGTGCAGGACTCAATGCGGTTGTCCAAACGGAACACCGCGATGCCGCTGTCCGCATCTGAAGCGATCAGCTCTGCCACGGTGCTGCTGTCGGTGTCCTTCGCGTCGGTCACTGCGTAATAGGTGGCACCGTCTGTCACATCATAGCTGGCCACAGCCCAGGTGTCCCCGCTCCCGTCCCCGGCCTGAACCTGAATGCCGATACCGGCAGACACAATATTCTCCGCCGCCGCATCTGCACCATATACCCGGACGAGGCAGTCATAATAGGCAGGACTGTCTGCTGCGAATGCTGATAGAAGCATGCTGAGGAGCAGCAGAGCGAACACGACACAGCCGGCCGATCTTAACATATGTTTCATGATAGATTCTCCTTTCGGATTCTTTTCCTCTGCCACCGTTATATCATGAACAACCGGACCAAGGTCCAACTTCTTTCCACTTCGATTGCACGCAGTCAATCTCCCCGCAGATGGCATATAATTAAAATTATTATATCATTGCCCCTTTTCCTTTTGTTCCCAAGAATCATAGGAACAGCCTCCGCCCGTGGGGGCGGAGGCTGTCAAGAATCTTGGTTGAGCCGTTTTTTGACCTCGATAGACCGGGGAAAGTAGGCAGAAAACACATGGCGCAGTTGCTGTTTATTCTGGAGGCCCAGTTTGTGCAGTATGCTGGTCTGTTGGTTAGCAATGGTTTTTTCGGAGGAATGGAGGGTGACCGGGGTACCCAGCATGTATTGAAACACAGCCATCTCAGCCGGAGTCAGACTTCGCAGCAGCGCAGAACAAATCAAGTGGGCCTGGGGCGTCACTCCTTGGGCCGTTTCCCGGATGGTAGGCAGCAGGAGAGGAAATTGACTTTTCAGCACATAGGCGGAGGCAAAGGCTTTTACGCTGGCCTGTACCACGATAGCCGGGTCCTCATAGGAGGTCAATAAAATCACCTTTGCTTTGGTGGTCAGTCGGATGCGACGGGCTGCCAGCACTCCCTCCATGGGGTCTGTTGGCAACGCCAGGTCCATCAGCACAATGTGAGGGCTGACCTGAGTGGCTGCAAGGAAAGCATCTTCTCCATCTTTGCAGCAAGACACCAATGCAAGATCCGCCTGCGCAGACAGAGTTTGCTGAATCAAATATTGAAAGTCAGGATCATCCTCTACCACTATGATTCGGATTTGTTCCATCCGCTGTCCTCCTTTTCTTCCGCTTCACTGGAAAGAGCAGGGAAAAAGTGCTTCCCTGCCCGGGCCGGGACGATGCCCGGATACTGCCGCCATGCGCGTTCATCACATTCCAGCAGTAGTACAACCCTAACCCCAGATTTTCTCCTCCCGCTTTTGTGGTATAATACGGTTCAAAAATCTGCTTTATTGTTTCCACATCCATCCCGCGTCCATTGTCCGTCACAGAAATGACTGCACCGTGCTTGTGGGAGAGATTCCGATAGGCAAGTACTACCTTGCCGTTCTTGCCCGCAGCATCCAACCCGTTTACGATTAAATTGCGCAAAACCTCTTCCAAATGAGCCGGATCGCAAAGTAGCGGCTCGGTGTCACAGGCATCAATTTGAACGCTCCCTCTCTTTTCGGCAGAGACATTGAATTCCTCTGCCAGACTATGAAGAAGCGCTGGAATATCGCACTCCTCCAGAAGAAGGGTGATTTTTTCAGAGTAGAGCTGTGTCCGGCTGATAAACTGCTTGAGATGAGCGGCAGACCGACGGAGGATATCCACTTCTCGGGGAGATGTTCCCTGGGAGGCCAGGAAGTCAGTGCACCACTCAATTTTTGACAGGTCATTTTTCAGCGCATGGCCCACATAGTGGGCGTTCTTCTGCAGCACCCGATTCCCGTTGTTCCAGTCGTAGATTTCCCGCCGAAAGCGGATTCCCCATATCCCATCCCGGAACGCATGATAGAGGAAATAGACCAAAACCAACAAGACTACAATTAAATTGATCTGCCAGAGCTTGCTGAGATTGGGCATGCCCAGGGCGTGATAGGGGAAAGCAGATACCAGCCAAAACCACAGCGGTACCAATAAGCTGGCCGCCGCTAAACGCCGCTGGCGGAAATGAGCGCTCATTCGTTCTTCCATCAGCGCATGAAGCATGACGCCGGTGCCAATCAGTCCGTAGCACCAGTTATAGATCCCTACGGCCAGGCAAAAGGCCGGGAGATGCTGGAAGGTAATTGTCTGGGTGCAGGGAAAAACGATGGAAAGCACCAATGCCGGTAAATATATCAGTAGCCGCAGACAGTGAAACAGACGAGCGCGTGTTTGATCCAGATGGTGGAAGTACAGGCAGAAAATCAATACCGCCGGCATAGATAGATAATAAAATACCGCGCTGAGCAGTGAATACAGCGTCTCCGAAAATCGAATCGTCCAAATTCCTTTCTCAACAAGAATTGGCCCCAGCGTATAAAACAGATATTCCTTCAATGCGCCCACACTGAAGAGCATTCCGCTGCAAAAGCACCAGATATTCAGCCGGCTTTTTGCGTTGGATCCCAAAATCATGCCGAAGATCGCCCAGATCAAAATGGTAAGCACAAGCAGCAATTCGCCTGGAATCCCATCGGTCAAAATATGCATCCACGCAGGCTGACTATCCATGCCTAACTTCCTCCTTCCTCTCACATTGTTTTTCTTTACTTTACCATAGTTATACAGGCGAAGTCATCATACTCCCAAGAAATATAGGAATATATCAGATATGGCAATTGCGTCATCGCGGAGCAATCGGCTTTCTAATTTTCCCCATCGCTACGAAAGGCGCGACCGCATCAGCGCACTGTCAATATTTACAGAAGTCTTGTATTCCGTATACTGAGGGTAGAAACACGCCAAGAAGGTGCAGCAATGGCGGGCAGGCAAATCTGCGTGAAGGAAAAGAGCTTCGTCGCCATCACCCGAAGTGACTTCGCCAAACTGAACCAGGACATACAGTTTCTGGACAATGCCCTAAAGACAGAGCTGGGTACATAGCAGAACTATTTTCGGGAGCGGTTCGCAGAAGGTCTGTCCATCCGCAGGTACGCGTATGCCCATCAACTGAACCGTGGCAGCGTGGACCACCTGCAAAAGAAATTTTTTTGCCCTGGCTCATCTGCCGAAAGCGCGGGACAAAGCCGAGCGAACATGCCGACTGCGGAAGCCAAAACAAAATTGAATTAGCACTACCGCAAGTGGAGCGTCTGCGACAAAGCAGACGCTCCGTTTTTCTGTCAAGAATATGTCGAGCAGATATAAGGTCCCCAATAAAAAAATAGAGAGACAAATCGGACGCCATCCGAAAGTTATGGCAGATCTATATCAAACACAAATGTTCTCGCCTAAAGAAGTAGATGGAGATTTAAGAGTATGAAGTATTACGGTGGTTACTTGCCGGCAAGATTGCTAAATCTAACCGCTTCAGTTTGGAGAAAACTTCGAACTTTAATCTTCCGGGTTTCTAAAAGCGCTTTTTCTTCCCCTATACATTTGTAAAGCCTCCTGCCTGACGGGAAATAGGATGAAGGGAGATGGTCAACCTGAAAGAATCCAGTTACAAAAGCTGCGATGACCTGCCGCTGTTTCTCAATTCGGAACTGGTGGCAAAGGTGTTAGGTGTTTCACCGTCCAACTGATATGAACTGTTTTTCCTGAATATTGGTCACGGTGTTATCACTGTGTACGCGTACCTGCTCTACCGTGAATGACCGCCGCACCCATCAATACCGCCCCAGCTACCGCACCATCTCGGATGCGGTGCATCTTACCATCCTGCCGATCCAGGCTGCAATGGACCACTGCTACCAGCAGCAAATGCTCCGATTGGAGAACCAGGCGCTCATACGTCAACAAGCCAAGAACGCCCCGTGTGTCCCGCTTTAAAAGGCTGTATACCCTCCTTTGATGCATGCAGAGTCCCTGGCCCCGTTCGGAGCGCAAGGCGAGGGCCAAAGACAAAGCAGGATAACGGCAAGGCATCACCAGAGACGCCTTGCCGGTCATATCTGCCCGCAGTGCGGGCAGTTTCAGGGGTTTCCGTGGGCGTTGGAAATGGGGTCAAAACCAGAGGCAAAATGAAATCCTGCAGTCGTTATCCCCCCAACGCTTACTCCCACAAGGAAAAAAACAGGGAGCAAGCCCCGGAAAGGAACCAATATGAGCCAAAAAATTCCCCTCTATCTGTCACCGGAGAAGAAGGCCATTCTGGAGCGCCGGTATCAGGAGGACGGGAGCCGGAGTATCACCACCTTTATTGAGAACGCCATCGAATTTTATCTGGACTATCTCAGCGCCAATAACGCTGAACTGTTCCTCCCCACCTCGTTCAGTCCTACCTGGACGGCAGGCTTCAGTTTGAAAATCGCATGGCATCGCTGCTGTTCAAGCAGACGGTGGAGTTGGACATGGGTATGAGTACACTGGCTGACTGCATCAATCTGGATAAGGAGTATCTGCGCCGCCGTGCTGACAGCATCGCCAGTGTGAAGCGCACCAACGGCAGGCTGCGGTTTGAGCAGATAGATAAGAGACGCCAATGATGAGGGCAAGCATCCGCTTGTGCACATGATGGCGTGATCAGTGAAACCTGGGCAAGCATCCCCGTCCAAAGACGGTATCCGGCAAAATCAAATTTCCTTTGAGGACAAGGACATGGAGGATGGTGGCGGCTGGGTAGATGACCGGGAACTTACCTGGGCGTGCTGGGAACTGCGAGGGACAATCGAAAATGAAGAACTGCCTCTTGCGGAACGGGATGCTGCCGCGGCAAAAATGCAAAATCCAGGGGCACAGTATCTGCTGGGCAAACTGTACCTGATGGGCGAAGGTGTGGAACAGAATGAGGACACCGCCTACGAGTGGTTCCAGGCTGCGGCGGAACAGGACCACACCTATGCGCAATTCTTTGTGGATCAGACAGAGCAGCAGGGACAGTATGTATCACCAAGCCTGCTGCTCTCGGCTACCCAACTGCTCCACCACATGGGCAACAGCTTCCGGGACAACGCACCGACAGTTTTGACATCAGGCAGTATGCATATTGACAGCAAGCGGCTCCAGAAATTCAGAGCAAAGAAAATCACCCTGGGCACAAGCCAGATGACCATGAGGAGGAGCAGAACATGGGCGGCATGACCATGGGCGGATGGTGAGTAAAAATAGCACAGTGTTAGCAATGACAAGAGCCGCACAGAAATAGACCGGAGAAATTGATAACAATCTGATAATTGTGGTCAAAAGCCCTGGCTATTCTCTCGGCAGTTCGGTATTGTGTACTGCTGCAAAGGAGTCGACACTCCATGAACGACTACATGAAAGCCTTGCACCAGCGGTTCTATCGGGGCCGGACTTCAGTGAATTGGAAGAAGATATTGAGAACGTCCGCCAGGAGGTTCGAGACTGCCCGGGCAAGCTGCAGCGGCGCAGGCTCATGCACTTGATGGACACCCGAAACCTGCAGCGGGAGAAGACCTCCCCAGCTGGCTTCACCGCCGGGTTCAAACTAGCTTGGGGACTGAGCAAGGAACCGGAAGTGGATGGACTGTACTCCTTCGATGAGGAGGAGACTGAGCGTGTCTGCCGCAGATTGGAAAAGGTGGATTGAATAAGATGAGGAATCGACTTCCGGTCCAGCGGTGCCAATACTGTGGATGCGAGGAGTTGAAACCATGGGAAGAAAGCGGAAAAATGGCGAAGGTACCGTCCAGCTGAAAAAGGACGGCCGTTGAGAGGGACGAGTCGTCATCGGGTATGACGAGAATGGCCTCCCCAAGACGAAGAATGTGCTGGCCAAGACCAAGGGCGAATGTATAGAAAAATCAAAGGCGCTGAAGAGCACCATCACACCGGACACACCCATAAAACTCAAGGCAGATATGCCATTCGGGGAGTGGTTGGACTATTGGTATGAAACCTACTGCAAGCCAAACGCCCGGCCTGCTGCCCAGAGGACCTACGAAGGGTATATCCGATTGTACTTGCAACCCAGGCTGGGCAGCATTCCCTGAACAAAGTGAACATCGGTGATATCCAGCAGATGTGTACCTGGATGATGACAGAGGCCCGTATGGATCAAAAAAACAGAGACAATGGCCTCTCGGACAGTCAGGTGTGAAACTGCTACAGTCTATGTGATCGGGTATTGGAAAAAGCGATGGCGCAAAAATTGATTGCCCGCAACCAAGCAAAGGGCTGTAAACTGCCTCCAGAGAGGCCCAAGGAGATGATGTGGATCTGGTCACCGGAGAACTGAGGATTAACAAACAGGCAAACCTTGCCGGCTCGAAGTTGGTGATCAGCAAACCGAAAACGAAGGCGGCTGTCCGCACCCTGATCCTGCCTCCATCTGTCAGAAAGGTGTTGGCGGAGTACAAGACCAGAGTGAACTCCCGATGGTTATTTCCCTCGCCTAAAAAGGAAGATCTGCCGATTATTCCCTCGGCAGTCAGCCGGCGGCTCCACACACTTCTGGAGCATGCGGGCTGTGCTCAAATTCGCTTTCATGATCTGCGCCATACCATTGCAACCAACGCCCTGGCCTATGGGATGGATATCAAGACGCTGTCCACCATCCTGGGCCATGTATTCAGCGCCACTACCCTGAACACCTACTCCCATATTACCGACGAGATGCGCCAAAGGGCAGCGGTGAAGATCGGCCAAGATATCGCAAAGACGGAGTGCAGGAGGACACAACCACTGCCCAGCCAAAACGCACCATGACCACCTTCCAGGCCAGAAAACGCCGGAGCCGAGAGGTCAGCTGAGGCAAAACGACCGGCCCATCAGGGAATGCCATCCCTGGTGGGCCAGTTTTTGCTGTCTGTCGGCGAACATGTGGTCAAGCGGCCCACAGGGTACGTCAACAATCCAAAAGCCAGACATAAACAGCACTGTTTGCGGAATGTTTGGACACCTTCAAAGAGATTCAGCGGGCAAAATCGAGGGAGATATTAATTGTGCTGGGAGAATCAAAGAATAAGCTCTCTGAAAACTTGAATGTAAAATGTACAACCGAAGTTTAGAGCAAGAGCTAAGCTTATAATATCAGCAGGCAGGAAATCCGATGTTCGACTGCGAATTTTTGACCACCTCTTTTATGTGATCAATGTGATCAAAATGATAAATTATATAAAAATAACCCCGATTTTCTACTATTTATGTCTGCAATATTGAGGCTTTATAGAGTCACATTTGGTCAGAACAGCTGCTGTCTACAAATAGTTGTAATTTTTATGAGGCTGTTAAGCAAATATCTGCCTTTTTTGCTGGACAATAGCAATCTTTTTGCAATTCGTTCGTTTTTGTTGCATAAAAGTCCCAAACGCTTGAACGAAATTTTTTGTGGTGATTTGTAGTGCTTTCCAGCACTTTTCGCTCGGTATTGAATATTTTTTGGCGCTCTTAAATCCGCTGTTTCCGGGTATTCCAGTCCTGACTGTGGTCAAATATGGGGTCAAAAACGCTTCCTGACCAGGGGCGGCAGGTGTCTGCCAGCCCCGGCC
>CALWYG010000013.1 GCA_944385695.1 uncultured Oscillospiraceae bacterium | reverse complement strand
GAGAATCCGTCCCGGTACCCAAGCGTCCCGGCAGCGCGGTCTATGCCGGCACCGTGGAGGCGGAGGGCGAATGTGTGCTGGAGGTAAAGCAAGCCTCCGGCCAGAGCCGCTATTGTAGTGCCCTGCCTTCTGCGCTTCAATTAGCACAAACTGGATTGTGTATAGACAAACTATGCCGGAGTGTAAAAAAACTTTACACTCCGGCATAGTTGACAAAAAGATTAATTTGATTTTCCCAGCGGGGGAATCCCTTCCATGGTCAGGCGGTAAACGGTGTGGACAATTTGATCCAGCTGTTCAGTATCTTCGTCCGTCCATTCCCGAAGCAGGCCCATAATCGCCTGGCTGTGGTAGCGCACGATAATTTTGATCTCGGCGCGGGTACAGTCCGGATAAAAATTCTGACGCTCCGAAGCCATGATGAAGAAGCGGCGGATATAGTGGCGCAGCAGACGCTCCAGTTCCGGAGCGTAGTTGCTGTCCATGCCCCGCTCTACATAGGGTATGGCGTTGATGGCCATGACAAAAAAGCAGCGCAGCCCTTCCTCTCCGTTCCCTTTGGATAGTACCTCCTGGAACATTTGCTCTGTGTATTGTTCAATCATCCACTTGAGCAGCTCGGGGATGTCTTGAAAGTGATAGTAAAATGCCTGTCTGGTAATGTGGCATTGTTCAACAATGTCCTTGACCGTCAGCTTTTTCACATGCTTTTCTACCAAAAGGGTATTGGTAGCCTGAGCAATCAGTTCTTTCATATCCGCGGCCACGGCAGGCTCGCTTCCTTCCTATCCGGATCCAATCAGGCGGCAGGTGAACCGCCGGATTGCTTGGAGCGCTTGAGGACCTCCAGCAGGAACTTCCATACCCGCTGTACCGAGGAGATGCTCATCCGCTCTCTGGGGGTGTGAATTTCCAGCAGGTTGGGCCCCAGAGAGACACAGTCCAGTCCGGGCATCTTTCCGGCAAAAATGCCGCACTCCAGTCCAGCGTGGATGGCCTCAATCTTGGGAGCCTTGCCGTACTGCTCCTGGAAGACCTCCACCATCAGCTCGCGCAGGGGGGAGTGTTCCTGATACTGCCAGCCGGTGTATTCGCCGGAGAACTCCACCCGGCCGCCCAGCTGCTCCATCAGACAGCACAGGCGGTCCTTGAGCATCTGCTTCTGGGAATCCACGGAGCTGCGCACGCTGTAAGAGGCGCAGACCTCGGACTCACGGGTGACCAGAATGCCCATGTTCAGAGAGGTCTGGACCAGGCCGTGAATGTCGGCGCTCATGGCCTCAATGCCATTGGGCAGGCACTGGAGCATACAGATGACCTTTCCGGTGGAATCCTTGTCCATGGGAAGCTGGGTGCACTGCGCGGCTTCTGCTTTGACAAACAGGGAGGGATCGGTGGTGCTGTATTCATTTTTCAGAATCTGCTCCATCTCGCCCGCCAGCTGCTGGGCCTCCTGGAGGTCGGCCACCAGAACGGTGGCACGGGTCTCCACAGGGATGGCGTTGTCCTTCAGACCGCCATCCACCCGCTCAATGCGCAGGTCCGTCTTCTGAGCCAGAGCCCGAAGCACCCGGCCCATGAGCATATTGGAATTGGCCCGGCCCTTGTGAATCTCCGCGCCGGAGTGGCCGCCGGTGAGACCGCCTACGGTGATGGTGAGACAGCTTCCGTCAAAGGGAGCGCGGGCCACAGGGAGGGTGCAGGCGGTGGTGTTGCCGCCGGCGCAGCTGACGGTAAAAATGCCCTCTGCCTCAGAGTCCAGATTGATCATCTTTTTTCCCTTCAGGGGAGAGACGTCCAGGGCGGTAGCACCCAGCAGGCCGATCTCCTCGTCGGTGGTGAACACGGCCTCAATGCGGGGGGCGGGCAAGTCCTTGTCATCCAGCATTGCCATGGCCATAGCTACGGCGATGCCGTCATCGCTGCCCAGAGTGGTGTCCTTGGCATAGATAAAGTCGCCGTCGATGGCCAGGTCCAGACCTTCCCGGTCCATGTCCTTGGTGCAGCCTGCGGCCTTTTCACACACCATGTCCAGGTGGCCCTGGAGGACCACGGGCTGAGCGTTTTCATATCCGGGGGCGGCGGGCTTAATGATGATGACGTTATTGGACTGGTCCTGATAGTACTCCAGGCCGCGCTCCTTGGCAAAGGCTACGCACCAGTCGCTGATTGCCTTGGTGTTCCGGGAGCCGTGTGGAATGGCACACATGGCCTCAAACAAAGAAAATACCTTTTTCGGCTCCAGATGTTCCAAAACCTGCATTGTTGTTTCCTTCCTTTCGTAAAATCTGATTATCTCCGGGAAAAACGGCCGTTGGGCAGCTTCTGAATCAGCAGCTGCTCCGACATATACTGAGCCAGCTTTGGGGCAAAGGCTTTGGGGTTTTGCACCGCGGCCTTCTGCCGGGACCAGAATTGTCCCGCTTTTATGCCCTGACACAGCCGGGCGATCTCCTCCAGGGAGATGCTCTCGTTCTTCTTCAGATAGCTTACCACCTTTTGGGCGCTTTTGTTCAGCAAAATCCGCTCCAGATTCTCCTGTTGATTTATGCTTTTATGAAGCCCCCAGGCATACAGCACGGCGGTGACCAGGGCGAAGGCCAGAATGCCCAGAATGATCTGCGGTGTACTCACGGCTTCACCCGGTCCTTTCCTTGAAACAGGATAAACTGGTTATTGCGCAGAATCTGCATATAGTGCACCAGCCGGTCATACAGGGGCTCGGCGCGCTCGCCGAACTGCTCCTTCATCCGCTGGGCCAGCTGGCCTACGGTGCGCTTGCCGTCAATTTCCTTCCACAGGAAGCTGCCGTATTCGTCCAGCTTAATGTGGCTGACCCGGGGCGTGTGGAAGAATTTCTGGGCGATAGCGGCATAGAAGCCCCGGTGGACCATGTGGATGGTGACCACACCCTGCTCATCCTGGCTCCAATCGTTTTTGGGGTTCATAATGGGGATGAAATCCAAATAATTGTTGTTCTTTTTCTTGGCCATATCGGTTTCTCCTCATGGATAATAGCCCAAGCCGGGCTGCATACCAAAGTATACAGCCCGGCTTGAAAAAAGGCAATGTTTATTTCTTCTTGCTGTCCTTGGTAGCAAAGAAGTAGATGGTCAGCAGGATCAGAGCGAAGCAAATCAGGCCGCCGATGTTGCCGATGGAGAACATCTCGCCAATGTTGATTTTGTCGCTGACATAGAGCTGCTTGCCCTCGGCGTTCAGCCCCATGGGGATGACAGCCAGCACCGCCAGCAGGATACCCACGATACCCTCGCCGGCGATGAGGCCGGAGGAGTAGAGGACACCGGACTGGACGGTGGCGTCCTTCTCCTTCGCAGAGGCGTACTTGCGCTTCTCCAGGTACCAGCGCAGCAGACCGCCCAGCATCATGGGCACGGACAGGTAGATGGGCAGGTACAGGCCAATGGCAAAGGGCAGCACAGGAATGCCCAGCACTTCTACCACCAGGGCGATAAACACACCCACGAACACCAGGTTCCAGGGCAGGTTGCCGCCCATAACGCCCTCCACGATCATCTTCATTAGCACAGCCTGAGGAGCGGGCAGGTCGTTGGAGCCGTAGCCGCCCCAGGCATTGCTCAGCAGATACAGGATAGCGCCGATGGCCACAGCGGACACAGCCACGCCGATGAGCTCGCCGATCTGCTGCTTTCTGGGGGTGGAGCCCACCAGGAAGCCGGTCTTCAGATCCTGGGAGGTATCGCCGGCGATGGCGGCAATGACGCAGATGATGCCGCCGATGACGATGGCGGCGATCATGCCGTTAATACCGTCGTTGCCGGTGGCCTTCAGCAGCAGGGTGGAGATGAGCAGGGTGGCGATGGCCATACCGGACACCGGGTTGTTGGAGGAGCCGATGAGGCCCACCATCCGGGAAGACACAGTGGCGAAGAAGAAGCCGAAGACAATGACGATCAGGGCGGTAAACAGGTTCAGGGGGATAGCAGGAACCAGCCACATGACCATAGCCACGATGAGAATGCCCAGCAGAACCACCTTCATGGAGATGTCCTGCTCGGTACGCAGGGTGCTGCTGCTGCGGCCCTTGCCGTAGTCGCCCATGGCATCCTTAAAGGTGCGGATGATGAGGGGCAGAGACTTGATGAGGCTGAGCACACCGCCGCAGGCCACAGTGCCGGCACCGATGTAGCGCAGGAAGTTGCTCCACAGGTTGGACACACCGCCGGGAGCCGCAATCAGCTCATTGATGGTCTTATCTGCGGGGAACAGGATGAGGTCGCCGCCGAACAGAGCCATCAGGGGCATAATCACAAACCAGCCCAGCACACCGCCGGCAAACAGGTAAGAGGATACCTTCACGCCGCAGATGTAGCCTACGCCGGCCAGAGCGGGCAGCACGTCAATGCCGATGCCGGAGCCCTTGTAGGGAGCGATGTCATAGGTGATCTCGCTGGGGAAAATCTTCAGACCGTCGGCAATGAACTTGTAGACGGCGGCAATGCCCAGACCGGAGAACACAGTGGACGCCTTGGCGCCGCCCTCTTCACCGGCGATGAGTACCTCGGCACAGGCCTGTCCCTCGGGGTAGGCCAGCACGCCGTGCTCCTTCACAATCAGAGCGCTGCGCAGGGGGATCATCATCAGCACGCCCAGCACACCGCCGCACAGGGCGATGAGGCCGATCTCCACCAGAGAGGGCACATCACAAAGGCCGTCCTTCGCCCACATGAACAGGGCGGGCAGGGTGAAAATGGCACCGGCGGCCACCGATTCACCAGCGGAGCCGATGGTCTGCACCATGTTGTTCTCCAAAATGGAGTCCCGGCGCAGAATCTTGCGGATTACGCCCATGGAGATCACTGCCGCGGGGATGGAGGCGGACACCGTCATACCCACACGCAGGCCCAGATAGGCGTTTGCGCCGCCAAACACAATGGCCAGAATGGCGCCCAATACGATGGAGACCACCGTAAACTCGGGCATGACCTTGTCTGCCGGCACGTAAGGTTGGAATTTCTTCTCTTCCACGATACTCTTTCCCTTCTGTCTTTTTACTGTGCTATGAACGGTCCCTTTGATTTGGAGGGCCTACCATAGCACACAACTTCCCTATTCTATTAAAAATGCCACCGTTAGTCAAGGTCTATTCTCGCTTTTAAATACAATTGTAGGAGGGGCGCGGACATCCTTCCCTGTCCGCGCCCCTTTCAAAGAGGAGATTCTATTTATGGTCGCAGCTGCTGGGGCAGCCGGGATCAACAAGATAGTACCCGGTTTTAAACTCGGGTGCGGCGTCCGAAGCGTCAGGCTTGGGAACTGTCGCAGCTGCTGCAGTGTGTGCAGTTCCCAGAGCAGCCGGAGCCGCCGCAGGAGCCGCCCTCCGGACAGCCAATACACTTTTTACCGCTCTTTTTGGCCCTGTAGATGTATCCCGCAGCAGAAAGCAGGATGACGGCCAGAACGGCGATCACAATAAAATCAGTTGAGGTCATTACGATTTCACTCCACTCAGCGCGTATTCACGCTTCAAATCTTGTTCCGATTTCAGACACAGGTGAACCAGAATCGCCGCAAAAACCAGCACAGCGGCCAGGCCGGGGACAAAGCCTGCTCCCAGGGAACCGGTGGTAACCAGAGTACCGATCTGATAAACCAGGAATCCCACCGTATAGCCTGTACCCATCTGAAGCCCGATGCCAGCCCAAAGCCATTTGGCGCTCTTCATCTCGGAATTCATGGCGCCGATGGCGGCAAAGCAGGGGGGCGTATACAGGTTAAACATGAGGTAGGCCAGGGCGGCTACCTTGGTGATGGCAATGAAGCCTGCCACCTCGGCGCCGGCGCCTTCCATCATTTCCAGGGCATCGGTATCAATGAAGTTTTCCAGACCCACAAAGCAGACGGCCAGAGTACCCACCACGTTCTCTTTGGCAATAAAGCCGGTGATAGCGGCGGCAGCCAGCTGCCAGCTGAGGATGCCCACGATAGGGACCAGCAGGTAGGCAAAGGGGGCGGCGATGGAAGCAAGGATGGAGCTGTCGGCAGTCTCGGCCACTTGGAAGCTCCAGTTGAAGGTCTGCATGATCTGCACAGCGGTGTTGCACAGCAGAATAATGGTGGCAGCCTTTACAATGTAGGCCCAGCCCCGGGCGCACATGGCCTTCAGGGCAAACCACAGGGAGGGCACCTTATATTCGGGCAATTCGATGATAAAGAACGACTTGCGGTTTTTATAGCCGGCGATCTTGTTGACTAGCAGGGCACCCAGGAAGATAAGCACAATGCCGGTGAAATACATGAGAAAGCTGACCCAGCCTGCGTCATCAAAGAAGGCACCGGCAAACAGGGCGATGACAGGGATCTTGGCGCCGCAGGGCATAAAAGGGGTGAGCATGGCCGTGGCCCGGCGCTCCCGCTCATTGCGGATGGTGCGGCTGGCCATAACACCGGGGATGGCGCAGCCGGTGCCGATCACAAAGGGAATGACCGATTTGCCCGACAGGCCCACCTTCTTGAAAATGGGGTCCAGCACCACGGCAACCCGGGACATATAGCCGCAGTCCTCCAGCAGGGCGATGAGGAAGTACATGACCATGACCAGAGGCAGAAAGCCCACTACAGCGCCTACACCGCCGATGATGCCGTCCACCAGCAGGGCAGACAGCAGAGGATTGGCATCTCCCAGCATCTCGCCTACCTGGCCCTGGAAGCCCTCAATCCAGGCCACCAGAGTGTCGGCAATGAAGGGGCCCACCCAGACCTGAGAAATCTGGAAAACCAGGTACATGACGACGGCAAAAATGGGAATGCCCAAAATCTTGTTGGTGAGAACGGAATCCAGAGCGTCGTCGGCACTTCTTTCCCGGGTCAGCACCTTCCGGTGTTCCACCTGAGAGACCAGCTTGTTGACAAATTCAAAGCGCTGCCGGTCGGCAGTTTCCACGGCTTTCTTGTCGGTAAGATCAATTTCTCCCTGGACATAAGGGGCCCGTTGTCCTCTGCCCCGCAGGGACACTGCCGCTTCCACCACAGGCTTCAGGCCCTCTGCGGTGGTGGAAACTGTCTCAATGACCGGACAGCCCAGCTTTTCCGACAAAGCGGAAACTTGGATGGAGGTTTCCTTTTTTACGTTGATGTCGCTCTTGTTCAATGCAACCACCACGGGAATGCCCAGCTCCAGCAGCTGGGTGGTAAAAAACAGGCTGCGGCTGAGATTAGTGGCGTCTACAATGTTAATAATAACGTCGGGGTGCTCGTGTCTGACGTAAGAGCTGGTGATACTCTCTTCAGAGGTGAAGGGGGACATGGAGTAAGCACCGGGCAGGTCCACCGCAACCAGGTCCTCACTGCCGTTGTAGTAGCTCTTTTTAATCAGATGTTCCTTCTTTTCCACCGTAACGCCGGCCCAGTTGCCCACCTTTTCGTTACGCCCGGTAAGGGCGTTATACATGGTGGTTTTGCCGGAGTTTGGGTTGCCGGTTAGGGCGATTCGCATAAACAGTTCCTCCTTTTCAGCAGCACGCTCACAATGTAATATTACAACACACTTTGGTTATCCTAAACTAACCGAGGCGCGCAGTAAAACAGAATATGCCGGCAGACTCAGCTCAGATTTGGATGGCCTCAGCCAGCTGGCGGTCGATGTTATACCGGCCGTCTTTGATAGAGACCACGCAGCCGCCCTTTAAGTGGGCGATCACAGTAATGGGTTCCCCGGTGTAGCAGCCCAGAGAGAACAAAAAAGCATTGAGTTCCTCGTCGTCTGTGTCAATCTGTTGTACCGTATATTCAGTTCCTTCCAATGCATTCAGCAAAGTCATATGATTCACCTGTTCATAGTTTGGTTAGTGATGGGGGGGATTTTAAGGTTAGTAAAAGCTAACTTTAAGTCAAAAAGAAAACGGGGGACGCCCCAAACGAGAGTTAGATACAGCTAACTTAATGTGTGCTCAGTTTAGCACCAGGAGCCGAAGATGTCAAGGCCTGAATGGGATTTTCTTGATTTTTTCCTTGCTTTGTGATAATCTTGTACAAATCAGACGGATAAAGGGGCAGAGTTGATGAATATTCACGAGTCCGCCGAAGATTATTTGGAGGCGATTTTAGTTTTAAAAGAGCGGCTGGGGATGGTTCGTTCCATTGATGTGGTACACCACTTGGATTATTCCAAGCCCAGCGTCAGCGTAGCCATGAAGCGGCTGCGGGAAAATGGATATATTGAAATGGATGGAGAGGGGTATATTACCCTTCTTCCGCCTGGAGAAGAGATTGCCCGGCGGATCTATACTCGTCACAAGCTGCTCACGCAATTTTTAATTCAGCTGGGCGTAAGTGAAGAGGTAGCGGCAGCGGATGCCTGTAAGATTGAACATGATCTCAGTGATGAGTCTTTTGAAAAGATTACCGCCCACGCTCTAGGGAAAAAAGAGTTTTAAATGCAAATGTCCCTGGGAAACTCCCAGGGACATTGTTATGCCGGAATGGCCAGAGCCTCAATGGAGGTACCCTGCTCATACAACCTTACATAGGTGTCGATGCAGGTGCGGTAGCAGGAAAAGCACTGTTTCATAGCATCCGGGTTTCCGTAGGATTTCCAAAGACCACAACAGGTGAAATTCTGGCCGCGGTGTTCAATAAACCCAATGACGTCGGGGAGGGGATACCCCAAAAAGAGACCAATCTCATGGGGAAATTCCTCGTGGGAAGATAGGCGCTGGGTCAGCTGTTCCAAAAGACAGTCCACGTCTCCTGTTTGGTAACCGGCGCTTTCCAAAAAAGCCTGACTTTCCGGTGCAGAGAGCAGTTGCTCGAGCTGGCTTGGCCGCCAGACGTAGATCAGTGCCGATCCGGCGTTCCGACGCTCCAGAAGTACCCGTACGGAGAGCCCCAGAGGGCGAAGGCGTGTGTCCCACTGGGCGGACAGCCTCCGGACCCAGGAGAGGTCGGCATGGGAAAAGCAAAATAAGCTTCCAGGCTTCATGCCAGCAAGAGTGAGCGCGCATTGCCTGACCAAAGTAGATTCAAAGGAATGTACCATGAGGGGGGCTCCTTTCCTGCATAAGAAACGCGTGATAGGGGTTCCCCCCACACGGCAGCCGTGTGGGGGGAAGATGGGGAAGTAGGGAAGTAGTGATAAAAGGGAGGAGGATCAATAGGGAGCGCTTACCAGCAGGCCAGAGCCCGGCCTAGAGCGCGGCAGGCCTCTTGGGCATCGTCATCCGGTGCCTCATTGACCATTAGCCCCTGAGGATCAAAGAGCGCTGCATTGGCGTCCATACACCGTTCACACCAATCGCGCATCCACTGGCCATCACCCCATCCATAAGAACCGAACAGGGCGACTTTTTTCCCACTGAGGGAGTGCTCCAGCTCTGCAAACATGGGTTCAAATTCCAGTTCTTCCAGAACTTCGGTCCCCATGGCGGGACAGCCGAAGGCGATGACATTGAATTCCGGCAACCGGGCCGCAGAGAACTCCGATGGACCCATCTGATGTACCTGAGCGCCTGCCTCTTCAGCGCCCTGGGCGATGCAGTTGGCCATGGCTTGCGTGTTTCCGGTGCCGCTCCAATAGACAATTGCCAGTTGATTCATGGTGTGCATGTACTCCTTTCAAGCTAATGGTGCCTGCTCATAGTCTGAGCTGCCTACAGTTAGAGATAACTAACTTTGGAGGAGAAACGAACGGGCTGCCCGCCCGTCTTGGAGTTAGTTAAAACTAACCTTGGACCAAGGATATCATCTAAACCCATTTCTGTCAAGCCCTATTTTACAAAAATACTGTGTTTCGTTCCAAAGCCTGAGAACAGCTGACAAAAATAGGAAAGGAATGCTGCGTATATCTTGTACGCCAGGGGCAAAGATAGTGGTGGATGTTCCATCCAACCCAAACAAGTAATCAGAAAAAAGGAGAGACACATTATGTCCAGTAATAAGAAGACTATGGTTCCCAACGCTCGTGAGGCTATGAACAAGTTCAAGATGGAAGCCGCCAACGAGGTGGGCGTCAACCTGAAGCAGGGCTACAACGGCGATCTGACCAGCAAGCAGGCCGGTTCCGTGGGCGGCCAGATGGTCAAGAAGATGATTGAGTCCTACGAGAACGGCATGAAGTAATCTTGCCTCCAAAGGACAAGGTTTAATCGTCTGTTCTAATCGGCAAAACAGGGCCGGACGCGCAGTCCGCTCAGGGAATACAGTCAGTGGGAAGCCGGGAATTCCGGCATCTGTGACGGTTTTCTCTGGCGGGGCGGCGTCCGGCCCGCTTTTTATAAGCCGTTTACAATATAGTTGGGGCGCTGACCTTCCAAAATCAGGCGCACGGAATTCCACATGTTTCTGTGGCACCGGGCAAAAGAGCCGCCGGTGTTGCCGCCCAAATGGGGGCTGTAGACGGCCCGGTCGGCCACCTCAGGGGGAAGTGCGACCAATGGATGGTCGGCGGGTGTGGGTTCGGGATAAAGGGTATCCATAGCAATGCCTCCCAGCCGCCCATCCAACAGAGCCTGGCGTACCGCCATGCTGTCGATCAGCTCGCCCCGTGCGGTATTGACCAAAATGGCACCGGGATGAACATGCTCCAAGAGGGGGGCGTCGATCATATTCCGGGTCTGATCATTCACCGCGCAGTGAAGGGAGAGTACAGAGCAGCGAGCAACCAGCTCCTGAAGGGGGAGATAGGTGATGCCGAACTCTGCCTCCACCTGGGGCGGACGGCGGTGTGCGGTGTAATAGAAAAGCTGGCAGCCGAAGGGCCGAAGCAGCCGGGCGGTGGCCTGGCCGATGTCGCCAAAGCCAATGAGACCAACCGTCTGCTCTCCCAGCTCCGGAGCCTTGGAGACCATGACGGCCTGTTTCATTTCAAACTGACGTCCTTCCAGAACAGCCTGGTGACCGGTGATGCCGTGGCGCAAGGCCATGAGCATGAGCATGACCGTGTGCTCTGCTACCGAAGCGGCGTTGCAGCCTTTGTTGTGGCACACATAGATGCCCCGTTGCCGGGCTGCCTCCAGATCGATACAGTTGAATGCAACCCCTTCCGAGTGGATCATCTTCAGTTGGGGCAGCAGATCCATCAAATCTGCGCCCACAGGAGTGATGGCATCCACCAGGAGACACTGGGCGTCTGCGTTCTGCTTGGCGGCTTGCTCGGCACCGGAATACTGCTCCAGAAAGGCAAGCTCCAGAGGAAGCTGAGAAAGAAAATCGGGGGCATAGGCATCGTAGCGGGACTTAGGACCTAAAATCAGAATTTTCAACACACTCATCTCCTGTGTACAGAATTATGGGGTCACGGTGAGGTAGCTGCCGGATACATAGCCGGTGATGGCCTGCCCTTTGCTGTCGGCAAAGACAACCCGGTACCAGCCGTTTTCCTCACCCAGCACGGCCACGGTACGTTCATTCTTCAGGCTGCTGACGATGGAGTGAGAGGTGTCAGGGCCGGAACGGACATTCAGGCCCAGCTCCGCATCATGTACCGTGCCAATACGCTGGGCGGGGGGGCAGACCACAGAACAGCTTGCACTCAAACCCTGCCAGCTGGCGGTAATGGTGATGACCTGGTCGGAGGACCCGGCATATACGCTGGTGACAACGCCCGAAGAGGAGACAACCGCCACGGTGGGATCGCTGCTGGTCCAGGTGATGGCCGCGTTTTCATAGGCGGGAGTCAGCGTAGCGGTGAGGGTAGTGCTGTCACCGGCAGAAAGGATCATCTGGGTTATGTCCAGGCTCAGGGTGTACTGATTGGGGTCCACCGAGGGGTCTACAGGGGTGAAGGTGATAGCCTTGTACAGAATAGCAGCCATCTCTGCGCGGGTCAGGTTCCCCTGGGGATCGATGCCGTCGCCCTTGCCGCTGACCAGACCTTGGGAGACCAGGGTGGCGGTGTGTACCTTGGCGTAGTCGGCGATCTGCTCCCGGTCGCTGAACTGATCCAGAACGGACAGATCTCCATCGGGGCAGTTCTTGCCCAGCAGGGGCAGGGCCTGACGCAGGATGGTAAAGGCCTGCTCCCGGGTGACGGGGGCGGTGGGAGAGTATGCTCCGTCACCGGTACCGGTGGCAAGTCCGGCCTCCTGGGCCCAGGAGAGCGCGGTATAGTAGTAGTCGCTCTCGGAAACGTCGGTAAAGTCAGCCTTGTGGGTGGTAGCGGGCTTGCCCAGGGCGTTGTAGAGCATAAGCATAAAGTCGCCCCGGCGGATCTGATTGTCACGACCGAACTCCGTGGGGCTGATACCCGTGACGATGTTATGGGCGTAACAGTATTCCACGGCGGTGTAGGCCCAGTGATCGGGAGTTACATCGTTGTGCACATAGGCGGGGGAGACGGAGATGGTCTGGCTCTTACCCCCGGCGGAGATGGTAATGGTTCCGCTGGTGGGGGCAGAGGAGGCGGTAAACAGGCCGTTTTCATCTACGCTGCCGATATTCCCGCTTACCGTGCAGGTGACAGCTTCCCAGCCCCGCAGGGCGGTGCGGCCCCAGTAACTGCCGGAGACCGAGAGCTGAATCTGCTCTCCGGGGTCCACCGTCAGGGAGGTAAGAGCCTTGGAAGAGCCCTTCTGGGTGACCGTGAGAGAGGTGAGGGAATTCACTACATGGATTTGGGCGGTGCCCTCCAGCTCCCTATCTTCCGTCCGGATGCGGATGGTATCGGTACCGGCCCGGTTTCCTGCGGTGTAGACGCCATCTTCGATGGTGCCCAGGGCCTCCAGGCTGGTGAAGGTCAGCTCATCCAGGTCGGCATCCACCAGGTTCAGGCCGTTGTCAAGGGCAACTACGGAGGGCAGGGTCAGGGAAGTTCCGGTGAGCACAGTTGCCCCTTCAGAGGTAAAGGCCAGCCGGTCTGCCTCTTCGTCTCCGGTTTCATCGTTGACCAGGAGCAGGTAGGTGGCGCAGCCCCGGGGGCTGCCGCCGGAGGGCACACTCTGCAGGCTGGAGCCGCTCTGGCCCGGCAGCCATACGGACATGGCGGTGGAACCGCCGCCGTCCACATTGACCGCCCAAATGCAGCCCTGCTTGAGCAGCTCGTCGGCCAGGTCGGCCTCGCTCAGACCGATGGAGTAGCCCGACTGCCGGCCGTCTACGGCGTAAACCAGCAAAGTTCCGTCTTCCTTCATGCCGATGGCGGAGCGGGGCTGCCGGCCATCGTTTTTATAGGTCCAGCCGGAGCTGTCGGTGATGGCTCCATCCTTTATCAGAATATCGCCCACGCCACCGGCCCACTGGGCCTGGGACAACGTCTCGTCGGTGCACACAGTTTCCAGAGTAATGCGGTCTCCCACCTGGAACGAGGAGTAGACAAAGCTATATCCGGAGGCGTCGGCTGCGGTGAGGACATACTCGTCTTCTCCCACATCCAGAGCGCCTTCTCCGTGGACCAGCTCCGTTACAACCAGTTCCAGCTTGGAGTTGACGGTAAGCTGCTGGGAGTCGGAACGCTCTTCGTCCTCATCGGGCCTGAGCCAGGGGAAGGAAGACGCTGAGTCGTCAGCGACCAGCTTCATGCGCACAAACCAGCCGTCGCCGGAGCTGCGGGTGGTGGAGGAGAAGTCGTGGTTGATGAGATACATTCCGCCGGTGGAGAAGCGCAGTTTGTTAAAATAATGCGGGGTCACAGTATTTCCGGTGGTCTGGTTGGTGAGGGTCAGAGACACCTGGGGGCGGCCCATAATGGAGACCACACCGTCGGTGATCACCATGGCATTTTCATCCTTGCCGCTGGACTTATACACGCCGTCTTCAATGACGATCCCCATGGGAACGCCGGAGGACATGGAGAAAAAGTCGGTGTTCATAGCGCCTACCACATGGTAGCCGGCTGCCTGGGCGTTGGAAACCGCCTTGTTGATGGAGGCGGTACCATACACAGCGCCGGAGCCCTGGAGCAAAATGGGGTAGACATCGCTGTCCTCTTCCAGCTCAAGGGAAAAGCTTTCCACCCGGCTGTCCTTGTTGACGGAGACGGTGTTTCGATAGGTCAGACCATCCAAAATATCGATGGAGGTCTGAAGCTTCTGTTCCCCGGCGGAGGCGAAGGCCGTGGGGACGGCCAGCAGGACAGCCAACGTAAAGGCGGCCAGCCGGCGGGACATGGTATGTAGCTTAGTTTTCATGGGAACTCCTTTGCAATATGTAAACCAATGACATCTTTCACATTGTATCAGAATCCGGGGAGGGTTGCAATGGCAAAACGAAGAAAAGAGAAGAGGAAGAAGTTTATAAAACCTTAAAGATTGAACAGTTGAAAAAGGAGTGGCCATGGTGTACAATGAGACGATATTATGGGATTCTATGGATAAAGGGGGGAGCGGCCCTGGACAAGCAGCAAGGCAGCGCGGCCAGAACCATCAGCCTTGTGATGGTGATGACTCTGGTGGGCAAGGTGCTGGGGCTCTATCGTGACCGGCTTTTGGCGGTCCATTACAGCGTGGGGCCCCAGGCCAGCGCTTTTTTTACCGCCAGCCGGATTCCGCGGGTGTTTTTTGATGCGGTATTTGCATCCGCCATTGCCGCGTGCTTTATCCCTGTGTTCAGCGAGTATCTGGAGAAAAAAGGCAAGCAGGAGGCCTATCGCTTTGCCGGGCAGTTTATCACCGTTATGGCCCTGCTCACCGGCGGCGTGACCGTGCTGGGGATGTTGTTCCCACAGCCCATGGTGACCCTCTTTGCCGACTATGCCGACCCGGATACGGTATCCCTGGCTGTCTCCCTTACCCGAGTGATGTTTCCAACGGTTGTGTTCTCGGGCATTGCCTTTTCTTTGGTGGGGGTTTTGCAGGCTCTGGACCACTTTACCGCCCCGGCGCTCATGTCGGCGGTGTCCAATCTGGTGATTATCCTCTACTTCTTCGGCATGAACGAGAAGTTTGGGATCTATGGCCTGGCTGTGGCCTACCTGCTGGGGTGGTTTCTCCAGGGAGCCATCCAGGTGCCGCCTCTGGGAAAGCTGGGCTACCGGTACCGGCCGGGGATTTCCTTCCGGTCTGAGGGAATGCGGAAGGTCTTTGCCCTGATGGGCCCGGTGATGGTGTCCACCTGGATTCAGCCCATTACCCAGGCCATCAGTTCCCGCTTTGGCTCTCAGCTCTATGAGGGGGGCGGCGTGGCGGCTTTGGAGTATGCCTCCAATCTCTATCTGGTGATTGCGGGGACCTTCATCCTGTCCGTGACCAACGTAATTTTCCCCAAACTCTCCCGCCTCACCGCCGGAGGCAAGGAGGGGGAGTTTCAGGATACCATCCGCCAGACCACCCACACCTGCCTCTTTTTTGTCCTGCCCATGTCGGTAGGACTTATGGTGGTGGCCCGGCCGCTGGTCTCCCTGATTTATGGAGGCGGCGAGTTTGACGCCTTTTCCGTGGACATTACCGCCACGGGCCTGACCTGGATGTCCCTGGGTATGGCGGGCTATGCGTTGCAAAATGTACTCAGCCGGGCCTATTTTGCTCAGCAGAACGGGAAGGGGCCGCTGGTGGCCGGCGTAGTTTCTATTGTGGTAAACATTCTGCTTTGTCTGGTTCTCACCGACCACTTCCAGGTGGCGGGATTGGGAGCGGCCACGGCGGTGACCTCCACGGTCTATGCCCTGCTGCTGCTTGTCCCAATGGAGCGCCAGGGCAAGGGCGTGTTCAGCCGGGAGATGGTCCGGGACCTGGTGAAAATGGTCCTGTGTGCCGTGGCCATGGGCCTTTGCGCCATGGGGGTGCTCCATGTGGCCCAGGGTGTGCTGCCCGGCAATAAAATCGGAGAGACGATATCACTGGGCCTGTGCGCTTTGTCCGGGGCGGCGGTCTACTTCCTGTTGGCTCTGGGACTTGGGCTGGGGGAGGCAAAGCTGTCCGTCTCTCTCATCAAACAAATGCTGAAGCGAGGTTAAGCCATGCAACGAGTGAAGCAAGTGTTGGACGCCAGCGTCCTTTGGCGCGCCCTCATGGCACTGTGTGCCTGGGTAGGGGTGCAGTGGGAACGCAGCGGAATCATTCAGTGGTTTCTCCATCCCAGGGGCTGGTCCCCACGGGCATCGGAAAACAGTATCTTTTTTAAGATCTGGTCCCTGATCCGGGGGGCGCTGTGCCGCCTGTATGAACTTCTGCACCTGGATGTGCTGTTTCAAGGAAGCGTGTTCACCAAAACCTGGCTGTGGTGTGCCCTGCCTGTGGTGCTGGCCCCGGCCATGGCCGTGTCCAGCCCCTCCATTGCGGTGCTGCTGCTGTGTGCGGTGGGCTATGCATCCCTGCTGTTAAGCCTGGTGCGTGACCGGAAACGGCAGCTGGCCTGGTCCCCCATCAACCGGTATATCATCCTGTACGCCGCTGTGTACATGGCCGGGACCCTGTTTTCCGTCAACCTTCAGGGAAGCCTGAAGCCGGGACTTCTGTCTGTGGCATTCATGCTCTTTGCGGTAGTACTTTATAACGCGGTGGAAAACCGCCGCCAGCTGGATACCCTCATTGCCCTGATGGTGCTTGCGGGAGCGGTGGTGTCCTTCTATGGCATTTTGCAGTATATCTTCCGCTGGGGTTATCAGTCCGCCGCCTGGGTGGACAGCGATATGTTCTCCGGCATTGAGTTCCGGGTGCCCTCCACCCTGGACAACCCCAACATGCTGGGCCAGTACCTGCTGCTCACCATCCCCCTGGGGGGCGCCTGCCTGCTGGGGGCAAAGACCTGGGGCAGGCGGGTGTTCTACCTGTGCTGCTGCGGCATCATGTGCCTTTGCATGATCCTCACCTTCTCCCGGGGGGCCTGGCTGGCCCTGCTCTTTGCCGGGGCCGTCTTCCTGCTCTTCCTCAACCCCAGGCTCATCCTGCTGGCCCCCTTCGCCCTTATCGCCCTGTACTTTGTCCTGCCGGAGACGGTCATCACCCGCTTTACCAGCATCGGCGATCT
>CALWYG010000012.1 GCA_944385695.1 uncultured Oscillospiraceae bacterium | reverse complement strand
GGATAGTCCTCTGGCTTCCCGAAGCTCCCGGAGTTTCAGATCATATTCCATCCGGCACCCTCCTCTCTTTTTCATATTGCTTACACATGGCAAGCGTGTTAAAATTAACTATGTGTTGAATTTCAATCGCAGTGCAAACAATTCCCTATCTCAATATTTGGAAGATGAAATTGGGTATACCTGTCTGATCTTAGACGATGGTGGATTTTTGATTACAACAGCTGTTCAGCTAAGCGATCAGGAAATTCCCATTGTAAAACCCATTATCCGTTTGACTTATCAAGGACATGAACTGTAAGCAAAATTCGTGATCCAGAACGCTGGTCAAACTTAAAAAGGGACTTTCCGCTGTACGGGACTATTCGCTTTCTGCCTTATCCGCAATTGCAGAAGGTGCAACAGCTGCTGGAATCAACGCTTTTCTTTTCTCAAAAAAATAAACATTTGGTCAGCGGCTTTTTGGGTATATATTCTGATCTCTTCATCGGTTGGGAGAGAGTTATATCTCTCATACATAAAAATAAGTAGCGATCGGATAGATATCTTGGCGGCTAACCAGCCAATTCCGCAAACCAGCGTAGTAATTCCAAAAATGATAGTCAGCACCTCTCTTCCTCCTCTCTTACTGGTGCTTGGCTTTAATCGCTTGCTATGAGTAAATCATAAATCCGTAATTCTGTATTGTCAATAAATTTATTTTGTTTCCTGTATTTTTTACGTAATTCCCAATTTTATTTATAATAGGAGTAATGTCCATGGATAAAGATCTTTTTGTGCAAAACGTCAGATTCCTTTGCTTTCGAAAAGGAATTAAGCCGACTAACGCTTGCAAAGAGGCTGGCGTGGGTGGAAGTTTTTTAAGCGATATCAAGCGTGGGCAAACTCCATCAGTAACTAAGGTGCAAATGCTCGCAGATTACTTAGGAGTAACCACAAGCCTTCTTTTAGGCGAAACAAAAAAGCCCACCGTCCTGGACGGTGGGCTCACAGAAGCGGAGCAGGCGCTTATGGATCAATTTCGTCAGCTGACGCCGGAGCAGCAGGATATGGTGATCCGGATGGTGCAGGCGGCCGCTGACAAACAGTAATGGCCTGGGCGGCCACTGCCAGCAAAGCAGCGGGGTCTTTGCCTCTCCGAATGATAGCAAGTAATTGACTTTCTTTCTCTGTCATGTGCGCCGCCCCCTTAATCTTGAATGTATTGCACATTATAGAACATTTGTTTTATGATTGCAATATGATAAAAAAATAAATGTGTCCAAGTTGGACACAAAAGGAGAGAAAGAAATGGGTACGGATAAAGACTATCGCTTATTTACGAAACCTGCTGAACTGCATAAAGCAGTTAATACTCTCCGTGGTATCGTTGCGGGAATTTCTACTGATACACAGATTGGTTCTTCCGAAATGCAGGAACTAGCCCACTGGTGTGAAATTCACAGCCATCTAAGAGAACGCCATCCTTTTTCTGAAATTCTTCCCGTGATTGAAGCAGCCTGCGCTGATGGTGTCATTTCTGAGGACGAATCAAAAGATATTCTATGGCTTTGCAGCAGCTTTGCTGACAGTGGTGCATATTACGATGCTGTGACATCGACCATTCAATTTCTCTCTGGAATGGTTCACGGAATTATGGCCGATGGTGAAATCAGTGATAAAGAGATCTGCGCATTACAAGCTTGGATCAATGCAAACGATTTTCTAGCCGGTACATATCCTTTTGATGAAATCAATAGCTTACTCAGCAGCATTATGGCTGATAAAAAAGTTGACGAAGAAGAGCGCAACACCCTTTTAGCGTTTTTCAGTAACATCATCGAATTTAAAAATTCATTTAATCTAGTCGAGCGAGACTATATTGATCTTAGAGAGAAGTATTCAGTGGATGGGATATGCGCCAGTTGCCCCAAAATTACGATTGAGGGGAAAAATTTCTGCTTTACTGGAGAATCTTATCACGGAACGAGGAAAGAACTTGCAGATACCATAGAAAAATTAGGTGGGATTTTTAAGACAAATGTCTCCACCAAAACAGATTACTTAGTGGTCGGAAATGCGGGAAACCCTTGCTGGGCCTATGCATGCTATGGTCGCAAAATTGAAGATGCCGTTAATCTTCGTAAAAATGGTGGACATATCGTCATTGTAAATGAAACCGATTTTTGGGGTGCTGTTAGCAGTCTATCAACAAATGAATCCTTTTGTGAAAAATGAGGTATTAAGATGGAGGAACAAATGTCTATTTTGGGGTTTGAATCTCCCGAGCATAAAGAAGTAGAATTTTTAACCAAAATATTTCCATTATTGAAAGATTCTATTGCTGCTCATGGCGGGGATCCTGACCTTCTGGCGTATAGAGCTACAAAATCAGATGGCAAATCAGCAAGTAGTGGATACACAACAGTCTCCTTTGGTACATTTACAGTTTTTCGGATCCACTTGAGGGGCAATCAGCATTACCTCTCTATCCCTGTAACTTTTTCCGATCTCATTTCTCCTGACTTTCCAAAAAAGCAAGCTCCATCAGAGCAAAAATATATTCGCCTTTTGGTAACCAATGAACATTCCATTTCTGTCTACACAAATTTTTTATATACGATAGCTGGTGAAACGGTCAACCGTTATCCAAAAGAGTGGTCTTGCTGTTCCCGCTATATGGAATGCAGCAATGCTAAGCACTGTGTCCACCCTGATAAAATGTTTGCATTGGGCTGCGGCTATCGAAAAATTTTAAATTCCGGCCGCATTTTCTACGGGGATAACAGGAATATAGATTGATGTGTCCAAGTTGGACACAAAAAGCCGCCCCTCTCTGGGCGGCTTCTAAAAAACCACATTATGGAACATTTGTTTTGAGGGAGGACGGCTATGACAAAGAAAGAAGAGCAGCGGCTCCTGGATCGGGCCGCAAAGTTGAAACCAAAGCCGGAGCTGCTCCCCTCTGGCCGCTGGCGCTGCCGGGTGATGGTAGATGGTGAAAAGGCATCAGCATTGGGCGACACACCAGAGGAAGCCAATGCAAAGGCCCTGGCAATGAAGGCCGGTCTGGTGGAGTTGGCCCGGACGGAAGCCGAAAACAAAAAAGGGCACATCACGCTGCATGACGCCATAGACCGTTATATATCTGCCCGTGAAAACGTGCTCTCCCCATCCACCATCAACGGCTACCGGGAAATTCAGCGCAACCGGTTCCAGTCTCTCATGCAGAAGAAGGTGTCCAAAATCGGCCCTGTGGAGCTTCAGGAGGCCATCAACGAAGAGGCTAAGACAGTATCCGCCAAAACGATCAAAAACGCCCTGGGCCTGGTTTCTGCCGTCATTGGGGAGTATAAAGAGCTCAATACAAAACGTCTTCGCCTGCCACAGCGCAAACGGGAAGAGCACAGCTTCCTGGATGAGCAGGGCATGATAGATCTCTTTGAGGCCATCCAAGGCGAAACAGTAGAGCTGCCAATCCTGCTGGCCGTTTGGCTGGGTATGCGCCGGTCTGAGATTTTAGGCCTCTGCTGGGACTGTGTGGACTTTGAAGCCAGCACCATCAAAGTGACCCGCACCTATGTGAAGGACAAGGAAAAGGGATACGTTCTCCGGGAAGAACTGAAAACCGAGGCCTCCCGGCGCACGCTGGAGTGTCCTGGTTATATCCTGGAAAAGCTCAAAAGCTACCCCGGAAAGCATGAAGGCCGGATCTTCCGCTTCCACCCCAATACTCTCTACAAAACCATGAAGCGGATCTGCGATCAGAATGGGATCGAATTTGTAGGTGTCCATGGTCTCCGACACACCAACGCTTCTGTCATGCTGTCCCTGGGAATCGTAGATAAAGTGGCTATGTCACGGGGCGGCTGGTCCACGGACGTGACTATGAAACAGATCTACCAGCATATTTTTTCTTCCGACAAAGCCGCAGCCGGCGGAAAAGTCGATAATTTCTTTGAATCTATTGCCAAGGGGATCATGCCCGCAAAGGAAGAAAGCTAATTATAAACACTGGCATGGCAAAAGTCGTGGCAATTTTTGCCCACTTCCTTATATTTTCCTCTCACTCTATAATACATTCGTTCCACACTGTAATGTGTCTGCAAACCCTTGTGAGAGTAAGAAAAAACCCTGGAACCGTTAACGTTCCAGGGTTTCTTATTTGGTGCGGCTGACGGGAGTCGAACCCGTACGCCCGTCCGGACACAAGCACCTCAAGCTTGCCAGTCTACCAATTCCAGCACAGCCGCAAAGAGCGGTCTCATTTAGACCGCTTGGTTATTATAGCCTCTTTCAGAGGATTTGTCAACGGAATTTTTCCAGTCTGCTCTTATTTCTCTTCCGCAGCCTCTTCCGGAGCTGTTTCCGCCTTCTGGGCGGCAATGGCCTCCCGCTCCTTGAGCAATTCCTCATAGAGCTTGTGGGTGTCCCACTCCAGATTTGTATCGGTGAGCACCGCCTTCATGGCAATGGGAGGCAGCTGAGCCAGACGGAGAACCTCCAGCACCTGGTGGAGCAGAGCGCTGTTCAGCCCGCAGAACACCAGCATGGGCTCCGGGAGCACCTCAGCCGCTTCTCCGACCTCGCCCTTCCCCATGGCCAGCTCGCCCAGAGTAATGTGGTACTGCTCCGGGTTCACGACCCGCATACGCAGGCGGAGCATGGCAAAAATCTGGCGCATTTTCGAGAACTCCGGACCGGAGCAGTTATACATCAGGATTGTTCCAGCACGCACGATGATCCATCCTTTCCAATTGCCGGGCGGCCATCGGCCGCCCGGCACAAATCAAATTAAACCTTGTCCAGGGCCTGGGCGATGTCGGCGATGAGGTCCTCGGCGTCCTCAATGCCGCAGGAGAAGCGGACCAGATCGGGGGTAATGCCGGCGGCCACCAGCTCCTGATCGTTCATCTGCCGGTGGGTGGCGGAGGCCGGGTGCAGGCAGCAGGTCCGGGCGTCGGCCACATGGGTCTCGATGGCGGCCAGCTTCAGGTTCTTCATAAAGGTCTCCGCAGCGGCGCGGCCGCCCTTGAAGCCGAAAGAAACTACGCCGCAGGTGCCGTTGGGCATATACTTCTGGGCCAGCTCATAGTACTTGTCCCCCTCCAGGCCGGGATAGGTGACAAAGGAGATCTTGGGGTGGTTCTTCAGGAACTTGGCCACCGCCAGGCCGTTCTCACAGTGGCGGGGCATACGCACATGGAGGCTCTCCAGACCCAGATTCAGCAGGAATGCATTCTGGGGGGACTGGATGGAACCAAAGTCCCGCATAAGCTGGGCGGTGCACTTGGTGATGAAGGCGCCAGCCTGGCCGAACTTCTCCGCATAGGTGATGCCATGGTAGCTGTCATCAGGGGTAGTGAGGCCGGGGAACTTGTCCGCATGGGCCATCCAGTCAAACTTGCCGCTGTCCACAATGCAGCCGCCCACACCGGCTCCGTGTCCATCCATATACTTGGTGGTGGAGTGGGTGACAATGTCGCAGCCCCACTCAATGGGCCGGCAATTCACAGGAGTGGCAAAGGTGTTGTCGATGATGAGGGGCACCCCGTGGGCATGGGCAGCCTTGGCAAACTTCTCAATGTCCAGCACCGTAAGGGCGGGGTTGGCAATGGTCTCGCCAAACACAGCCTTGGTGTTAGGCCGGAAAGCGGCCTCCAGCTCTTCCTCAGAACAGTCGGGCTCCACGAAGGTAAACTCGATGCCAATCTTCCGCATAGTTACGTGGAACAGATTATAAGTTCCCTCGTAGGTGGTGGAAGACGCCACCACATGGTCGCCGCAATTGGCGATGTTGAAGACGGCGTAGAAGTTGGCCGCCTGGCCGGAGGAAGTGAGCATCGCGGCGCTCCCGCCCTCCATGTCGCAGATCTTGGCCGCCACCATGTCGTTGGTGGGGTTCTGCAGGCGGGTATAGAAATAACCACTGGCCTCCAGATCAAACAGCTTGCCCATATCCTCGCTGGTGGCATATTTAAAGGTGGTGGACTGGATGATGGGAATCTGCCGGGGCTCCCCGTTGCCGGGAGTGTAGCCGCCCTGGACGCACTTGGTATTGATTTTGTAGTCGCTCATGGAGTTTCCCTTCTTTCTTACGGTTGCAGGCGGACAAGCCGCCTATAGGTTTCAGGAACTGCATTTCAAAAAATGCTACTTTAGATTACAGGGGGAGAGCAATTTTGTCAAGAGCCTTGCGGAACCTGCTCAATGAGGCGGTCCGTCAGCAGTGCCTCCTCCGCTTGAAGGAGCTGGTGGCTGCGGTAGTCGGAGCTATAGCCGCCCGCACGGATCTCCACTCCTTCCACTCCCTCCAGCTGCGAGAGGGTCAGCACGATGCAATAGTCCGCCAAGGTCAGGGAAATGTCGGTCAGCGCTCCGTATTGCTCTGACAGGCTCACCACCAACACCCCAGGTCGCTCCTCATCCCAGACACATTGACGCAAGGTCACCCCTTTCGGGAAAGGGGATGCCAGCTCCTCCAGGGTAGGACCGGACAGCAGCGCTTTCAGAAGCGTTTCAGGCTGAGGAGCTTCTTCACAGGCATAAGGTTCCCAGTCCAAGGCAGGGCCATGGCCCGATGTTCCCGCTTTCAGAGCTCCAGAGAGGAAATAGAGCACATAATCTCCCCGCTGCTTCTCCTCACTTTTCTGGCCGCAGGCGCACAGCAACAGCAAGAGGGTCAGCAGCCCGGCCAGTGCACGTCTGCTTCTCATAGCGGTTCCTCCTTGTCTGCGGTCCGTTCCGGATCATAACGCGGAAAGCCTACCGTGAAGATGCTGCCCTCCGGATGCCTGGGCCGGGCAGTCACCCAGCCCCCATGACGGCGAACGGTGTCCCGCACAATGGACAACCCCAGGCCCGTACCTCCGGCGGCGCGGGAGCGGGCCTTGTCCACCCGGTAGAAGCGGTTAAAGACCTTGGGCAAGTCCTCGTCTGGGATTCCGATGCCCGTATCCCCCACCTCCAGGAGGATCTGGTCCGCATCCGGGTACACCGCCACAAACACTTTCCCTCCCGGGAAGTTATATTTAATGGCATTCTCCACCAGATTGTGGCAAATCTGATACATCTCATCCTCTGTGCCCAGGACAACGCATCCGGGCTTTCGATTCTGCTCTATGGTGACACCGGCCGCATCGGCCACAGGGGTCAGCATAGTGACCACCCGCTGTGTCACCTGTCCCAGGTCCACCGGCTCAGTCTGCCCGGCAGGCAGGCTGTCCAGGCGGGTCAGGGCCAGCAGGTGCTCGGTAATACGGGTGAGGCGTTCCGCCTCCTTGCCGATGTCCGACACAAAGTCCCGGACCATCTCAGGGTCCATCTGGTCGGTCTGCAAAATGGAGTCACTGAGCAGGCGGATGGAGGCCAGCGGGGTTTTCAGCTCGTGGCTGGCGTCGGAGACAAAGCGCCGGCGCACCTCCTCAGTGGTCTGGAGGCGGTCGGTGAGGTGATTAAATTCTTCTGCCAGCTGGGCCAGCTCGTCCCGTCCCACCGGCTGAAGCCTATGGCCATATTCCCCTTCTCCCACAATACGGATGGCCCGGAGCAGGGCCGCCATGCGGGCCGTCAGCATCTTGGAGAAAAGGGCGCTCATCACCAGCGTAACCGCAGCGATCACCAGAGATATGCTGCGCAGGTTTTGTTGAAGGTTGAGCAGCAGCGTCCCCTGGGCCTCATCCACTTCCAGAATGTAAATCGCCCCGATGATGACGCCCCGGTACATAATGGGGGAGGCAGCAGTGGAAATGAGCTTGCTGTCCTCATACCGGGAATAAAAGACGTCATTGCCCCACAGGGCGGAGACGACCTCCTGCAGCAGGGCATATTCGTAGCGCTCTTCCCTTGTCTCTTCTGTCTCCTCATTCTGGGGCTTTTGCGTGCTGTCATAGAGGATCAGTCCGGAAGGGTCCGTCACTAAAATCCGGTCAAGGCCCATACTGTCTAACATGGTCATCACCCGGGACACCTGGTCGGCAGACAGGGTCTCCAGCTCCATCAGGGCCGACCCCATCACGGCCGCCTGGTTTTTCAGCGAATCCCGTTTGGAGTTAACCAACAGTTCCTGAGAGGCAATCACCGGGTAGGTGTTGAGCAGCACCAGTACCACAGCAAAAATCACCAGATAGCTCATGGCGTATTTTACCTGCAGAGAGGAAAAAAAGGGCACTTTATTCTGTTTTGGTCCGGCCATAGCTTCGCCCCCTTTCCGGTTTTATGGCTGCGCTCAGCTCTCCTTGCGGCCACTGAGGTAGTATCCGACGCCCCACTTGGTGCGGATGAATTCGGGGTTTGCCGGGTCAAGCTCCAGCTTTTCCCGCAGGCGGCGGACATGGACGTCCACGGTACGATAGTCGCCGATATACTCATAGCCCCAGACCACATTGAGCAGATTTTCCCGGGAATACACCCGGCCGGGGTTGCGCATCAGCAGCTCCATCAGGTCAAATTCTTTGGCGGTAAGCTCCACGGGTGTCCCGTCCCGCCAGGCCGCGCGCTCCCCGGGGTCCAGCCGGATATGTCCCGCAACCAGCTCGCCGCCTCCCGCCTTCTGTACAGCGGCCCCTGAGCGGCGCAGCAGGGCACGCACCCTGGCCTTCAGCTCCAGAATGTTGAAGGGCTTTGTAATATAGTCATCCGCCCCGCACTCAAAGCCCATGATCTTATCCGTATCCTCTCCCTTGGCCGTGAGCATAATCACCGGCACGTTGGAGAACTCCCGAATCCTCATGCAGGCCTGGAGGCCGTCAATCTTGGGCATCATCAGATCCAGCAGAATCAGATCAAACCGCCCATCCCGGGCCAGCTCCACTGCCTGCTCTCCATCGTAGCCCACTTCCACCTGGTAGCCCTCGTGCTCCAGGTTAAATTTAATTCCCTTGACCAGCACTTGCTCGTCATCTACTACTAAAATCTTTGCCATGCTCTTCTCCTTGCTTTTGCTTCAATCTACCGTGGCATAGTCCCGCAGCCCGGCCAGAATTCCCTGGCCGATGCCGGGCACCTCATCCAGCGCTTCCACCGTCTCAAAGGGGCCGTTGGCCTCCCGATAGGCAATAATATCCGCCGCTCTGGTTTCTCCAATGCCGGGCAGGCGCTGGAGTTCCAATTCATCGGCCGTATTGAGGTTAATTTTCTCCCCGGGCAGAAGGCTGTCCGGCCAGTTCTCCTCTTCCTGGGGCGCCTGGGCAGACGACACCGCTTCGCTCTCCTCCCGACGCTCCAGCACCGTTATCCGGTAATCCCCGTGGGCGCGGTTCTGGCTCCATAGCCAGCCGCCGGTAAAGAGCATAAACCCAGCCGTCAATGCTGCCACGACTCTCTCATACGCGGGCACTTCCGCCATGGTTCTCCTCCTTTTGACACTTGCACAGGTCGGGCAGGTTTGCTATAATGTTTGTAACTGCCCAATTAAGATAAGTATAACATATCTATGGAGAATTTCCTATGAAAAAATATTTTTCCCGCTTGTGCAGTCTCCTGCTGGCCTGCCCCATTCTTCTGTCGCTCTTTGCGCTCCCCGCTGCCGCGGAAGAAACCGACTTGAACCTCTTCTGCACCCATGCTATTTTGATGGATGCCAACTACAACGAAATCCTCTATGAGGACAGCGCCTATGAGAAGGCGTATCCCGCCAGTCTCACCAAAGTACTTACCGCTCTGTTGGTCATCGAGGCCATCGAAGAGGGCACCATCTCTGCCGACACGATGGTAACCGCCGGGGACACCACCAATCAGGGCATGGTCGCCGGCGCTTCCACCGCCAACATCCAGGTCGGTGAGACGCTGTCTGTGGAGGAGCTTCTCTATTGTCTGTTGCTCCCCTCTGCCAACGAGGCGGCCAACATTCTGGCTGTGGCCGTGGATGGGTCCATCGAAGCCTTTGTGGAGCATATGAACCGCCGGGCCGGAGAGCTGGGCTGCAAGGGCACCCACTTTACAAACCCCAACGGTCTTCACGAGGATGACCACTACACCACCGCCTATGACCTGGCCCTGATGATGAGCAAGGCTCTGGAATATGATCTCTTCCGCACTATCATCGGCAGCGTAAGCCACACAGTTCCCGCCACCAACATGTCCGAAGAGCGGGTCATTTATAACACCAACGGTCTCATTTCCAACTGGTACTACTCCGGCTACGTGTACGATAAGTGCATTGGCGGCAAGACCGGCACCACCGATCAAGCCGGGCGCTGCCTGGTGGCCGCGGCAGAGGACGGAGACACCCTGCTGGTATCCGTCATCCTGGGCTCCGGCCCCATGGAGGAGGAGGGCTATGACAAGCCCCGTCAGGGCCAGTTGGTGGAAAGTGCGCGCCTTTTAAAGTGGGGCTTCAGCAATTTCCAGCGGGTGACCATCACCCAGAGCGACGAACCCGTGGCCAAGGTGGCTGTTACTCTGTCGCGGGAGGCGGACGAGGTAAACCTCAAGCCCCAGGGCTCCATCACCCGCACCCTTCCAAAGGACATGGACCTGGACCAGATCGAGACGCGCATCACCATTCCATACGAATCCGTTGAGGCCCCCGTGGAGGAGGGGCAGGTGCTGGGCACCATGACGCTCTCCTATGAGGGAGAGGTGTACGGCACCCTGGATCTGGTGGCAGTCACCTCGGTGGAGCGCTCCGACCTTCTGTATAAAAAACAGCAGTTCATTGACTTCTTCCAGCACACTTGGGTTAAGCTCATTCTGGTTGTCATCGCAGTGCTGGTGGTACTGGTCCTGCTTCGTCTGTTTGTCTTCCGCAAGCACCGCCGGTACCGCGCCGGTGTGGGCGGCCGCCGCCGGAGCAATTACCGGGGCGGACGGCGATAACCTATACCAAAAAATAGGCACAGATTAAGCCCAAGCGGTTCCCATTGGGAACCGCTTGGGCTTAATGTCATGTAAGGGGAACATGAGGGAAAGGTCGCCCGCTCCTGCTTATGTCACGATCACAGGATTCCCATTCCGGAGATTGCTCCCCGCCCAGCTGGAAAAGATTTGAATTGGAATTATTTCGCTTTCCGTTCGAAACAGAACAATAGTCCTGGGAAATTTGTTCATAAATGCGTAATTTTACGTAGTTTTTATTTTTGTTAAAAGTGTACAAGTTCTCTTGTTTTTTATGTGTCTAAATAGTAAAATTATCATATATTCTTTCCGAATGTTTTTACTCAGTAAAAATAACTCATTGTGCGTAGGAGAATTTCCCATGTTTAAAAGTTAGCACTGCATCCGCACAGAAGACATGCAAAGTGAACAAAGCTTGATTGTCATGCAAAAAGCTATTGCCGGAAGAACTTGTTCTGCCGGCGTTTTCATACAAGAAATTACAAAGACCGAGGGGGATGTCGAATGAAAAAACGATTTTTAGCAATACTGGTTCTATTAACTCTGGCATTGTCCATGCTTTCTGTGCCAGTCTTTGCTGCCGATGAGATGCCGCGGGTTGGTTTCATGGTGCGGTGGCAGGAGACATCAGAGAACGGAGGGGGGCAATACGAAGAATCGAATCTCAAGAACGGAAGTACTCTGGAGGCATACACTGATCTCTTTGAAAGTGTGTACCTCAAGCCCTATATTGAGGGAGAACAGTATCCGCCCGGCTCTATTGGCTGGACTGCAAAGACCTATTACACCTGGGAATTTCAGGATGTAGTAGACGGTGTTGTACAAGAGCGCGGTGCTCCTTTTAATCAGGAAATGGTTTATCAAAGATCGAATGCAGGGAGTGGTAAGCCGTACTGGCAGATCACTGCGCGGAACAACACGGAAACAGGTGAGCGCTTAAAGGAGGATGACAGCTGTTATCGCGTTATCATTAGAAAATATGAGATAACAGGTTGGTCTCCCGATCTTGACCGCGATACCTGTATTGGGGAATCCTCTTTGGATCTCCATGTCCGGATGACACGGGTAACCCTTACCGACATTCAGGTAACTACCAAGCCTGTCAAAACAGAGTATACTGAACAGGAATCGTTAGATTTGAGTGGTCTGACTGTAACATTAACATATAGCAATGGTACCAGCGAAGATGTAACATTCGAGAATTTTGCAGAGGAGGGGATCTTGACTTCCCCTGCCAATGGCGATTTCCTCCAGGCTGGAGACACGACAATTACGGTATCAAAAGACGGTCACAGCGACACATTTAACATTACGGTCCATCCTACGCCACAAGTAGAGGCTCCGGTCTTTTTGCCGTCTGGCGGGACATATACTCAGCCACAATCTGTTGAGATCTCGACTGCAACATCTGATGCAGCCATTTACTATACAATCGATGGAAGTACCCCGACAAAATTCAGTACAGCGTATACCGGCCCGATCCTAGTGGACCAGTCCATGTCACTCAAGGCTATCGCAGTAAAAAGTGGTATGAAGAACAGCCCGGTATCGAGTGCTTCCTATATTATCGAGACCTATGATATGACCGTAGCTCCAGGTTCCCTCACCTTCCCCACATTGTATGAAGGGTATACCGCTCCTTCCGGCCAAACCGTGACGCTGACCAATACCGGTACGGGTACATTGAATGTGACGCTGCCCATCTCTACGCATTATGACTTCACTCCGGTCACCGGCTGGAATGGCAGCACCGCCTCTCTGGCCCCGGGGGCAGCGGCCACGGTTACCGTCAAACCTAAGGAGGGCTTGCCCGCCGGTGATTATCAGGACACCATTCGCTTTGACACCGATCAAAGCGGAATCTACGCCGAGGTAACGGCCTCTTTCTCGGTAACGTCTTATGGCAAGATCTCTATTTCCCCTGCCAGCATCACCGTCTATACCGGCGGAACGGGCTACACCGGTGTGGTAAATGATCAGGGTCAGAGCACTACCACATCCAACGGCCTGCCCCAGCCCGGCTTTTACATCACCCTGCCGGAGGAGCTGAACCAGCTGCTGGGCGGCAACACCAATGCGGAGAATCTGTCTCAACTTCTCACCTTTAACTATCAGGATGAACAAGGCAGAACAAGAAGATGGACGCTGATGCCCTACGGCACGGTCGAACACAGCACCAACGTGGAGGTTGACGGTGTGCGGACAGCCCGCTACATTTATCGTCTCTCGCCCGGGCTGGATGAAACCGACAAGGAAATTCCCGTACGCTTGCAGTTAAAGAACGGAAATGAGGTAATCTTCAGCGATCAATTTACCCCCAGCCCGGAAGAGCTGTATCAGAAGTATAATATGACCCTCTATTCCGGCAATCTGAATCCCGCTAACATTACCGCCAGCTTGACCCTTCCCAACGGTCAGACGGTGACCTGTGGGGTAGAGAGTACTTCCGGCGAACTGATTGTACGCGGTCTGAACAACAAAGATGCTGTCACGGACATTGCCGATGACGAATCCAAACTTTCCGGCGAGCAGATCACCGCTGTGACTCTGGGCGACATTACCTACTATGTGAACGGGAGCAACGTGGAGGTGGACAAACGCGAAGGTGTCAAGCTGCTGGTGGATAAGGTCTTGGATGAAGGCGTACTGACAGACTATATTCAGAAGAATATGACGCAGATTCCGGATGGAACCTATGCCTATGAGCAGCGCTATCTCGATCTGGTGGATTCCAATAACGGCAACGCCTATTTGACCATAGACGCCGACGCCGGACAAAAAATGGCCATCTACTGGCGTGCGCCTGAAGATTTGGACGAAAACGGACATTTTTACGTCATCCATTTCCAGGCACTGGACCGTAATTACGATAATATGGACGCGGAATTGTCTGCTGCTCCGCCGGTGATCACGCCTTCTTCCCTTGTGGAGATTGATGGAATCCGGTACGTCCGATTTGAAACCAGCTCCTTCTCTCCCTTCGTGCTCATGTGGGAGACAAATGGGACCACGCCCACTACGGTTCAGCTTACCTACAAGGCCAACGGCGGTTCCGGCGCAGACACCGTTTTCTACTATGCCCTGGACGATGTGGTCACCGTCAGCGACAACCTTTGGTTCACCCGGACAGACTACACCTTTGACAGCTGGAACACCAGAGCGGACGGCAGCGGTACAAGCTATGCCCCCAACGACACCATTCTTATGAATGGTAACAAACAGCTGTATGCCCAGTGGACCAAAAACGGCGGCAATCCCGATCCGGAGCCGGGTATTGATCCAGACGGCGGAGATGCCACCGCACAGGAGTTTGAGCTGCATTACCGGACCAACGGCGGCAAATACCTATCCGTGGAGTCGGAAAGCCGTGTTTGGACCAAGAACTATGAGGATCTGCCCGTACCCGTCCGGAAGGGATACACCTTTGAGGGTTGGTATTGGGATGTCCGGCTGACCCAGCCCGTCAACGGCGACGTGAAGGTAGATATTCCCACCCTGGTGCTCTACGCCAAATGGACAGAGGAAGAAACTGTCACCGATTCTTCCGGCGTCTCCCGTTGGCTGGACACTGTGAATCACGCTGCCTATCTCAGCGGCTATCCCGACCACAGCTTCGGCGCTGACCGGAACATGACCCGGGCGGAAGTGGCCCAGATGTTCTATGCCCTGCTGCTGGACAAGGACGTGAAGATTACCACCTCCTTCTCTGACGTACCTGGGGATGCCTGGTACGCCAAGGCAGTCAACACGTTGACCAGTCTTGGCATGCTGGGCGGCTATCCCGACGGCACCTACCGCCCCAACGCCCCCATTACCCGGGCGGAGTTTTCCGCGATAGCCCTGGCGTTTGCCCAGGAGAGCGACGCTGTCAGCTGCTCTTACACGGACGTGCCCTCGGACGCCTGGTACTACACCTATGTGGCCCAGGCAACTGCCTACGGCTGGATCGGTGGTTATCCCGACTCCACCTTCCGCCCCAACAGTCCCATTACCCGGGCGGAGGTATGCGTGATTGTCAACCATATGTTGGGCCGCAGTGCGGATAAGAGTTTTATGGATCTGCATGCGGACGCACTGCACTCGTTCTCAGACGTCTCCCCCAACAACTGGGCCTACTATTATATTACAGAGGCTACTAACGCTCACGACTACAAAAAGTACAGCGGCGGTGAGAATTGGATGAAGCTTCTGTAAGCCACGCAACCACAACGTATTGAACAAAAAAGAAGCGGGACCGGAATTTTCCGGTCCCGCTTCTTCTTTGTTTTGGTACTGTCTACACAACAGGCGGACAGCAAAAGCTGTCCGCCTGTTTATCTGCCAATCCGCAAGGTTCCGAACATTGACCCACGGGGCCATCCGAATTGGCTATATTTTTAATTTCCGATCAAAGGCTGGTTTTCAAGGCCTGAGCAATCTGATCGGGGCAGGAGGTCTGCTTAGCTCCGCAGCGAATGCCCTCCAGACGGGCGATGGCCTCTTCCACTTTCATCCCCTTCAGCAGAGAGGAAATTCCCTGCAGATTTCCGTTGCAGCCGCCCACGACCTGAACCGAGCGGATGGTGCCGTCTTCCACCTCAATATGAAAGGCTCTGGAACACACTCCATGGGGTATATAATCAATATGCATATCTCTTTCTTCCCTCCGCGTTCGACGAAATCCGGCGGTTTTTGATCCACCGCTCCGGTTATACTCGAAAAAGCATAGCAAATTCAGGAGGGAAAGTCAAGATACATTATCCTGCCGCCCGGTCCCGCCGCTCCAGCTGGAGCCGGTCGGCAATCATGGCAATAAACTCGCTGTTGGTGGGCTTACCCTTTGCATTGGAGACGGTGTAGCCAAAGTATTTTTGCAGCGTCTCCAGATCTCCCCGGTCCCAGGCCACCTCGATGGCATGGCGGATGGCACGCTCCACCCGGCTTGCGGTGGTGCCGAAGGTCTTGGCCACCTCAGGATAGAGCACTTTTGTCACAGCGTTGATGACGTCCATGTCTTCCACGGCGATCATAATCGCCTCTCTCAGGTATTGGTAGCCCTTGATATGGGCGGGGACACCCACCTCGTGGATGATGGCGGTCACCTGGCGCTCCAGGTCAGCTCCGCTTTCCCGCTCCGATTCCAATCCCCCCGGGGACATCACCTGCCTCAGCCGCTGGCTTACGGTGGACAGCTTGCAGGGCTTTGCCAGAAAGAAATCCGCACCTCTGGCGGCGGCCTCTCCAATGACATTGCCCCGGATGTAGCTGGACAGGACCAAAATCTTCGGCCGGTCCTTCAGGGCAGACAGCTCATCCAAAACCTCAAGCCCATCCATACCTGTGAGAACCATTTCCATAATAACCGCGTCCGGCTTCAGTTCCCGGGCCATAGCCACCAGTTCCGCCCCATCCGCCGTCTCGCCCACCACCTGAAGGTCGCTCTCCTTGGCCAGGGCGTCTGATAAAATGCCGCGAAATTCCACGCCGGTATCGGCCAGCAGAATTCGTTTCATTGCGTCCATTTCTTCCTTCCTCCTTGTGCAAACCTGACATTCAGCCACCAACAGCCCCATCCTGTGTCAACCTGGGGCGTTTCGACTGACCAAATACAATTTAGCACACTCAGACCGGTTATGCAAGTCATTATTTGGAAATTATTGTAATACTTTTAGACATTAAAGACTATAATTCGACATAATATCTAATATTTGTAAAAAATATGGGGTCCGGACCAAGCGGTCCGAACCCCGTGTTTTTTCTTTCAGGAGGCCTGCGCCTGACATCCTGTGGCCTGCTGGAACATGTTTTCCGCCAAAATTCCGTAGCCCCGGGCCGCATCGTTCACCAGCACATGGGTGACCGCGCCCACCAGACGTCCGTTCTGCAAAATAGGCGAGCCGCTCATTCCTTGAACAATTCCTCCGGTCACGTCCAGAAGTTCCGGATCTGTGACCTGGATCATCAGGTTTCGGGTGTTCTCTCCAGGGGAATAGACCTTGATGATCTCAATGTCAAACTCCTCCACCTCATCTCCGCGGATGTTGGACAAGATGGTGGCGGGCCCCACCTCCACCTCCTCCCGGCTGGCCACCGGGATGGGCTTGCGCTGGGTCTCCAGGTTTTCCAGGGGCATTTGGCCGAAAATTCCCAGGTTAGTATTGGCATAGAGCGTTCCCAGATCCCGCTTTAAGTCAAACTGCCCGTGAAGCTCACCGGGAGAGCCGCTCTCTCCCTTCTTCACATCAGACACACTGGCGGGCATAATGCTCCCCGACTCCAGTGGCATGAGCATGGCCGTGTCCACGTCGTTAATTCCGTGACCCAGAGCACCGAAGATGCCGCTTTCCGGATCGTAGAAGGTCATGGTACCGATCCCAGCCATGGAATCTCTCAGCCAGACACCCAGCTGATAGTTTCCCTGGCTGTTTTCCGCCGCCTCTGCCGTCAGCTGCAGCTGCCGCTGGCCCCGGACAGCCTGGATGGTCAACGGCGTATCCCGCTGCTGTGCCACCACGGCCTGAACCTGTTCAATGGTGTCCACCTCTTCCCCATTGATATGGGTGATTACGTCCCCCTCTTTCAGGCCACAGTCCCGCCCCGGGTAACAGCTGCCCTGCTCCGTCTCCACCGGGGACAGGCCAACCACCAGTACGCCGTCGGAAAAGAGCTTAATGCCCACCGCCTTGCCGATGGGGATCACTGTCTTTGTCTCCACCCCGGTACTGGTGTGCATCACCCATTGACTGGGCGCCTCCAGCATGGCGGCGGCGGGCACCGACGCCGGCACAGATGTCTCCCCGCCGCTTCCCAGCAAACTGGTCAGCATCAGACACATACCCAGAACGGCCAGACCCGTAAGCAGCCCCAGCACCCCGGGGCCGGATTTCTGCTTGGGTTCCTGTTCCAAAATTCCACCCCCTTTTTACTGCCGCTTCTTGTTCAAAAAGAAAAGCGGGCGGCACGATCGCCGCCCGCCCTCTCATTATGGCCGGAGTGTTCCTTCCTCAAACGTGGAGACCCCTTCCACCTTTTCCAGCCGAAAAAAGGCCCTGCGCAGTTTTGCAGAATTCGGAACAAAAAAACAGGAATCTTTTCCTCGCGTTTACAGCTTTTTCAGCGCTTCCTCCCACTGCTCTGCCCGGAATCCCACCAGGACAAAATTCTCTCCCACCAGCACCGGACGCTTCACCAGCATCCCATCGGTGGCCAGCAGCTCCAGCTGCTCCTCCTCGGTCATGGCAGGCAGCTTGTCCTTCAGCCCCAGAGCCTTATACTGAAGGCCGGAGGTGTTAAAAAATTTTTTCAGCGGAAGCCCACTCTTCTTCCACCAGGCCCGCAGCTCGTCAGCCGTGGGATTTTGTTCCTTAATGTGCCGGTCCTCATAAACCGCGCCATGGTCGTCCAGGAATTTTTTTGCTTTCTGGCAGGTGGTACATTTGGGGTATTCTACAAACAGCATAACGCCACGCTCCTTTTTTCATACCTGGGCAATTCCGACAAGTCCGCCCAGTTCAGGTCCATGTTACCATGTTTTTCCTCTTCTCTCAAGGCATTTTTCTTAGTTTTCCCAAACGTTTCCCTTCCATTCCACATTCAAGCCATACAAAAAACCGCTCCGAAGAGCGGTTTTTTGTCGGCAGTTCAGTTATTCCTTGGGCTCAGCCTCATCGGCGGGAGTCTGCTCCGGCTCCTCAGCAGGAGTCTCCTCCACGCAGGTCTCCTCAGCGGGAGTCTCTTCCTCAGAAATCTCTGCGTACTCGGCCACAATTTCCTCATCGGCGGGATCGCCGGGCTGCTTCAGCTGGGCAATGCGCTCCTTGTTGGTCTCAATGGCGGCCTTTGCAGCGGTAATGCGCTCGCAGGCAGCGGCATAGGCTCCATCGGGGGCAGCGCCCTGCTCGGCGTAGTAAAGCCGGCCGATCTCAATATAGGCCCGCTTCATAGCATCCTCTTCCGACATGTTGGCCACTTTCAGTCTGGCAATCTCAGCCAGACGCTTGGACTGGGCCACGCCCGCCTGGGCCAGATCCACAGCCTTATCCTTCAGCGTATCCAGCGTATCTTTAAAATCCATGGAAAAACCTCCTTCTTGCGGTATTCCCGCTTGCTGACCTTATTTTATCCCATTCTTGTCCCAGGCACAAGGGGGAGAAGCTCGATTTAATCCATTTTTCATCAATCCTACAGAAATCCCTGTCTCTCTTCCCATGGCCGGGCCAGCTCCCGACATCATTCTGCCCGTTTCCCCCGCGTCATACAAAACTTGTCCATGACAAACCTCCCTTACTATGCTATGATAAACCTTGCTGAATATCCCTGGGACAGGCTTCCTGCCGTCCCCAACGAAAAGTGAGGCTTACCATGAATCAGAAAGAATTAAGCGAGCTGCGCCGCCGGTTCCGTCCGGACAAGAGCGCCATCAGCCGGGTCTATGGCTGCTATGTCAATACAAAAAAAGAAGTGATCTCCAACCTGGATGAGTCCCTGGGGCTGATGACCCAGGAGGAGGTGGAGAAGTACCTGGGGCTTTTGAAAAAGTCCCTGTCCGGCACTCTGGGCCGGAATCTGCTGGATATCGTGTTCTCCACCCAGCAGGTAGCGGACAGCGAGGAGCACCGGCTTCTCTCTCAGCTGCGCACCTGCCGTCTGGAGGACGAAGAGCTTCGTCAGGCCCTTTATCAGAAAATCATCGACTCCCTGGAGCTGGAGGAAAATTACCTCATCCTCCTGGCCCACGACCGCTACGATGTGCCCGGAAAGGGTGCGGATGACGAGGAGCTGGCCGACGGCTCTGAAACGGTCTTCTCCTATTTTGTCTGCTGCATCTGCCCGGTGAAAAGCGGCAAGGCGGAGCTGGGCTTTGTGGCCGGGGAAAATAAATTCCATACCCGGGCTCCCGGGCAGATTGTCGCCCCGCCGGAGCTGGGCTTCCTCTTCCCCGCCTTTGACCAGCGCAGCGCCAACATCTACAACGCCCTCTTCTATACCCGCAAGACTGATCTCATCCATCAGGAGGTCATCGACGCGGTGTTTCACACGCAGCCCCCCATGTCTCCCGCCGACCAGAAGGAGGCCTTCCAGACCGCCCTGTCCGACGCCTTGGAGGAGGAGTGCAGCCTGGAGGTCATGCAGGCCGTCCACGAGCAGCTCCGGGACCGGATTGTGGAACACAAGGAGTCCCGAGACCCGGAGCCTCTTACTGTGGGCACCGGAGCGGTGAGCGCCATTCTCCGGGACTGCGGTATCCCCGAGGAGCGCATCGGCATCTTCGAGGAGCAGTGTGCCCAGCAGTTCGGCAAGGACGCTGCCCTCAGCCCCGCCAATCTCATTGACAGCGGAAAATTTGAGGTCAAAAGCTCCCAGGCCACCATTGCCGTTCCGCCGGAGCAGAGCTACCTGGTGGAGACCAGGGTGATCGATGGTAGAAAGTATTTCCTCATCCCCGCCGACGAGCTTGTGGAGGTCAATGGCTTCGGTGTACGCCTGCTCAGCGCTCAGGCCGGTGAAAAAGAGGAAAATTTGGAAAAAGTTTAGATTCTCTCCCCTTTTTCGTTACATTTTTCCGGTAGGATAATCTTGTATTCCTAACACGTTTTGCCGCGTCCGGAGGGAATTTTATGGGAATCAAGCGCCATCTCTTTCTTTACAACACCATAACGGTCCTGGTGGCGCTGGTGGCAATGCTGGCGGTCAGCAGCATTGCCACTCACTTCATCGCCGACAACTATCAGCACCAGTCCATCTCCCAGGTCAGCGAGGAATCTTCCCAGGCCCAGGCTCTGCTCCAGGGCGAGGCCGTTCGCCTTCACGACTGGCCCGAACTCAACCGCCAGCTCCAGGAGATCGGCTTCAGCCTCCAGGTCACCCTGGGGGACCGGCCCATCTTTTCCTCCCTGAATCCCGCCCAGTCCCGGTTCTATCGGGAATTGGGGGCCCGGACCCGTTGGGATCAGTCCTCCCCCCTCATTGTCCAAAACCCGGGCGGAACCATGGTGGGGGTCAAGCAGGACGGATATACCGTAGTCTCCCTCTCCCAGCCGCCCACCACCCTCTTTTTGGGCACACCCAGACAGCCTGGTGAAATCGCCGTACTGTCCATGCTCATCAGCGGCGCAGTGGCCATGGTGATTATCGTACTGTTCAGCCTGCTGTTTACCAGCTGGCAGGTGAAGAAACTTTTAAAGCCGGTGGACGCTTTGGCCGAGGCCGCCCGGCGGGTGGAGGCGGGAGACCTCTCCCAGCCGGTGGACTACGGCGGCCGCAACGAATTTTCTGCCGTATGCGCCGCCTTTAACCACATGCAGGAGCACCTGCTGGCGGAACAGGAAAAAACCGCCGCCTATGAGCGGGCCCGCACCGACCTGGTGGCAGGCATCTCCCACGACCTGCGCACCCCCCTCACCAGCGTGAAGGGCTACATCAAGGGTCTGCGGGACGGGGTGGCCAACACCCCCGAGAAGCAGGGACGCTATCTGGACATCGCCTATCAGAAGTCCTGCGAAATGGATGTCCTTCTTCAGCGGCTTTTTTACTTCTCCAAGCTGGAAACGGGAAATCTGCCTATGTTCCTCCAGCCGGGCGATCTGGGTGACTTTGTGCGCCGCTTTGCCGATGAGGCCGCCATGGAGCTGGAACAGACCGGCGGTGTCCTTGAGACTCATATTTTCCCCTCCTCCCACCCGGTGCAGCTGGACCAGGAGCAATTTTTCCGGGTGCTGAACAACCTAAAGGACAACGCCCTGCGCTACGCCCAGGCAGACCCGCTTCGATTGACCCTCACCGTCTGGCGCCAGGGAAATATGGAGTGCGTACGCTTTGCCGACAATGGCCAGGGCGTCTCCCCCGAATCTCTCTCCCACCTGTTTGAACAGTTCTGGCGGGAGGATCAGGCACGCAGCAGCAAAAACGGCGAGGGCAGCGGCTTGGGGCTCTACATCGTCAAATGTATTGTAGAGGCCCACGGCGGCACGGTGCGTGCCTATTATGACAATGGGCTGGTCTTTGATATTGCCCTGCCCAGACAGGAGAGTGAACCCACATGACAAAACTGCTCATTGCCGAGGACGATCCCTCCATTTCCATGCTGGAGCAGGACTATCTGGAGCTGGAGGGCTTTGAGGTCACCGTGGTGGGAAACGGCCAGTTGGCCGTCACCGAGGCCCTCACCGGCCAGTACGCCCTGATTCTTCTGGATCTTATGCTCCCCGGCTGCAACGGTTACGATGTATGCCGCATGATCCGGGATAAGGTGGACGTGCCCACCCTCATGGTCACCGCCCGCACGGAGCTGGTGGACAAAATCCGGGGGCTGGGGCTGGGGGCAGACGACTACATTGCAAAGCCCTTCGACCCTGCCGAGCTGGTGGCCCGGGTAAAGTCTCATCTCAGCCGCTACGCCCGCCTCACCGGCACCGCCCATGAGGAGCAGGAGGTCATTACCGCGGGAGATGTGCGCATCTTCCCCCAAAGCCGCCGGGTATTCAAGGGCGAGCAGGAGATCAAAATGCCCAACCGGGAGTTTTCCCTTCTGCAGTATCTGGCCGAACACCCCAACATGGTCTTTTCCAAGGAAAAGCTTTTTGAGACCATCTGGGGCTATGACTATGTGGGAGACAGCGCCACCGTCACCGTCCACATCGGCCGGGTCCGGGACAAAATCGAAGACGATCCCGCCCACCCCAAGATCATTGAGACCGTATGGGGGGCGGGCTACCGCCTGAATAACGCGCCATAAACTACAGCGCCTGTGAGAAGCTTCTCACAGGCGTTTTGAATTGTTTGGAAAGTGTTTCGAATTTGTTGAGAGTTTCTCCCAGGAGCGTTCAAATCTTTTTCATACAATGGCCTCACTTCATGTTGGAAAGGATGAGTTTTCTCTTATGAACCTCCCTGTGCTGGGCAAAAAAGCCCCTCCCGCCCCCGGCGAGAGCACACCCGAAAAAAAGGCTCGCGGCCTGCGGAAAAAGCTGCTGCGAAAAAGAGTTATCCTTCCCGCCGTGGCCTGCATCTTAGCGGCTGCGGCGGCCGTCCGCTTTCTGGCCCCCGGCCAGAGCGTGCCAGACATCACGCAGAACTATGTCACCGCTGCCGTGGAGCGGCGGGACATTACGGCGCAGATTTCCGGCAGCGGTACCCTTCAGGCCGCCAACTCCTACTCCGTCACCTCCCTGGTGGAGGGCACCATCCTCACCGCCGACTTTGAAGAAGGCGACCAGGTGGAAGCGGGGACTGTTCTGTACACCATCGACGATTCAGACATGTCCAGCACTCTGGAGCAGGCGGAAATCTCCCTGAACCAGTCCCAGCGCAGCTATGACAGCAAGCTGGAGCAGCTGGAAAAGCTCACCGTCACCGCTCCCAAGGCCGGCCGGATTCTCTCTCTGGACGTGGAGGTGGGCGATGAGGTGGCCGCGGGCCAGACCGTCGGCACCGTGCGGAATTCCGACACCATGCGCCTGACGCTGCCCTTCCTGGCCAGCGAAGCGGAATCCTTCTATGTGGGACAGAGCGCCACCGTTACTCTGGACAGTACCTTTGAGACCCTCAGCGGATCGGTCACCAAGATTTCCGGCAACAACGAGGTACTCACCGGCAACGTCATCGTCCGTCAGGTGACCATCCAGGTACAAAATCCCGGCGGGCTGTCTACCGCGCAGAGCGGCTCGGCCTCCATCGGCGGCGTGGACAGTGCCGGCAGCGGCAACTTTACTTATACGGCGGAGGAGCCCATCACCGCCCAGGTATCCGGAGAAGTGACCCAGATTTACGTCTGGGAGGGCAGCTGGGTAGATGAGGATGCAGCGGTGCTGTCCCTGTCCAGCGACTCTCTGGAGGACGAGATCCAAAGCGCCTCCGAGTCCCTGCGCAATGCCCAGCTCTCCCTGGAAAACCGCTACGACCAGCTGGAGAATTACACCGTCACCTCCCCCATTCAGGGCACCATCATCGACAAGAACTACAACGCCGGCGAAAATGCCGAGGGCAACCAGGTGCTGTGCACCATCTACGACCTAAGCTACCTGACCATGACCCTCAATGTGGATGAGCTGGACATCTCCTCCATTGCCGTGGGCCAGAGCGTTTCCGTCACAGCGGATGCGGTGGAGGGCAAAACCTACGAGGGCGTAGTCACCAAGGTGAGCGTAGCCGGCACTTCTTCCGGCAGCGCCACTACCTACCCCGTTACCATCCGCATTGACGACACCGACGGCCTGCTCCCCGGCATGAATGTGGACGCTGTCATCACGCTGGACAGCGCAGAAGATGTGCTGGCCATTCCCTCCGCTGCTCTGAGCCGCGGCAACACCGTGCTGGTCACCGCCGACTCCCCCAGCGCTGCCAACGGTACTCTCTCGGAAATTACCGGAGCGGAAGGCGAGGAATATTACTCCGTTACCGTAGAGGTAGGCACCAGCGACAGCAGTTATCTGGAAATTACCTCCGGCCTTCAGGAGGGAGACACGGTGGTCTACATTCCCACGGCGGCCTCCTCGGAAAATGCCTTCGCCATGATGGGCGGCGCTATGCCCGGCGGCGGTATGATGGGCGGCGGCGCCATGCCCGCAGGCGGCAACATGGGCGGCGGCCCGGGCGGTCGGTAAGGAGGCACACATGAACCCACTGATTGAATTCCAGCAAGTGTGCAAATATTACCGCATGGGCGATTCCACCGTGGTAGCCGCCGACCACATTTCCTTTGAAATCTTTCAGGGGGAATTCGTGGCCATTGTAGGCTCCTCCGGTTCGGGCAAATCCACCTGCATGAACATCATCGGCTGCCTGGATGTCCCCTCGGAGGGGACCTACCTTCTCAACGGTCAGGACGTGGGCCAGATGAACAAAAACCAACTTGCCGAGGTGCGCAACCGCTTTTTAGGTTTTATTTTTCAGCAGTACAACCTTCTTCCAAAGCTCAATCTGGTGGAAAACGTGGAAATTCCCTTAATGTATGCCGGAGTCCCCAAAAAGGAGCGGCGGGAACGGGCCAGAAGAGCACTGGAGGATGTGGGGCTGGGGGACAAATGGCGCCACCGGCCCATGGAACTCTCCGGCGGACAGCAGCAGCGGGTTTCCATTGCCCGGGCCCTGGTGGGCCATCCTGCGGTTATCCTGGCCGACGAGCCAACCGGCGCCCTGGACTCCCGCACCGGGCGGGAGGTTCTGGGTATGCTTCAGGATCTGCACAGCCAGGGGCACACCGTGGTGCTCATCACCCACGACAACTCCATTGCCGTACAGGCCCAGCGCATCATCCGCCTGGAGGATGGCCTGGTGGTCTATGACGGCCCCTCTGACGCCCCTGACGCCGTGGTCACTCCCCGGGCTCCCGGGGCAGAACGGAGGGCAAGGCCATGAAGCTTACCGAATCGCTCCAGCTGGCACTGAAAAATATCGTATCCAGCAAAGTGCGCACCCTTCTCCCCGTGCTGGGCATCATCGGCGGCGTGGCCGCCGTCATTGTCATCGTGGGCCTGGGCAACGGCTTGGAGACCTACGTTACCGACAGCTTTGCCAGCATGGGGACCAACACCCTCACCGTGTCCATTATGTCCCGGGGCTCCACCCGCACTCTGGACGCGGAGGATATGTACCAAATTGTGGACGATAACAGCCAGTATCTGGACCTGTGCTCCCCCACCGTGCCCATGATGGGCTATGTAAAAATCGGCTCTGAGACGGTGAGCACCACTTCGTCTACCGGCGTCAGCGAGGACTACCTGGAAATCGCCGGTATGACAGTAGCATCCGGCCGTGGGCTTCAATACAGCGATATACTCACACGAGCCAAGGTCTGCGTCATTGGCGCCTATCTGAACCAGGCCTATTTCGGCGGCAACGCCGTGGGTCAGACCCTCCGGGTAGGCGGTCAGAGCCTGGAGGTAGTGGGGGTACTGGCCCAGAAGGGAGACACCCTGGAGGAGGGGGGCAGCGACGACTGCCTTTATCTCCCCTATACCACAGCCGAGCGTCTCTCAGGATCGGCCAGCACCTACACCGTCACCATGCGGGATGAAGACTATATCGACGAAAGCATTGCCGCGCTGGAGGCCTCCCTCTATGAGGTCTTTGCCAGCGATGACTACTACACCGTCACCAGCATGGCCGAGATGCTGGAGACCATGACCAGTATGATCAATATCCTGGTCGGGGTACTGGCGGGCATTGCCGCCATTTCCCTGGTTGTGGGCGGCATCGGGATCATGAATATTATGCTGGTGTCTGTCACCGAGCGCACCCGTGAGATTGGCATCCGCAAGTCTCTGGGTGCCAAGGAGCGTTACATTATGCAGCAGTTTGTCATCGAAGCGGCCACCACCAGCGCCTTGGGTGGTATCATCGGAATTCTCATCGGCGACGGACTTTCTGCCGCGGCCACTGCGGTGATATCCCAGGTCTCCGAGGGATCGCTCACAGTGGCCCCTTCCCTGGGTGCGGTATTGCTGGCCTTTGGCATCTCCGTGGGCATCGGGATTCTATTTGGCTATCTGCCAGCCAAAAAGGCCGCCCGTCTCAACCCCATCGACGCCCTTCACTATGATTAGTTAGGAGTTTTGCAGATGAAAAAACGTATTTTAAGCGGGCTGCCGGCCCTGTGTCTGGCCTTTGGACTTCTATGCACCGGAGCCGGGGCGGTAAGCGGAAGTTCCAAGCTGGAGGCCATCCGGGTACTGGGCATTCTGGAAGGAGACGAGACAGGCAGTCTCAACCTCTCCAGCCAAGTGACCCGGGCCGAGTTTGCCGTCATGCTGGCCGCTGCCTCCGCCTATGGAGATTCCGTCAGTTCGTATGGAAGTTCCCTCTTTACTGATGTAAAGAGCGGCCACTGGGCCAGCGGGTATGTCCGCCTGGCGGTGGAGCAGGGCTGGATGAGCGGCTATGTGGACGGTACCTTCCGTCCGGACCAGCCCATCACCTTGGAGGAAGGCTGTACCGCCCTGCTGCGGCTGCTGGGCTATGATGCCAGTTCCTTTACCGGCTCCTGCCCCGCCGCTCAGCTGTCGAAAGCAGACAGCCTGGGTCTGCTGGACGACGTAACCGCCTCTCAGGGCACCGCGCTGACCCGTCAGAACTGCGTGGATCTTCTCTATAACGCCCTGGTGGCGCAGTCCAGCACCGGAGGGATATACGCCGTCTCCTTGGGTTACACGGTCACAAACGGAGAGATTGACTATGCCACACTGGTTTCCGCCGAGACCAAGGGTCCCTATGTCTCCACCGACGGCTCTCTCTCCCTGCCCTTCTCCCTGCGTTCGGCCACCGTCTACCGAAACGACGCGCTTTCCTCCGCCGACACGGTAGAGGCCTATGATGTATACTATTACAACGAGGGAATGGGTACGGTCTGGGTTTACCACGACCGGGCTTCCGGCACACTTACCGCCCTCTCCCCCAGCAAAGTCTCGCCCACCTCCGCCACCGTGGCTGGGGTTACCTATGAGATCGGCACCTCCCAGGCCGCCTACCAGCTTTCCAGTCAAGGCCAGTTCCAGGAGGGCGATCTGGTCACCTTGCTGCTGGGAATGAACGGGGAGATCGTGGAGGTTCTGGACCCCCAGGACAGCGAGAGCACCTACTACGGCTCGGTGGTATCCAGTACCAAGGGTGCCTCCACCGCAACCACCAGCTCCTCCGCCACCGCCTCAGCCCAGGTGACCACCCAGGTAGCCTGTACCGACGGCGTTCTGCGCATCTTTTACCACAGCGGCAGCGCCTTTGACGCCGGGCGGCTGGTATCGGTAAGCGTATCCCAGTCGGGCACCAAGGTGCAGGGGATGTCCCTGAACCGTCTGGAGGGCACCGTGAGTGCCGATGGCAGCACCTTGGGCAAATATACCCTGGCCAGTGATGTGGAAATTTTGGACACCGATTCGGAGGGCGGCTATGTGCGCATTTATCCCTCCCGTCTGGCGGGCGCAACCCTCAGCGGAGAGGATGTGCGCTGCTACACACTAAACTCCAGCGGAGAAATTGACCGTCTCATTTTAAACGAGGTCACCGGCGATACTCTGCAATATGTCTATCTCAGCAGCGTCACCGACAACTCCACCAGCGGAACGGGAAATGTCTCCAGCATCTCTGTCTCGTATTCCTATATCCAGGATGGGCAAACCCACTCTCTCAGCGGAAATGCCCGGTACAACGCGAACGTGGGCGAAGCGGTGCTGCTCTATGAAGACGGTACGCTCAAATCCATTTCTCAACTGTCCAGTGTCTCGCTGGACAGTCTGGGCAGTCTGACCGCCATGTCCGGCAATCAGGAATATCCTCTGGCAGAGGACGTTCAGGTGCTGCTCCGGGATGGTACAGGGATCTACAGCTACTACCCAACCACCCTCTCCCAGATCGACACCCAGAGCTATGACCTTACCGGCTGGTACGACGATTTGGGCTGTTGTGCAGGCGGGCGCATCCGGGTGATCGTGGCTGTTCCCAAGTAGAGCTATTGCTTCTATTCCGTGCTATTTCCTCTGTTATTTGTTTGTTTTTATCACATTTGCGCGGCTTTTCCCACAGATTTCATGCAGGATACTCTTGCGAAAACTGCCGTTCTGGTATAAAATGTGTTGAAAGCTTGCTATAAAATATCCAGCAGGCCTGT
>CALWYG010000011.1 GCA_944385695.1 uncultured Oscillospiraceae bacterium | reverse complement strand
TTCAGCGCTTACACATTCTCACACTTCTGGTTGGCCACCGTGCAGGAAGTTTTGCAGGCAGACTGGCAAGAGGTCTGGCACTCGCCGCAGCCGCCCTTGGCGGCGCTCTGCTTCAGAGTAGCTCCGTTGAGAGTCTGAATGTGCTTCATGTGGTATCTCCTCCTGAAAATAGTGTAGCGTACGGCTGACACAGTATCTGCCATAGTAAAATGATTATAGCATAGCCCCCGGCATATTTCAATCATCTTCTTCGTTTTTTCTTGGGTTTTCTTCCCAGTATCCCGGGAATGGCTCCGCCGCACAGGCAGGCACAGAGAATTCCCAATCCCCCGTTTGCAATGGATGCCCCTTCATAGGCGATAAGTCCAGCCGTAAGCAGCAGCAGAAACAGCACGGCTCCTACCCCGAGCCCCGCCAGCAGACTGCGCCCGCCGGACCGGCCCACGGCATACACGCCGCCAATCAAGGTTCCCAGTACACACACAGCCAGCACTGCCCCCTCCATGGCACTCACCGGGAGCACTCCCATAGAGACCAGAATCGCGCATACCAACAGGGACACAATCGTTATGATCCCTGCCAGTACGCCCCCTTTCAGGATTTCACACGTGGCGTTCAGCCAAGCGTTTCCTCCCTCCTCCTGCCGTTTGTCCCGTTTTTTCATGAAAACACCCTCCCCGCGGTTTTGGTAAAACCTATGCGGGGAGGGCGTCAGACATGCCGGTTATTTACTTGGCGGCGGGCTCGGGAGCAGCGGCGGTCTTGGTGGAGACAGCCCACTTGGTGATCTCAATGCGCACCCGGTCGGCACCCGTCTCAAAGACGATGGTGTTCTCCTTCACAGCGCAGACCGTGCCGGTCATGCCGCCGATGGTGGTGATCTCGTCTCCCACGGCCAGGGAGTTGCGCAGGTTCTCCGCTTCCTTCTTCCGCTTGTTTTCCGGGCGGATCATGAAGAAGTACAGCATGGCGAACATGAGCACAAGCATTAAAATCCAACTGTAATCCATAGTTTGTTTCCCTCCAAAGGTTTGCTATCCAAACTAAGCGTGTTAGCTTGACGCGTTGCAAAATATTATAACGGATTTTGTCCCCATTGACAAGCCCTTTTGGCAATTTTGCCGTTTTTCTTTAATCCTCTGTGCAGGGGCGATCCAGCATGCCGGAGTAGGTCTGCCGGAACTGCTCAAAGGTCCCCGCGTCCAGGCTGTCCCGGATGCGCTGCATGAGCTCGTTATAGAAATGGAGGTTATGCAGTACCGCCAGGCGCATGGCCAGCATCTCCCCTGCCGTCACCAGGTGGCGGAGATAGGCCCGGGAGAAGCTGCGGCAGGCAGGGCAGGTGCAGCTCTCGTCAATGGGCCGCTTATCCAGCTTGTACTTCTCGTTTTTGATGTTGATGGTGCCCTTCCAGGTATAGAGCTTGCCGTGGCGGGCGTTGCGGGCGGGCATTACGCAGTCGAAGAAGTCCACGCCCCGGGCCACTGCCTCGATGATGTTGGAGGGCGTCCCTACCCCCATGAGATACCGGGGCTTTTCCTTGGGCATGTGGGGCTCCACCGCGTCAATGATGTCGTACATCACCTGGGTGGGCTCCCCCACCGCCAGGCCGCCGATGGCGTAGCCGTCGCAGTCCAGTTTGGCAATGTCCTCCATGTGCTGCACCCGCAGGTCGGGGTAGGTGCCGCCCTGGTTGATGCCAAAGAGCATCTGGCCGGGGTTTACGCAGCCGGGCTGCTCGTTGAGGCGCTTGTGCTCCGTGACGCACCGCTCCAGCCAACGGGTGGTGCGGGCGATGGACCGCTCCACATACTCCCGGGGAGAGGGATTCTCAATGCACTCATCAAAGGCCATGGCAATGTCGCTGCCCAAATTGGACTGAATCTGCATGGACTCCTCGGGGCCCATGAAAATCCGCCGGCCGTCGATGTGAGAGGCGAAGGTGACCCCCTCCTCGGTGATCTTCCGCAGAGAGGACAGGGAAAAGACCTGGAACCCGCCGCTGTCGGTGAGCATGGGGCCATCCCAGTCCATGAACTGGTGAAGGCCGCCCATCTCGTTCACCACTCCGTCCCCCGGACGCAGGTGCAGGTGATAGGTGTTGGACAGCTCGATCTGACAGCCGATCTCCTTCAGATCGTGGGCGTCCACCGCCCCCTTGATGGCTCCCTGGGTGCCTACGTTCATGAATACCGGGGTCTGAGCGGTGCCGTGGGGACAGGTAAAGACACCCCGGCGGGCCCGTCCCTCTTGCTTGATGACTTCAAACACAAAAAAACTCCTTACTGTTACGAAATAAACATGGCATCTCCAAAGGAGAAGAACCGGTAGCGCTCCTTCACCGCCTCCTCATAGGCCGCCAGTACATGCTCCCGCCCCGCCAGAGCGGAGACCAGCATAATGAGGGTGGACTGGGGCAGATGGAAGTTGGTGATGAGGGCGTCCAAGACCTTAAAGCGATAACCGGGATAGATGAAGATGTTGGTCCAGCCCGAGCGCTCGGTCATGGTGCCGTCTTCAGCGGCAAAGGACTCGATGGTGCGGCAGGAGGTGGTGCCCACGCAGATGACCCGCCCGCCGCCGCGCTTGGTCTCGTTGATGGTGTCTGCTGTCTCTTGGGAAATCATACAGAACTCCGAGTGCATCTCATGGTCCTGAATATCTTCCGCCTTCACTGGACGGAAGGTGCCCAGGCCCACATGGAGGGTAACATAGCACACCTTGACCCCCATGGCCTTGATCTGCTCCAGAAGTTCCGGGGTAAAGTGCAGCCCGGCGGTAGGGGCGGCAGCCGAACCGACCACCTTGGAATAGACGGTTTGGTAGCGCTCGTTATCCTGAAGCTCCTCCTTGATGTAAGGCGGCAGAGGCATTTTGCCCAGGTGCTCCAGAATCTCCAGGAAAATCCCCTCGTAATGGAACCGGACCAGACGCTTGCCGTCCTCCAGCTCCTCCTCAATGGTGGCGGTGAGCTCCTTCCCCTCGCCGAAGATCACCTGTGCGCCGGGGCGAAGCTTCCGTCCCGGGCGGACCAGGCATTCCCAGCATTTGTCCCCCCGGTCCACCAGCAGCAGCACCTCGCAGGCGCCGCCGGTGGGACGGTGGCCGATGAGCCGGGCGGGAAGCACCCGGGAGTCGTTGAGCACCAGGCAGTCCCCTGGGCGGAGAAAGCTGGGCAGTTCATAGAAGTGGTGGTGCTCCACGGCACCGGTATGCTTGTCCAACGTGAGCAGCCTGGAGGCATCCCGCCGCTCCAGAGGAGTCTGGGCGATCAGTTCTTCAGGCAGGTAAAAATCAAAATCTGCGGTCTTCACTCAAATACTTCCTTTTCTTTAATACCGGGTAACCTTTACGCCGGGGTAATAGAAGGTGACGATTTCCTCAAAGTCAAAGCCTTGCTTGGCCATGGCGTTGGCGCCCCACTGGCTCATGCCGATCTGGTGGCCGTAGCCCGCTCCCTCAAAGACATAGCGGGAACCGGAAACGGTGACGGTGCCGCCCCCCTGGTTGCTGCCCCCGGAGGAGGAGCCCCCACCGCCGGTATTTCCGCCCTGTCCAAGATCGTCCAGGGCCGAGACGGTGCCGGAGCCGCTGATCACATAGGGGTTCTCTCCAATGGAAGAAATGGTGCCGCTGCCGGAAATCACATACATGCCGTCCAGGCTGTCCACCGGCTCCCCGTTGACGTTAAGATCAGAGCTGCTGGTACTGCGTGTGGTGCTGCGGCTGGACAGGCTCTTTCCCGAGGCGTTTACCGTCTCCCCATTGACGGTGAACCGGATGGAGCTCACGTTGAACACCGAGCGGATGGCCTTGCTTCCGCTGGGATAGATGGAGTTGGTCTGGCCATTTTTCCAGTGGATGGTAACGGCGATTACGTTGCCCAGCTTGGAATACTCCAGCTCCAGATAGTCCAGGGAGGTGCTGGTGCCGTAGCCATAGCTCTGCAGCCGCTTTTCCAGCTCAGAGGCGGTATAGCTCACCGTCCAGCTGGAGTCATAGGTCTCATAGGGGTCTTCCACTCCGCACAGATAGGGATAGGTGTTGGTGGTGTCGGAGCCCCACACATAATAGGCGTCCTCGCTGGCTCCGCCGAAGCTGGCGGAGTACGGGGTTTCCGCCAGATTGCCGTTGTAGGTGATCACCAGGCCCTCGGTCTCCTCCACGGCCTGCATGCTGGTCTGGCTGGGGCTGTAAGAGGCGGAGCCGTTGCCCATGCCCCGGTACACCTGGCAGTAGGTGGAATTGCAGATATCAAAGCCGTAGCTGCTGTGGGTCCCCATATTCCGAAGGGCATAGGTCCGGGCGCACACGGCCTGGGCCTTCAGGGCCTCCAATGGCCAGGATGGACCCATCTCATAGCAGATCACGCCGTTCACATAGTCCTCCAGGGTAAGCACATTGACTACCGTCACATTGCCCCCGGTGCGGCGGAAATATTCAAAACCGCCCCGGTAGTGGTAGTTGCTGAACCAGGTGCGGGTCTCCCTGGCTCCATCCGCCCCGGGCTGAATGGCCAGCTTGGTGCCAGAGCCCTGGTCATATTGAAAAAGGATGCGGTTGGTGCCGGTTTCCACTACGGTGAGTCCATAGGAGCTGGTGCCCACCACTTCGCCGCTGTCTCCATAGCGCAGAGCATCCTCTTTCGTTTCGAACGAACCGGCCCGCACTTGATAGTCTCCATCAATGTAGGCCACAAAGCCGTCCTCATAGTCCTCGGCCACATCCTGGGCATCTTCAAAGTCCCGGAACCCTTCGTCAATCAATACGTGGTAGCAGCCCACCAGAATGTCGCTGTTGATGGAGCTCCCATAGGTATACTTGCTCAGGGAGGAGGAGTAGCCATACCAGAGGTTCTCGCTTTTCAGCACGGCCACCTGTGTGGTTCTGGTGTCGGTACGTCCCAGCTCCACAAAGTCCAGATTGCTGTCGTAATAGCCAAAGCGATAGCCCGCTCCGTAGCCGTCCTCGTTTTCCAAATGGGCCGCCTCCAGCTCGCCGGTGGCATTGTGATAGTAAGAGGATGCCAGGCCGACTCGAATCATGATCTCCCCGTCGTCGTTGGTGGTCACTGCCCCAGCGGTGGGGACGGCCAGGCAGATTGCCAGGGCCGCCGCGGCCAGTTTCAATAACTTCTTATACATAGTGGGCTCCATTCTTTTGTTTCTTCTGCGTTTGCTCTATTGACACCCGACAGCAAACATGATAGGATAACTGCCAGATAGAGGTTGCGGCCAACATCAGTACGCATGGTCAGGGGGTCGGTCCCCGCTTACCCATGCTGAAAGGGACGGCCGCCGAAGGTCCCCTACGCCGACGCAGTGGGTCCTGGTCGTCTGGTAAACAGCCAGCCGACTGTCATCAGTGGATCTGATGGAGCGCTGTCTGCTTTTGTGAATATTTTGTCGCCGCAACCCGTGGTGGTCTCCTCGACATTATAGTACAAAATCAGCCGCTTGAAAAGCCGCTGATTTATTTTTTTCTCTGTCACGATGTTTTGCCGGAAACGCAACAAATTTCGTCCTGACACATAGACTGTTCAGGAACAAGCATGGAGGTAGTTTGCAATGAAACAGTATAAAGTCGGAATCATCGGCGCCACCGGGATGGTGGGCCAGCGCTTTGTCACCCTGATGGAGAATCATCCCTGGTTTAAGCTTACCGCCATCGCCGCCTCCCCCCGCTCCGCGAGCAAGCGCTATGAAGAGGCCGTGGCCGGCCGCTGGGCCATGAAGACTCCCATTCCCCACGAGGCCAAGGATCTGATCGTCATGGACGCTCAGGCCGACATCGAGAAGATTGCCGGCATGGTGGACTTTGTTTTCTGTGCCGTGGACATGAAGAAAGAGGAGATCCGTGCCCTGGAGGAGGCCTACGCCAAGGCTGAGTGCCCTGTGGTGTCCAACAACTCCGCCCACCGCTGGACCGCCGACGTGCCCATGGTGGTGCCCGAGCTCAACGCCCGGCACCTGGAGATCATCCCCGCCCAGCGCAAGCGTCTGGGCACCAAGCGGGGCTTCATCGCCGTCAAGTCCAACTGCTCCATCCAGTCCTACGCTCCCCTGCTCACCCCCATCATGCAGGCGGGCTATCCCATTGAGAAGGTGCTGGTTTGTACCTACCAGGCCATCTCCGGCGCAGGCAAGACCTTTGAGCGCTGGCCCGAGATGGTGGATAACCTCATCCCCTACATCGGCGGCGAGGAGGAGAAGAGCGAGCAGGAGCCTCTGAAGGTCTGGGGCCACATTGAAGGCAATGAGATTGTCAAGGCCGACGGCCCCGCCATCACCGCCCAGTGCCTGCGTGTGCCCGTGTCCGATGGCCACACCGCCGCTGCCTTCGTCACCTTCGGCGAGAAGAAGCCCACCATCGAGGAGATCAAGGAGATCTGGAAGAACTTCAAGGGCCGTGCCCAGGAGCTGGACCTCCCCTCTGCCCCCAAGCAGTTCATCCACTACTTCGAGGAGCCCGACCGTCCCCAGGCCAAGCTGGACCGGGAGCTGGAGGGCGGCATGGCCATCACCGCCGGCCGTCTGCGCCCCGACACCCAGTATGACTACAAGTTCGTCGGCCTCAGCCACAACACCCTGCGTGGTGCCGCCGGCGGCGCGGTCCTGCTGGCTGAGCTCCTCTGCGCAGAAGGGTATATGGACCGCTGATTCCTGATTTTATAAGAAAGGGTTGCTATCTATGAGAACTCCCGTATTTACCGGCTCCTGCCCCGCTCTGGTCACTCCCTTTGACGAGAACGGGACCATCAACTACGACGCCTTCGGCAAGCTCATCGATGACCAGATCGCAGCGGGCGTGGACGCGGTGTGCGTCTGCGGCACCACCGGCGAGTCGGCCACCATGTCCATCCGGGAGCACATTGCTGCCGTGGAATTCTGCGTCAAGCGGGTCAACCACCGGGTGAAGGTCATTGCCGGCGCCGGCTCCAACGACACCTCCGCCGCCGTCTACCTCTCCCAGCACGCCCAGGATTCCGGGGCCGATGCCCTGCTCCATGTGACCCCCTACTACAATAAGGCCAGCCAGACCGGCCTCATCAAGCACTACGAGTACATCGCCGACCGGGTGGAGCTGCCCATTATCCTCTACAATGTGCCCAGCCGTACCGGCGTGTCCTTCACGGCCGATACCTATAAGATTCTCTCGGAGAATCCCAAGATCAACGGCGTGAAGGAAGCCAGCGGCAACTTCTCCCTTCTGGCCCACACCCGCTACCTCTGCCCGGACGACTTCTACATCTGGTCCGGCAACGATGACCAGGTGGTGCCCATGATGGCTCTGGGGGCCAAGGGTGTGATCTCCGTGGTGTCCAACATCCTTCCCGAGGTCATGGTGAAGATGAGCCACCTGTGCCTGGAGAACGACTTTGCCGCCGCCTCCAAGCTGCAGATCGAGTATATGGACCTGATCGATGCCCTGTTCTGCGAGGTCAACCCCATCCCCGTCAAGACCGCCATGAATCTCATGGGGATGGAGGCCGGTCCTCTGCGTCTGCCTCTGTGCGACATGTCGGAGAAGAATCTGGCCACCCTTCGCAGCTCCATGGAGCGCATGGGCCTTCTGAAGTAAGGAGTGCCCTATGCTGAAGATAATCATTTCCGGCTGCAACGGCCACATGGGCCGGGTGGTGGCCGAGCTGTGCCAAGCCGATCCCCAGGTTGAGGTGGTCGCTGGCTTCGATGTACTGGGCCCCGCTGACCGGGAATTTCCCGTCTTCTCCGCCCCGGAGCAGTTCCAGGGGGAGGCGGACGCGGGCATCGACTTCTCCTCCCCTGCCGCCTTGGACGGCCTTTTGAAGTTCGCCCGGGCGCGGAAGGTCCCCCTGGTGCTGGCCACCACCGTCTACACTCCGGAGCAGATCGCCCAGATCGGCGCCGCCGCCCTGGAGGTTCCCATGTTCCGCTCGGCCAACATGTCCCTGGGCATCAATGTTCTGCTGGAGCTGGTGAAGAAGGCCGCCTCCATTCTGGGCGACAGCTATGACATTGAGATCGTGGAGCGCCACCACCGGCGCAAGGTGGACGCCCCCTCCGGCACCGCCCTGATGATCGCCGACGCGGCGGCCCAGGCCTGCGGACACGAGACGGAGTACGTCTTCGAGCGCCACTCCGTCCGCCATCCCCGGGACAAGAAGGAGATCGGCATCTCCGCCGTCCGGGGCGGCACCATCGTGGGGGAGCACGAGATCATCTTTGCCGGCCACGACGAGGTGATGGAGATCCGCCACACCGCCCTCTCCCGGGAGATCTTCGCCCAGGGGGCCCTGGCCGCCGCCAAGTTCATCGCCGGGGTGGAACGGCCCGGCCTGTACGATATGAGCCAGCTGGTTAAATGAGAGCCGTCCATTTTGCTGATCTGCCTGCCGCCCACGATCGGGCGGCAGTTTTTTCTTCTGTCCTTGCAAATTGCTTCAGGTTATTTTATGATAATGAAAGACGCTGGCAGCCAGCCCCCTCCGCCGGACGGACAGGGGCTGCAGAGGAGTGTGTGACACGGCATGGATCTGATCGATAAGCGGGAAAGGACCGTCTGGGCCTGTGCTCTTCTGGCGCTGCTGCTGGGTTTTTT
>CALWYG010000010.1 GCA_944385695.1 uncultured Oscillospiraceae bacterium | reverse complement strand
GGGCGGCTCCGACTTTGACCCCAAGGGCAAGTCCGATGCCGAGGTCATGCGCTTCTGCCAGTCCTTTATGAACGAGCTCTTTAAGTACATCGGTCCCGACACTGCTGTGCCCGCCGGCGACATCGGCGTGGGCGCCCGGGAAATTGGCTACCTCTTCGGCCAGTACAAGCGCCTGTGCAATGAGTTCACCGGCGTACTCACCGGCAAGGGCCTGAGCTACGGCGGCTCTCTGGCCCGTAAGGAGGCCACCGGCTACGGTCTTTGCTACCTCGCCGACCATATGCTTCACGCAGCCGGCCGCAGCTTTGACGGAGCCACCGTCATCATCTCCGGCTCCGGCAATGTGGCCACCTACGCCTGTGAGAAGGCCACTCAACTGGGCGGCAAAGTGGTGGCCATGTCTGACTCCAACGGCTATGTATACGATGCGGAAGGCATCGACCTGGATCTTATCAAGCAGATCAAGGAAGTGGAGCGCAAGCGTATCAAGGAATATGTCCAGCGCAAGCCCAGCGCCCAGTATTTCGAGGGCTGCTCCAAGATCTGGACCATCCCCTGTGACATTGCTCTGCCCTGCGCCACTCAGAACGAGCTGGACGGCGAGGCCGCCAAGGCTCTGGTAGCCAATGGCTGCTTTGCTGTAGCCGAGGGCTCCAATATGCCCTGTACTCCCGAGGCTGTGGAGACCTTCCAGGCCGCCGGCGTCCTTTTCGCCCCCGCCAAGGCCGCCAATGCCGGCGGCGTGGCCGTGTCCGCGCTGGAAATGAGCCAGAACTCCATGCGTTTCTCCTGGTCCTTTGAAGAGGTGGACAGCCGCCTGAAGACCATTATGACCGATCTGTACCACAACGCCTCCAACGCCGCTGCTCAGTACGGAATGCCCGGCAACCTGGTAGCGGGCGCCAACATCTCCGGCTTCTTGAAGATTGCCGACTCCATGCTGGCCTACGGTCTTGTGTAAAGGAGGGCTCACGATGAATGAATATGCTGTCCGTGTCGCCGCTCAGCTGCGGCAGCGGTATGCCCACGAGCCGGAGTATCTCCAATCGGTTCAGACCTGGCTGGAGATGATCGATCCGGCGCTGGACGATCCCCGCTATGAAAAGCTGGACCTGCTCACCCGCATGGTGGAGCCTGACCGTATGTTTATGTTCCTGGTGCCCTGGGTGGATGACAAGGGCGTGGCCCACACCAATCACGGCTACCGTGTCCAGTTCAACAGCGCCATTGGCCCCTATAAAGGCGGCCTGCGTTTCCACCCCGATGTTACCCCCTCGGTGGTAAAGTTCCTGGGTTTTGAACAGACCTATAAAAACGCCCTTACCGGACTGCCCATCGGCGGCGCCGCAGGCGGTGCTGACTTTGACCCCAGAGGCAAGAGCAACCGGGAGATCATGCGGTTCTGTCAGTCCTTTATGAACGCCCTCTACCGCTACATCGGCTCCGACACCGATGTGCCCGCCGGCGACATTGGCGTGGGCGCCCGGGAAATCGGCTACCTCTATGGCCAGTATAAGCGCCTGCTGAGCAAGGCGGAGAGCAGCGCCCTCACCGGGAAAGGCCTCACCTATGGCGGCAGCAAGATCCGTCAGGAGGCAGCCGGCTTCGGTACCGTCTATTTTCTGGCCCGTATGCTGGAGCACCAGAAGGACACCATTGAAGGTAAAACCATTGCCGTGTCTGGCTTTGGCAACATGTCCTGGGGCGTATGCCGCAAAGCGGCCGAATTGGGTGCAAAGGTGGTTACCCTCTCCGGTCCCGACGGTTACATCTATGACCCCGCTGGCGTAAGCACCCAGGAGAAATTTGACTTCTTGCTGGAGATGCGCAGCAAGGGACAGGACCGGGTCTCTCTCTATGCCGACCGCTTCGGTGTTCCCTTCTTCCCCGGCAAAAAGCCCTGGGAAGTGGCTGTGGATGTGGTCATCCCCTGCGCCACCCAGAACGAGCTGGACGTAGAGGATGCGGTGCGCATCCTAGCCAACGACGTGCGCTACTATGTGGAGGGCTCCAACATGCCCGCCACCGCTGAGGCCCTTAAGCTGCTGCGCTTGAGCCCCAAGATTCTCACTGCGGGTGCCAAGGCCTCCGGCTCCGGCGGCGTGGCCGTCTCCGCTCTGGAGATGGCTCAGAACTCCATCCGCTACAACTGGACCCCCGCAGAAGTGGATCAGAAGCTGCGGGACATTATGAGCTCCATCTACGACGCCTCCGCCGCTGCGGCGGAAGAATATGGTCTGGGCTACGACCTGATCGCAGGCAATGACATTGCCGCCTTTAAGAAGATCTCCGAGGCCATGATCGCTCAGGGTCTGTAAAATCGTTTTCAAGGCACCCCCTATTTGATTCTCTCTTGACACCAGCCTCCTACAGGTGTAGTATGATATTGTACTACACCTGTAGGAGGTATTTTTATGGATAAGCTCTCTGACCGGGAATGGACGGTACTAGGTGCACTGTGGGAGACCGGCGGGGCCGAGCTGGGGCAACTGGTAGAGGCTCTGCGTCCGGCCACCGGCTGGAATCGAAACACAGTTCTGACCTATCTCACCCGCATGGAGGCCAAGGGCCTGGTGTCCATTGATAAAGAAGCTTCCCCTCACATCTACCGGGCCATGCTCAGCCGGGAGGATTGCCGTGCCCAGGAGCGGCGCAGCTTTCTCCGCCGGGTCTACCAGGGGTCTGCCGGAGATTTGATCGCCGCTTTTTTAAAAGAGGAGTCCATCTCGCCCCAGGAGCGGGATGAGCTGCGGCGGCTGCTGGATGAAATGGAGGTGTAATCCATGGGAGATATCTGGGCATTTCTCCTCCAGACATGCACAGCCTCCGGTGTGGCTGTTCTCCTGCTCATTGTCAAGGCCATGTTCCGGGACAAACTCTCCCCCCGCTGGCAGTTTGCCGTGTGGGGCATTTTGGGCATGATTCTGCTGCTCCCGGCCGGATTGGGTGGGCGGTATGTGCTCTTGAATTGGCCCATGATCGTGGAAACCATCAAAACCGCCCTCACCGGTTCTTATACTCTGACCCAGGTCACCGCCCCCATTCCCCTGCCCAAGATGTTCGCTCCCGCCACGCTATGGGACTGGCTTTTTTGGGGGTACGTGCTGGGGGTCATTGTGCTGCTGGCGCGGTATCTCATCTCCTACATCTGCCTGCGCCGGGCACTTCACTCCGGCACCCCAGCCGACACCCAAACTGTGGCCAGGATTCAAGCCGTTGCAGACCAGTACCACCTCCCCACCTGTCGGGCCGTCCTCATAGAGGGGGCAGGTTCCGCTTTCCTCTGCGGAATCCTTTCTCCGGTGCTGGTTCTGCCCACTGGGACCAAGACCGATGACAAGGTCCTGCTCCATGAGCTATTGCACCGGAAGTACCGGGATGTGATCTGGGGACTTGTTATCTGTCTGCTTCGCTGCATCCACTGGTGCAACCCCCTGCTGTGGTACTGTGCCAATCAGGCGGGCAACGACCTGGAATCTCTTTGCGACCAGCGGGTACTGGAACGGCTGGAGGGAGAAGAGCGCCGGGAATACGGCCGCATCCTCCTGTCCATGGCCAACGAGAAGTATGCCCGCTCTCCGGGCACCTCCTGTGCCTCCAACGGCGGCAAAAATATCCGTCAGCGCATCGAGGCCATTGTCCGCTTCAAGCGCTACCCCGCAGGAATGGCCCTGGTATCCGTATGTGTGGCCGTTGCTCTGGCCGCTCCTTTGGTGTTTGGCAGCCAGGCGATAAATGTCTACAATGAGGAGGGACGGCTGTCCGGCCACGCCGACATCGACCTATCCCTGGCCTCTGCCCGCACTACCTGGTGCACCACCATGGCCGGAGCGCTGGATGCCTACGGCAAGTCCCTGCTCACAGACAGCGGGACCTACCGGGCTATGTGTGCCCCTCTCAGCCAGCAAGCGGAAATTGCCCATGTCATGCACCAGCGCCAGGATGAAAACCTCTGGCCCACCTGGGACACTGGCCTGTCTATGGAAGCCGACCAGAATGAGGGGTATTACATTTACAACCTGCACCCCGTGGGTGAGGGCACCTACGAAGCCCTGGTGGCGGTCAAGCTCAACGGTGCTCCCGACGGGCAACGGGAAGAGAACAAGATGTATTTAGCCTACCAGCAGGTGCTCGTCCAAAAAGAGGAAAGCCGCTGGGTAGTGACGGAGCTGGGCGAGCTTGAACTCATTGAGGCACGGGATGCCTCCATGCTCTGGGGCGTGGAGGAGCTTCCCGCCTATACTTACACCGGCACTGCAGCAAATTTCCAGGTGAAAGTATTTTTCCAGAAAAGTCTTGTGGTGAACAACACCGTTCAGGCTTCCAGCAGCTCCAGTTGGTTCTTTGGCCCCACTTCCGCCTTTGACACAGTACCCAAGCCGGGGGCTGAGTTTGATGAAGTCTATCATACCCAATGGAGCCAGTGTATTTTCCTGGGATCCCAGGAGGATAAAGCCGCGATTACACGCCTGGGCCTCTCCGTCGCCCCTATGGACGACGGTCAGGAGCGTCCCGCTCTCCAGCCCCTGAGCAAGGGAAGTGGCGGCGGCAGCTCCAGTAGCGGTGAAAGCTGGTCCAGCCAAACCCTGGACCCGGACTGGGGCCCCATTGTTTCTATGGCCGGCGGGGGCAGCGGCGGACACATAAGCACAGACAATTTCCTGCCCCCCGATTCCTTTGCCGCTGACCTCTACATCAACGGAGAAAAAGTCGCGGAGCTCACCCTCCGCCCTGAGGAAGGAGGGGCACAATGACCCACCGTCAAACTATGTACAGCGCCCTCTCAAAGGCAGCTTGGGGCTACTTTTTCCTGTACTTTGATATTAACCTGGGTTCTGTCAGCATCCTGCCCTCCTTTGTGGGGTTTCTCCTCTTTCTCTCCGCCATCCAGCAGCTAAAGGACGAACGGCGGGATCTGGAGCTTCTGCGGCCCCTGGGCACTCTGCTGGCGGCATGGCACGGCGGAAACTGGCTGGCCTCCTGGCTGGGCACAGCCTTGGACGGACGTTTCCCCATCCTGGACCTGATTATCAGCCTGGCAGGGGTGTATTTCCACTTCCAGATGCTCACCGACTACGCCGCCCTGGCCGCCAAATACCAACAGCCCGAGCAAAATCTGGACCAGCGGCTCCTCAAGTGGCGCACCTGCCAGACCCTGCTGCTCACCGCCACGTCTCTATGCGCTCACCCCCTTCGGTTTCTCACCGACCTCTGGGAGCCGACCCTGATCGTACTCGCCCTGGCCGGGTTTGTTACCTCCCTTTGCATCATGTTCACTCTTTTTGATGTGCGCCGTATTTTTCGGGATGACGTTCAATCTAAAGAGCCCCAGTAAACGGACGGCCCGAGGACAAATTGTCCCCGGGCCGTTTTTTAGCTATGAGAAGAAGCCCGCGGCGCATGGCCGCTGGCTTCAAAGCAATCTGGCTTAGTACATGCCGCCCATATCAGGGGCAGCGGGTGCAGCAGGGGCAGGGGGCTTCGTCGTCGCGGGCTTTATATCCCTCGCCCCGCAGCAAGCGGCAGCGCTCGCTCATTCCGCCGCTCCTCCTCTCCCCGGCAAACCCGCTCCGCTGGGCTTTGCCAGGGCTCCCTGTGTCGGCTTCGCCGCCAAGCCCCAGCTCATAAAAAAGCCCGCGGCGTATGGCCGCGGGCTTCAAAGCAATCTGGCTTAGTACATACCGCCCATATCGGGGGCAGCGGGTGCAGCAGGGGCAGGGGGCTGGGGCTTGTCGGCGACCAGAGCCTCGGTGGTCAGCAGAGTGCTGGCGGAAGCCGGCGTTACCCGTTGTGAGGTTTCGAGCGCCAAAGTCAGCCGGGAAGAACAGAACTCGCTGGCGCGGATTATGGACTGGGCAAAGTCGGACGGGTTTGCCGATGCGGTGGAAGTGCTGAGTTTTACAGATTTCAACAAATCGGTTGACTGGCTGTTGCCGACAGGGTGCCGTCATCTTAATCTGTTGACCAAAGGTTCGCGGAAACATTGTGAAATCCAATTAAAAAAATCGCAGGAAGAACACTTGTCCGATGTGATGAAGACGCTGGCATATGCCCGAGACAACGGCTTTGCGGCAAATGTTTATCTGGAGGACTGGTCAAACGGTATCTTGAATTCGCCGGATTATGTATGGCGAATGCTTGACTGCTATGCCGCCGCTGGGTTCGGGCGGATTATTTTGCCCGATACGCTGGGCGTGCTGAATCCGTTTAACACGTTTGAACTGATGACGGAGACGGTTAAACGTTATCCCGGAGAGGCATTGTCGGAGGTCTTACTGAAACTGCTACG
>CALWYG010000009.1 GCA_944385695.1 uncultured Oscillospiraceae bacterium | reverse complement strand
AATCCGGCACAGGTAGTGCTTGCTGATATAAAAGTGGCCGGCAATCTGATCCAGGGAGAGAGGCTCAGACAGGTTGTCCCGGATGTAATCCAGAATCGGGGAGACCCTAAGAAAGTCCTTGTTGCGGATGGACTCACCTGCGGTGGCCGCGTTGAGGGTGGGGGCCAGGCGGAGGAGAAGGTTCAAAAGAGCGACGGTCTGGCGGATGTCGCTGCCGAAGCTTCCGTCGTTTTTGTTGCGCTCCAGGGCCTGGAAAAGCTCAATAATCTCAGTCATTTGCTCCGGATTGAGCTCAGAGCGGCGGAAGGTGACCTGCCCCAGCTGCGTCAGATCGGTCTGGGGTGTGGACAGCTGGGCCAGGGCTTTATGGCTGATGTGGAGCACGTAGCGGGCGTGAAACCCTGTGGCCATGGTGCGGTGGAGCGTGTTTTCGCCAATGAGGTAGAGGGTTCCCCGGCGCAGGGGATATACCTGGTCATTGACGAAAATATTCCCGGGGCTGGTGAGGGGAAGCAGGAGCTCGTAATGGTCATGGAAATGGAGCCGGCTCATGTTCCAGGTGTCGTTGTGATTCAGTTGCAGGTGAAATTCCACGTTTGTCATAGGATCGAAGCCCTCCAAATCCGACGGTATCAGTTGCTTTTGGCTATTGTACCACGCCAGGAGAATATATGCAAACTTTTTGCTAAGTTACAGATAGACCTAATATGAGAAATGTGATAAAATAGGCACTGTAAAATAGCCCGTGGACCGTACCTTGAAAACCTGAGCGAAAGAGAGAACAAAAACATTTGTAATGGGGGTTTTATCATGAACAAAGTTTATTCCCTGCATGACGCCGTGGCGAAGTTCGTCGAGAGCGGAGATTGCATCTGCTTTGGCGGGTTCACCACCAACCGTAAGCCTTATGCGGCCGTGGCCGAGATTCTGCGCCAGGGCCAGAAGGACTTCACCGTTTGGGCTGGTCCCGCCGGCGGTGACTGGGATATGATGATCGGTGAGGGGCGTGTGAAGACCTACATCAACTGCTACACCGCCAACTCCGGCTATACCAACGTGTCCCGCCGCTTCCGTGCTGCCATTGAGAAGGGCGAGCTGGTCTATGAGGACTACTCTCAGGACGTGCTCATGCTTCAGCTGCATGCCGCTTCCCTGGGCCTGCCCTTCCTGCCTGTGCGTCTGATGCAGGGTTCCGGTCTGATGAAGTACTGGGGCATCAGCGAGGAGCAGCGCAAGACCCTGGAGAAGGTTGACGATCTGAAGTGCGTGGAGATCGACAATCCCTTCAAGCCCGGCGAGAAGGTCGTGGCTGTGCCCGTGCCCAAGCTGGACACCGCCATCATCCACGTTCAGAAGGCCTCTCCCGTCGGCTCCTGCATCATCGAGGGCGACGAGTTCCAGGATGGTGACGTGGCCGTGGCTGCCCGCCAGGTCATCGTCACCTGCGAGGAGTTGGTGAGCGATGAGTACATCCGCCGCGATCCCACTCTGACCCGTATCTTCGGTGAGTGTGTCAGCGCTGTGGTCCACTGCCCCTACGGTGCCTGGCCCTCCCAGTGCTACAACTACTACGACAACGACTCCCACGCCCTGAAGGAGTACGACAAGGCCTCCAAGTATCAGGACGCCGAGGACGCCAAGGCCCAGCTGGAGAAGGCCGCTGTCAAGGCCGAGAAGGCTGCCGCTGCCAAGCCCGAGGACGAGAAGCTGGCTGAGGCCGCTGCCAAGGCCCGCAAGGCTGCTGAGGACGCCAAGGCCGGCACTGCCATCCCTGAGACCTTCCAGGATTATCTCCAGAAGTGGGTTTACAGCGTGAAGGACAACGACGAGCTGCTGGACAAGGTTGGCGGTTCCCGTCTTATGCGCCTGAAGAACGAGCCCCACCTGGGTTACTCCACCAGACACTAAGAACTAGGGAGGAAGAAAGAAATGTCTGATTATACGAAGTATACTAAGCAGGAAATGCAGGCTTATGCCATTGCCAAGAACATCAAGGAGAATCAGATTGTCATCGTGGGTACCGGCCTGCCTCTGATCGGCGCCTCCCTGGCTAAGCGTGTGGTGTGCCCCTCTTGCCACCCCATCGTGGAGAGCGGCCTGATGGACTGCTCCCCCGTGGAAGTGCCCCGCCCTGTGGGTGACAACCGCTTCATGGCCCACTGCGCCGTGCAGTGGCCCAACATCCGCTTCATCGGCTTTGAGGCCAATGAGTGGCTCCACGACGAGGACCGGCTGATCGCCTTCATCGGCGGCGCCCAGATCGATCCCTACGGCAACGTGAACTCCACCTGTATCTACGGCAAGGGCGACTATGTAAAGCCCCAGACCCGTTTCACTGGTTCCGGCGGCGCCAACGGCATTGCCACCTACTGCAACACCATCATCATGATGCAGCACCAGAAGCGCCGCTTTATGGAGCACATCGACTACATCACCTCCTGCGGCTGGATGGACGGCCCTGGCGGCCGTGAGAAGGTTGGTCTGCCCGGCAACCGCGGTCCTCAGATGGTGGTTACCGACCTGGGCATCATGAAGTTTGACGAGGAGACCAAGCGGATGTATCTGGCTTATTACTATCCGTTCTCCTCTCCCGAGATGGTTCAGGAGAACACCGGCTTTGAGATCGATGTCTCCCGCGCTCAGCTCTTCGAGGGCCCCACTCCCGACATCATCAAGGTCATCCGTGAGGAGATCGACCCCGGTCAGGCCTTCATCAAGGTCCCCAAGGAGTAAGAACGAGATGAGACGCGCGGATGGAATCCTTGGTCTGTGCGGCTTTCGCCAGGTATTTTATAGGAACCTGAAGATCAGGACGTATAAAAGGAAAGCCATTGGCGCGTCTCATCTGCAATGAAGTTATTAAAGGAGGAGTTTGCATTGGGTAACTATTCCATGCCCCGTTATTTCCAGAACATGCCCGTGGTGGGTAAGCCTGTCCGCGCCAACGAAGAGAATGTCGCTGAGCTGCGTGCCATTGAGGACGACATCCACGCCCATGTGGTGAATGCCCTGGCTGCCGGCAAGAAGGACGAAGATATGAACGCCAAGGGCCAGCTCACTGCTATGCAGCGTGTCGCCCTGCTGGTCGATCCCGGCACCTGGTGCACCCTGAACAGCCTCTATAACCCCGAGCACAACAAGACCGGCTCCACTTCCATTGTTAAGGGCCTGGGCCGCGTCAACGGTAAGTGGTGCGTGGTCATTGCTTCCGATAACAAGAAGCACGCCGGTACCTGGGTGCCCGGCCAGGCCTTTATCAAGGTCCCCAAGGAGTAAGACGGGGATAGGGTACACCGGAGGGCCTTCCGGCGTACCTTGTCCGCGATGAACGAATTTGAAGGAGGAGTTTACATTGGGTAATTATTCCATGCCCCGTTATTTCCAGAACATGCCCGTGGT
>CALWYG010000008.1 GCA_944385695.1 uncultured Oscillospiraceae bacterium | reverse complement strand
TTGTTCGGAGGACAATATCTTTGGTAACAGCGTAATATTTTCAGGAAAGGCTTTTATCTTTGTTTTGCGACGCAGATTTTGAGGGGGGTATCTGCTGTAACCCCGGATCAAATCCCGCGGTACTAAGAATACAGGGAATCACGACCCCGAAAGAGCAAAATTTTGCCGTTTACGACCCCGCCCCGCAGGGCCGGAAACTGCCCGCACTGCGGGCAGAAGTGGACGAGCCGGGGCGTTTACGACCCCGGCTCTTTCTCCTGCTTTTTTTCACACCGGCCCTGCGCCTCATCCTCGCAAGCGCCACATCCCTCGTTCCCGCCCAAACGGGCGAAAACTCGCTCATTCCGCTGCTCCGACTCTTCCCACCGAACCCGCTTTCGCTGGGCTTCGGCGGGAGCCCTCTTGTCTCCCTCCGCCGGCCCCAATTTGCCTCGAAAACCCTTGTTGGGCCCGCTTACCCTACCCAGCCCGCAAAGCGGTCACACAGCGGCAAACAGCGGGGATATATCCGGTACCGTCTTTTTCTTTGTATTGCGTGTTAGTTTTTGGTATGCTTGTCCTCTATGGCTTCACTTATCGACCGATCTAATTTTCAATGAAAATGAAATTATAGGTTTTATATTTTCGCCTATGTGACTCTGACCCACACTGTAGCCATAGAAAATAATATCACCTCATATTTGTTATCCGGATCACACTCTAAGCTCTGCTTAGATATGCGCTCCCGCATTGTAGCCTTCCCTCATGGCATTAAAAATTTTGCGTACCTGGAAGCAGTCGCCGATTTTCCAGAAGTCATAGGCCAGTTCCCGGAACGCTTCCGCCTCCTCGTCCAAAGGAGCGAAGCCGGTGGCGGCAATTACGGTATCGGCGGGAATCGTCTGCTCCCCGTCCGCCGTCTTGAGAACGGCAGCATTATCCCGGGCGGCGACGCATTCCGCCTCGTTCAAGATGGTGACACCCACCTTCTCCAACTCCATCAGCAGGCCCTCCCGATACAGGAACGCCGCATCCCGACATACCTCTTTTTTCCGGCTGGCAATAGTAACTTTTTTCCCCATCTGTCCCAGCTGAAGGGCCAGTTCACAGCCCACCAGGCCGCCGCCTGCAATGACCACCGTTTCCCCAGTTTGTTCGGGATGCGCAATGGCCTCCAGGGCCATCATAACATGGGCCGCTCCCTCCTTGGAAAACGCCGGTTTTTTCGGCTTGGCACCCATGGCGGCTACAATCACATCAGGAGTTTCCTTTTTCACCAGCTCTGCGGTTGCGGGAGTATTCAGACGAATGTCTGCGCCGCTGCGCTCCAGCCGACGGATCATGACATGCATAAATTGGTCCACCTTCTTTTTAAAGGGGACATCCTTAGCATGGCGGAGCGCGCCGCCCAACTCCCCATCCTTTTCACACAGGATAACCCGATGTCCACGTTCTGACAGAACGGTAGCTGCCTCCATACCGGCAGGTCCGCCGCCGATGACCAGAACCCGTTTGGGCTGCTTGGTTTGGGTCACACGGCTGGCCGGGACCTCTTTATAAGCGGTGGGATTCACCGGGCAGCGCCTGATTCGGGAGGGATATTTCACATAGGGAACGAAGGATTCACTGATGCAGGCCATACACCGCAGGCCGGGATATACCTCATCTTCTCGTCCGGCCTTCAGCTTATTTGGTAAATCAGGATCCGCCAGCAGCGGGCGGCCCAGCGCTACCATGTCCGCCCGTCCCTGAGCCAGAATCTCTTCCATCAGCTCAGGGTTGCCCAGAGCGCCCACTGTCACCACCGGGGTGTGGTTCATAGCCTTTTTCACGGCCTCCGCCAGATAGACATTGCAGCCCTCCGGCAGGAATCCGTTGGGAATCATATGCTGATTGGTCGAAGGAACATGGAAGGTACCGGAGGTCACATGGATGAGGTCCACCTTGCCGTCTAGCAGCTTGGCAAATTCCACCTGGTCCTCCAGAGTGAGTCCACCCTCTACAATTTCAGTTCCGCTCATGCGCACTTCGATCGGAAAATCCGGACCGCACTTTTTACGGATGTTCTCAATGACCTCCAGCGTGATCCGGGCCCGGTTCTCCAGGCAGCCGCCATACTTGTCGGTGCGTCGGTTGTTCAGCGGGGAGAGAAATTGATGCAGCAGCCACCCGTGGCCGGCGTGGATCATTACCATGTCCACCCCGCCCAGCTTGGCCATCTCCGCTGCGTTGCCGAAGCAGTCCATAATGTAGTCAATCGTCTCCTGATCCAGGGCCACGTAATCTTTGCCCAGATGGCCCGGGCCATCACTGGGGCCCCAAATCGGGCCATCGTAATACTCGGGATTGGAGCGGGTTCCGGGATGAATCAACTCCACAGCGGAGAAAGCGTTATACTTCTTGATGGCATCGCTGGCGGCATGCAGATACGGGAGCACCTCTGGATCATCCAGCGGGATGCACAGCTTATGAGAAATGCCCGTCTTTAAATCAATTCGGCACTCCCCCATATTTACAATAGCTGCTCCGCCTCTGGCTTTTCCTTCAAAAATCGCAATATTTTCCGGAGTAAGATATCCGTCTTGGGTCAAATTGGAAATATTGACCGGTGCCGCTTCAATCCGGTTTTTCAGCGTATAAGGTCCAACCTTGATGGGGCTGAACAGATGGGGATACTTTTTCATCGGAATCTTCCCTTCTTTGTCTCTATAAGCAGCAGGCCGGCACAATGCCGGCCTGCCTGGTGGTTTGGTTTAAGCAACTGTTTTCTTCTGGGTCAGAAGACTGACGACCACATAAGCAATCACCGAGGGAATCAGCGGGGTAAAGCTAATGTAGGGAACAGCGACGAGGCCGGTCATATTTACAATGATAACGGCCATGCCGCAAAGCGCACTGGCAATAGCGCCTTCCTTGGTACCCTTCTTCCACCAAATACCGCCAAGCACCATGACCAGTGCACCGGCGTTCATCAGGGAATAGGTAGAGGACAGCAGGGACAGGATGCTGGAGGAAGAGATCGCCAGGCTCAGAGCAATAACGCCGGACACCAGGGTAACAATCGTGGACAGACGGCCCAGGGTTTTCTCGCTCGCCTTGGGGTTCAGGGTCTTACAGTACATGTCGTTCACCGTGTTGGCGGTGACATTCAGCAGACCGATATCCATGGTGGACATCACGGCGGACAGCACCGCAGAGATCATAAGGCCAGCAATGATGGGATTCATCTCCAGAACCACATCAAACAGGATGGCGGCAGTGGGCGCATCGGGGAAAAGCGCCTTGCCGTACATGCCGATGATAACGGGAAGAACCACGAAGGGGATCAGGGCAAAGGCGGCAATCAGGGGAGCCCAGAAGGCTACCTTTTCATTCTTACAGGAGGCTGTACGCTGATAGGCGGCACCGGAGATAAGGCCGTTCAGCGCGCCGGGAACCATCATCATAAACAAGGTCTCTGCATCGAAGGGCACCAGTTCAAAAGAGCTCTCGGGCAGGGCGGCAGAAATGGCGTCGAAGCCGCCGTTCATGGCAATGGCCACAATGCAGAAAATAGTGCTGAAGAAAATGATTGTGGTCTGGACCGAGTCGGTCATCATAACGCCCCACATGCCGGACAGGGCGCAGTAAATAAATACCACGATGGCCATCAGCGCAGCACCCAGCGTGGGGTTAAGCCCCAGGGCGCTGAACAGAGCGGAGCCAGCCATAATCTGCGCGGCCATAATGCCCAGGGTTGCACAGATGTTCAAGATAGCCATCAATACGGAGGCCACCTTGCTTTGATAGCGGTCGCGAATCAGATCGGGAATGGTGATGTAGCCCCGGCGATAAAGCAGTCTGGACATCACAACGGCAAACAGCACGTAGGACAAAACCGCGCCCAGGCCGAACCACATGCCTCCAATACCGTATTCCGCACCATACTGTGCACCGCCTACGATAATGCCGTTGCCCACGTGTGCGCCGATATAGGTACAGATCATGACAAACATACCGCCGCTTTTTCCTGCCGTCAGGAACTCCGTCATTGTGGCGCTCTTTTTGCTGCCATAGATGCCAATGGCCAGCATACCGCCCATATAGATTACCAGAATCAGAACAATAATAGCCATATGTACCTCCTATTTCCTCTCATGATGAATTTATATATAAATAGGGACACTCCCTCTTTATATTTATGAGCCTTCCGCTTTAGTCCTGTACCTGACAGGATTCGTCACAAACCACTGTCTGTTTTGTGTAATAGCGCAGCTTCTCCTCATCAATCTCCACACCGAAGCCCGGTCCATCCGGCACAATAAAGGAGCCATTGACAATCCGGTTGGATCCCACGGCGATGTCCTCAATTTCATAGGGACCGCTGGCTTCACAAGCGAAGTTAATCTGCTTAAGTGTAGCCGCAAACTGCATGGAAGCAAAGGTGCTGATCCCCAACTCCACAGACGACATAACCACACAGGGAATGTTATAAAGCTCCGCCAAATCCCGGGTAATTCTGGCCTTTGTAATTCCACCTGGCCGATCCGTTTTAATGGTAAAGAGGCTGACCGCCTCCCGGTCCATCAGTTCCTTGACATCGTAAATACTGGACATGGACTCATGGGGCATAACCGGAATATACGTGGCCGCGTTTATTTGGGCCAGTCCGTCCAGATCGGTCCATACGATAGGCTGCTCGTAAATCTCCACATCGTTCTCTTCTAGGACAGGAATCATCTTCAGCGCTTCTTTCACACTGTAAGCCTGATTGGGGTCCACACGAAGTTTGATATCTGCTCCGATTGTTTTTCGGATTTCCCGAACCAGTTGAATGTCCTTCTTTAAATCTCCCAGTCCGAGCTTGATCCGCACCGTTTTAAATCCCTGTTCGATCCACTTGAGGCTGGCCTTCTTCATGTTCTCCAGTGTATCAATGGTCACAATGGCCTGCAGCGGAATTTCCTTTCGGACCAGTCCACCCATAAAATTGTAGGCAGGCATTCCGGTCTTCTTTCCCATGATGTCATAGAGCGCCATATCAATTGCGCCCTTGGCCTGCGCCGCATAAGGAGCCGCCCGATCCATCGCTTTCCAGATTGCCTCTACTTGGAAGGGATCAAGCCCGATGACCGCAGGTGCTACATAATCAGAGAGCATGGACACAATCGGCTTTTGACCCATTTGAGAGGTTCTAGCAAAGGGGGCCGATTCTCCATACCCTACAATCCCCTCATCAGTATGAACTTTCACTACCACAAACCGGCACAGCTCCCATTTGCCCAAAGCAATTTCGCCCACATTTTCCTGGTTTCCCTTAAATGGCACATCCGTGGCCATAATTTCAACTTTTGTGATCTTCACATGTTTCTCCCCTTTCTTAAGCCATTAATCTAGTGTAATAAATTGCAAAAGATTTGTTACAAAGAAGCAATGGGTAGATTACCTGTATTTCCCGTCTAGTCTTGCAACAACTTTTGTCGTAATCTGCAATTTATCTCCGCGCTGCCTTATCTGCTCGTGCTAATTCTCTACGCTCAGATGTGGTTGGCCACTTCAAAGGCATCCCAAACTGCATACATGATGTTAGACACTCTTCTGGCATCTCCCAGGAGATAGAGCTCTGCTACTTCTCTGCTCAGCTGCCGGTACAGGCTATCCTCCTGGGAAAACCCGATGGCGGAAATTACCGTATCGCAGGGGATCTGCTCTACCTTCTCCGGAGTAGACACCTCCAGCCGTCCGTCCTTGTACCCAAGGACCCGGGCGGATGTAAGAATCTCCACTTTGTGGAAGGGAAGCAGCCGCTCCAACATTTCGCTGTTGGCATGGCACAGCGGCTTATTAACCGCCATCAGCTTGTCCATCGCCTCCACAATGGTGACTTTTTTGCCGTTCTGGGCCAGCCAGAGCGCCGTCTCGCAGCCCACCAGTCCTCCGCCAACCACGATAACCTGCTCCCCACAGTCTTCTTCGCCTAGCAGCACGTCTGAGGCGGTAACTACAGGCGCTTCGCCGTCCAGCGCAAGATGTTTGGGGACGGAGCCTGTGGCAAGGATAACTGCGTCATAGCCACCCTTTTTCACAAGCTCAGGCTCCACCTTAGTGTGAAAATAAACAGGAACCATAAGTCGTTTCAATTCCTGCTCATACCAGGTAATCAGTGCCCGGTCATCTTCTTTGAAATCGGGAACCCCTGCCGCATTCAGGTTCCCGCCCAGGCGGCCGCTCTGTTCATACAGCTCCGGACGGTGTCCTCGCTCTGCCAAAACTCGAGCCGCCTCGCAGCCAGCCACTCCGCCGCCCACTACAAGAACCCGTTTGGCGCGCAGCACCGGCCGATATTCGGTCACGCGCTCCCTTCCAGCCTGCGGGTTCACCGCACAGTTGATCAAAGAGTACTCCTGAATACGGCCCATGCACCCCTCCTGACAGGAGATGCAGGGACGGATACATTGTTTCCGGCCAACCCGCAGCTTGTTCACATAGTCTGGATCCGCCAGCAAGGGCCGCCCCAGGCTGATCAGGTCACAAACTCCATCCCGCAAGGCTCGTTCTGCCCGTTCCGGATCGTCCATCCGCCCGGCGCAGATAATAGGAACTGAGACCGTCTCCTTCATCAATTTTGCGTAAGGCATATACAATCCCTTTTCCTGGTACATGGGAGGATGGCTCCACCACCAGGAGTCATAGGAGCCCACATCCACGTCCAAGGCATCATAGCCGTAGGAGACCAGCAGCTTTGCCGCTTCCACCCCCTCGTCCAGATCCCGTCCCTTTTCCACAAAGTCTTCTCCGGGCAGTGCCCCCTCACGGAGATCCTTGATAAAGCTCTTGGGGCTATACCGCAGGATTACCGGGAACTGGGCCCCGCAGCAAGCTTTGATCTCCTCCACAATCTCCCGGGCAAACCGCAGCCGGTTCTCCAGGCTGCCTCCGTACTGGTCGGTACGGTGATTAAACAACGAAAGAGCAAACTGGTCGATGAGGTACCCCTCGTGCACGGCATGAATCTGGACCCCGTCAAACCCTGCCCGTTTCGCGTTGTAGGCTCCCTTTCCAAACTGCTTGACAATGGTTCGAATCTCCTCCACCGTCAATTCCCGGCAGGTCTTATCCAACCAACGGTGCTGGATCGGCGACGGAGCCACCGGAGGATATTCCCCCAAATTAGTGGGAATAGTCACACGTCCAAACCCGCCGGACATCTGGAGAACAATCTTTGCATTATAGGCGTGTACTCGTTCTGTAAGCTCCCTGGCGGTGCGGATAAACTGCACGCTGTTAAATGTGGGGCTTGGACAATTGGGCATACCATGCTCCTCCACCTCATTGTCCACAAATGTAACGCCGGTGAAAATGAGCCCCACACCTCCTCGGGCTCTTGCGGTGTAGTAATCAATTCCGCGCTGGTTAAAACCACCCTGCTCATCTCCCAGGCCTAGGGGGCCCATGGGAGCCATAGCAAAACGGTTCTTTAATTCCATGTTTCCAATCTGATATGGCGCAAACATAATTTCACGGTTTTCCATAACATCCCTCCAGTATTTTGTCTTATTTTTGGTTAAATACTAACATGTAAATATTTACATGTCAATTATATTATGTTACGAAGCAGACTTTTCATTTTTAGTGAAAATATCCAAATGATTTTTTCATGAAATTGTGTTATATTAGTAAAAATGGAAGGATGCTATTTATGAGAACATTAAAATATTCAATTTTAGGACTGCTGATGCAGGCTCCTACCACCGGTTATGATATCTCCAAAGCGTTTGGCAGTGAACTTGGCTGCTTCTGGAGCGCAAAGCACAGTCAAATCTACCCGGAGCTAAAGCGCCTTGTTGAAGAAGGCTTGATCCAATACAGCACTGTGATTCAAGGTGAAAAGCTGGAAAAAAAGCTATATGAAATTACGGATAAGGGCAGCGCCGATTTTTTGCAGTGGCTGGAGCAGGACCCCCCCCTTGACCCTACGCCCAAAGATGTATTCCGCCTGCGCTCCTACTATTCCCAGTGGCTTCCGGAAGACACCTATTTGGAATTGATTCAAAAGCAGATTGAAAAACGCACCGTAAAGCTGAATTACCTGTCCGGCTGCTTTGAGGCAAGCTACGGAAATGTGGATCCCCTTACACTTACTGGAGCGGCCCGCGGCGACTATTTGGTTTTGCTCAGCGCAGTCATGCGTGAGCGGACCTACATGGAGTGGCTTGAAAAAAGCTTGGATCTGGTATCCGCTTGGGCCGATCTGAAACAGAAACAGTCTTAATTACCCGTCTATAGCTCTTTTTACACTAAAAAGGGACACTGCAAAGCCGAAAATGCAGTGTCCCTAAATATTATTTTTAAGTGGAGTAGGGAAATATAGAAAGTAGAAGGAAAAACTCATAGAGGATATTAGTACGGTCAATGGTGAAAAATCTAGTTAACACAAAACTTCTTTTCCAAATAATAATGATCTTTTGGGCTAAATGGAGCGACACGGTCTATATGTAGATGCCGATTAACAATTCCCTAATCTTTCGCTATTATCCGCAAGCAAGTGTAATAATATATTTATTATTACTCACTGACCCAAACCCTGACCCATACGAGATCTGGACCAGACGAAACCAACGGAGCAAACAGGCCCAAATAGTATCTTCGTTCCCAATAGAAAGGGTATAAAAGCTCTCAATGGAGCTAAAACAGCATCCAGGTCGTAGCTCATAACCCGGAGGTCGGAGGTTCGAGTCCTCCTCCCGCAACCAACAAGCCGCTGAAATCGTATGATTTCAGCGGCTTTCTTTATTTTTCATTACTTTTCTCTCCGGTTTATTTTTGCGCCTGCTGTTTGACCCATACGCCGACCCATACGGGAAATTTCAGCGGAAAGGGCTGGATCACTTTAGAGAAGCTCAGAGACTGCCGGAGAGTACATTCCCCATAGTTTGGGCCGCTTGTCGCTGAGC
>CALWYG010000007.1 GCA_944385695.1 uncultured Oscillospiraceae bacterium | reverse complement strand
CGTTGCGCCGGATGGCGTTGTAGATGTCGGGCTCGGCGTCCTTGTCCAGGTTGATGACCTTGGCGTAGCAGCCGCCCTCGAAGTTGAACACGCCGTTGTCGTCCCAGCCGTGCTCGTCGTCGCCGATGAGCAGGCGCTTGGGGTCGGTGGACAAGGTGGTCTTGCCGGTGCCGGACAGGCCGAAGAACAGGGCGGTGTTCTCGCCGTTCATGTCGGTGTTGGCGGAGCAGTGCATGGAGGCAATGCCCTTCAGGGGCAGGTAGTAGTTCATCATGGAGAACATACCCTTCTTCATCTCACCGCCGTACCAGGTGTTCAGGATGACCTGCTCCCGGGAGGTGATGTTGAAGATGGCGGCGGTCTCAGAGTTGAGACCCAGCTCCTTGTAGTTGGTCACCTTGGCCTTGGAGGCGTTGTAGGAAATGAAGTCGGGCTCAAAGTTGGCCAGCTCCTCGGCGGAGGGCTGGATGAACATGTTTTTCACGAAGTGGGCCTGCCAGGCCACCTCCATGATGAAGCGGATGGCCATGCGGGTGTCCTTGTTGGTGCCGCAGAACACGTCCATCACATAGAGCTTCTTGTTGGACAGTTCCTGAATGGCCAGCTGCTTGCAGGCTTCCCAGGCCTCCTGGGAGGCGGGTTTGTTGTCGTTCTTAAACTCGTCGGAGGTCCACCACACGGTGTCCTTGGAGTTCTCATCCATAACGATGAACTTATCCTTGGGGGAACGGCCGGTGTAGATACCGGTCATTACGTTGACGGCGCCCAGATCGGTGACCTGGCCCTTGTCATAGCCCTCCAGACCGGGCTTGGTCTCCTCCTCAAACAGGAGCTCATAGGAGGGGTTGTAGACAATTTCAGTCACGCCGGTAATCCCGTACTTGCTCAGATCAATGGTAGCCATTTTGCACGACCTCTTTTCTGTAATGATCTTCCAGCAACCGGGACCAGAGCCCCAGCTGCGGGAGGAAGTCCTAACCATAACGTACTAATCATACACGGTAAAAAGAATAAAGTCAATTATCTAAGGGCCTGTAATTTTATTATAGGGATTATTGCTCTTTGCCTATTTGTTTTCCAGAACTCGGGCCAAAGCGGCAAACTGGGGGATACCGAGCCGCTCGCCCCGCACATCTCCAGGCAGGCCGCAGCTTTGAATCATCTCCAGCAGTTCTTCCTTAGAGAAGCGAGAGCCATAGGCGGCGCTCAGGGTATTGAGAAGGGTCTTGCGCCGCTGAGCAAAGGCCGCCTTTACCACCCGGAAGAAGGCAGCTGCATCGTCGATCTCCTCCGGCAAGGGCTGGGGGGTGAGGCGCAGAACGGAGGAGGTCACCTTGGGGGCGGGAATGAAGCACTCAGGGGGGACATCAAAGAGAAGTTCCGTTTTGGCATGTACCTGGCAGTAGAGGGAGAAGGCCCCGTAGTCCCCGGTTCCGGGTGCTGCACAGATCCGGCGGGCCACTTCCCGCTGAATCATGACGGTAATGGATTGAAAGCATCCCGCTTCCAAAAAGGCGGTGAGGACGGGGGTGGTGATGTTGTAAGGCAGGTTTGCGCAGGCGATGGGAGTGAGATTGGGAAACTTTTCTTGGATCAGAGTGGGAATGTCGGTTTTCAGAATATCTCCGGGAACGATTTCCACATTGCTCCGGTCGTATAGGGTCTCTTCCAAAATGGGCAGCAGAGAGAGGTCCAGCTCCACCGATACCACTTTGTCCGCCAGTTGGGACAGTTCCCGGGTGAGCGGCCCGATGCCAGGTCCCACCTCTAGTACTCCAAACCCGGGGCCAGCTCCAGAGGCGGCGGCAATGTCCCGGGGAACCCAGTCCTCAATAAGAAAGTTCTGTCCCATGGACTTGGAAAAACGGAAGCCGTGGCGGGCGAGCAGGGCTTTGATTTGGCTGATGTCGCACAGGTTCATAGCGTACTCCTTAAAACTACAAGAATCGTGATACCCACCTTTCCGTGGAAAAGGGGGTGAAATAATCCAGAAGGCTTGCTTCTATTATACCTTTTTTTGGCCATTTGGGCAAATTGAAAAAAGTTTCATTTTATGATTGACAAACGGTCGGTTTTCTGGTAAGATACCACTTGCGCTGAGCGAGACGAGCTCACCGCACAAAATATCTGGGGGTATAGCTCAGCTGGGAGAGCGCTTGAATGGCATTCAAGAGGTCAGCGGTTCGATCCCGCTTATCTCCACCAAAAAGTCCTGAGATCGTAAGATCTCAGGACTTTTTTTGCCTGCAAAGGATGCTTCTCAAGCTTGATGCCGTGGACCAAAAGAAATTTGAAAGGCGGAAAAAACGGAACATTTTATATTTCTATTCGTCTAAATTACAAAAGAGCAGGGAGGCGGATCATATGAGGAGTAAATTGGCGATTTTAATTTGTATGTGTGCATTTTTCATGTGTATACCCTCTTCAGCGAAAGAGGTTACTCCACTTCAGCCGGTCCAAAAGCCGGAACCGTTTACGATGACGATTCCGGATGAATGGGTACAGCGGGATGAAAGCTTTTTACTGTCTGCTCCCTCGGGGTATGATGACCCTGGCTTTGTGGTTGTGCCTGCACCCAAAGCAGAGGAGTGAGCCTAAGTCTTTTGGGTAAGCCCTTTTTGGGGTCCAGACAAACACTTTCTCCCAATTGGTTCAAATTTTTAGGGTGCTCCAGATTGGTGCTGGACAAAAGTGGCTACACTGGAGTAGAATAAAAAACATAGAAACACAGCCGGAGCCGGTCTCCGGCAGGGAGGAAGGGTTGCGCCTATGAACAAGCAAGAAATTCTTAGCCGGGTGGATCATACCATCCTGACCCCCACTGCCACCTGGGAACAGGTAAAGGCTATTTGCGACGAGGGATTGGAGTTTGGCACCGCCTCGGTGTGTATTCCCCCCCGGTATGTGAAAAAAGCAGCGGAGTACGTGGGAAACCGCTTGAAGGTATGCACTGTGATTGGATTCCCCAATGGTTACGCTACGCCTGAGGTAAAGGTGTTTGAGACGGAGGATGCCATCCGCAATGGTGCCGATGAGATTGACATGGTCATCAACCTGGGTCTGGCAAAAGCTGGCGACTGGGAGGGTGTGCTCCAAGAAATAAAGGCAATTAAGCTCTCCTGTAAGGGCCGGATTTTAAAGGTCATTGTGGAGGCCTGCCAGCTGACTCAGGAGGAGAAGGTGGCCGTGTGCCGGGTGGTTTCCATGTCCGGAGCGGACTTTATCAAAACCTCTACCGGATTCTCCACCGGTGGAGCCACGGTGGAAGATGTGAAGCTCTTCAAGGAGCACATCAGCCCCGATGTGCGTATCAAGGCTGCCGGAGGCATCCGTACCTTTGAGCAGGCTCAGGCCATGATTGAGGCGGGAGCCGACCGCATTGGCGCCAGCGCATTGGTGGCCCTGGCAAGAGCATAAAAAATTCCCCCGACCAACAGTCGGGGGAATTTTTTATGGGGATAGGGATTATCTGGCGGAAACAAAGCTCATGCCAATACCCTGGGTAAGGGTGACGCCTTCCGTAGCGGCATTGATCGTATTCTCATAGTCCTGATTCTGCAGCGCAGTGCTGACCGTCTGCTTCCAAATGGGATCATTGGCGGAGACGTAGTACATAATGTGCCAACCCTTGGTGGAGCTGCCGGTATTCTGGACAATGCCGGTGTCACCGGGCTGACGGCTGGGATCCAGCGCCCAGTTGGTGAAAGTGTCCACATAGCTATCGGCTGTGGAGACGCTGGAAATGAGACCACCCTTAGAGGCGGAGCCGGGGTCGGCGCTGTTTTCCTCGGCCAGAGCGGCGAAGGAATCCTCAGTTGCCTCACCGGCCTTCCACTCGTTAAGCAGTTCCTCAGCCTTGGCGTAAGCAGCGTCATACTGCTCCTGAGTGGGCTCGGTGGCGTCCTCATCCTGTTCAGCGGCTACCAAAATATGGCGCACGTCGGCAGTGGGGGTGTCGTCCAGCTGGCGGCCCTCAAAGCGGACCACATAGTAGATATAGGCGGAGGTGGAGTCATACTCGGCCAGGGTGATATCTCCGGCCACGCGGCTGCTGTCCATCATCCACTCGCTGTAAGCGGAGGAGAGCTCAGAGCCCACCAGATTGCGGGACACAACGCTGCTGTACAGCTGATCGGCGTACTCCTCGGCCAGAGCCTGGGGATCTTCACCGGCTTCCAGCTTGGACTGGAGCTCCTCAGCCAGAGCCTTCTGCTCAGTCTTGGCCTCCTCCAGAGCGGCGGACTTCTCTTCGTCAGTCATCTCAATGGTATTGCCCTCTTCGTCCGTGGTGGGTACGTAGGCCTGGAAGGCAAACTGAGTATAGGTGTAGGTGTCCAGACTGTCGGCGTTTTCGGTGTAGTAGGTCTCGTAGTCCTCCTCACTGTGGGTGACAGTGCTCACCTGAGACTGGAGGTAGTCGCTGGCCAGAATCTGCATGCTGGCCAGCTCCACGAGCCGGTCATAGGTCATAAAGGAGCCGTAGTTTGTACGGATATAGGCATCGCGGGAGCGATACTGGGAGAGCCAAGCGGTGTCCAACTGCTTCAAGAAGTCGTCCAGATCCTGCTGGGCATCCTCAGAGAGGGTGTAGCCCTCAGCGTTGGCCTTGGCGGCCAGAACGGTGTCGTTCTTCAGGTTGGTCATAGCCTGAGTCATCAGATGGTCATACCAGCTTTCACCAGTCTCCTGATCGTACACCTGGTTCTTGGTGGAAGAGGAGGTGTCGAAGGGAGTCATGTAGTACTGGTTGACGGTGGAGTTGTAGGCAGAGTTAAAATAGAGCTCTACGTCGGCAGCAGTATACTTGGTGCCGTCCACCTCCACGGCGGTGAGACTACGCTGGAGGATACCGGTGTTCCATACGATCATGGCAGCGGCGGCCACCACGACCACAATGCCCACCAGGGTGTACAGGGCCATAGAGCGGCGGTTGGCCTGCTCTTCCTGACGGCGCTTCTCGTGGCGCTGAGCCTTAGTCTGGCTCTTATTCTCTTTGGGTTCGCTCACAGTTTGTTCAGTCCTCTCGTTGAGATCATCTCCGATGGAATGCACCGGAGAAAATGGAAATGCTCTTTAAACGGAAAAAACCGTCCCGAGCATGTCCGAAACATTATACTTGAAGCTATCGGAATTTTCAAGGGGAATTGAAGGAAAAAGGCAGTTTTGAGGAAAATGTTTATAAAAAATTAAAAAAAGGGCGCGGCAAAAATCGCCGCGCCCAAGTGGACTGAATGTTCTCTATACCCCGCTCTGGCCGTGTGGACCCGTTTAAAACCTGCACGACTGGCAGGTGGGTCGCCTCCACAGCGTTTTTCTGCTTCCAACGTCCAGCCGACCTCGATGGGGGCCGGGAGGCCTGCAGGCCGCGCCGTGAGGTGGGCGTCCCGTTTTAAAAATGTGGGTTTAAAAGAGCCCATCACGCACCGAGCAGGAAAAAGAATCAGTCCTCTTTTTCCTCGTTTTCTTCCGCAAAGAACCGCTCCATAAAGAGCTCATACACCTCGTCCAGCTCCTCGTCCGAATCCAGAGTGGACAGCAGCTCCTCGCCGTTCTCCTCGATGGCCTTCATAATGACCAAGCCATACTCTTCGTCATCGGCATCCACGTCTTTGGGCTCGCCGGTCTCTTCATCGGCGTCTACAGCGGGGAACATGGCGTAATAAGTAACACCCTTGTGCTCCAGAGTGTCCACCAGCTCCAGCTCAAACTCGTTTCCGTCCTCATCGGTGACGGAGATAAAATCGGGGCCAAACAGCTCCTCCATGGTGCAGTACCTCCTGTCTTTTCCTGGGTCTATTTTAACCCGTGACAGAAAAAAATGCAAGAGCAGCGGCCGGTAAATTTTCACAGCACTTTTTCTCAGGGGAGAACCGGTGGATTTTGGGTGGACAAACAAGGAAAATCTGGTATAATACCCATAATGGGTTTTTACGCCCGGCCCACTGACCAGGCGGATTTCATCCCCAGAGCACACCAAGAACATCACGGCAGACGGGGTCTGCCAGGACCGTCGGAGGGAGCCAATGTTCCCTCCCGACTGGAGGTAGCATTGTGTCAGATCATAATAACCACTCTTTATATGAAAACAGCGAATATCCTTCCCGCCGTCAGGCGCCTCGCCGCCGGGAGGAGGGAGAGCATCCCAACCGGAAGCGGAAAAAAAGCGGAGGCGGCAAGGGTGCCATGGTATGGAAGGTACTGGGTACCCTGCTGCTGGTAGGACTGTGCACCGGAGCGCTGCTGTGCTGCTTTGCGGCGGTGTACATCAATAAGGTCATCGTGCCCATTGCCGATCTCAGCATGGATGATTTCTCCTATGGAGAAAACAGCGTCATGTATTATCAGGACAAGACCACCGGGCAATATGTGGAGATGACGACTCTTCTGAATACCACCAGCTCCATATGGGTGGATCTGGAGGACATGCCCCAGGACCTCATCGACGCTGCTGTGGCCATCGAGGACAAGCGCTTCTGGACCCACAACGGCGTGGACTGGCGGCGTACCATCAACGCCGTGCTGGACATGTTCCTGGGGAACGATATCTCCGGTGGCTCCACCATTACCCAGCAGCTTATCAAGAACCAGACGGGCTACAACGAAACCACCGTAAAGCGTAAGATCACCGAGATCGTCCGGGCCATCCGCTTTACTCAGAATAATTCCAAGGAAGATACCATCGAGCGGTATCTGAACATCATTCCTTTGGGCAGCGGCTGTGAAGGTGTGGGCTCTGCCTCGCTGGAATATTTCGGCAAGCCCGTCAGTGAGCTGACTCTGGCCGAGTGCGCCAGCCTTATTTCCATCACCAACAACCCCTCCAAGTATGGCCCCTACTCCTTCGCCAAGTCGGAAAACAGCGATGGGGAGCTGTGGGACGCCCGGCAGTGGAACAAGTACCGCCAGGAGGTGGTCCTTTACCAGATGCTGGACCAGGGCTATATAACCCAGGAGGAGTATGACGAGGCGGTGGCCCAGGAGCTGGTCTTCGTCCGGGCTGAGGACGAAGAGGCCGAGACAGAGATCTACACCTGGTATGAGGAGACCGTGATCTCTGATGTGTCCCAGGCCCTGAAGGAGAAGCTGGACTGGTCCGACTCCATGATTAACCAGGCGCTTCAGCGGGGCGGCCTGCGGATCTATACCTGCTATGACCCGGATATCCAGGCAGCGGTGGACGAGGTATACACCAACCGGGAAAACCTCAACTATACCTCCAAGGATGGCCAGCTTATGCAGTCAGCCATCACGGTGATTGATAACTCCATCGGAGATGTGGTGGCTATTGCCGGTCAGTTTGGCGAGAAGGAAGGCAACCTGTTAAGCAACTATGCCAATACCTCCAAGCGCCAGCCCGGCTCCTCCATCAAACCTCTGTCCGTCTATGCCCCGGCCATTGAAATGGGAAAGATCAGTCCCATTACGGTGCTGGATGACTATCCCTATCAGGAAATGAATGGCGGCCCCTGGCCCTATAACGCCGGCTCTACCACCTACCGGGGACTTACCGGCATTCCCTATGCCTTGAAGGTGTCCTTGAACACCATTGCAGTCCGGATTATTGCGGACCTGGTTACCCCGGAAGAAAGCTTTAAGTTTATGGAAAATAATTTCCATATTGATCTGGAGGATGGCCGGGAAATCAACGGCAAGACCTTTAGCGACATTGGCGTGGCCCCCCTGGCCATGGGCGGACTGACCGACGGCGTTACCACCCGGGACATGGCCGAGGCCTATGCCACCTTCCCCAATGGAGGCACTTACACCTATTCCCGCACCTTTACTAAGGTAACCCATATGGTGGACGGCGAGGAGGTTCTCCTGCTGGAGAATCCCACCGTTCAGGAGACGGCGCTGAAGGACACCACAGCATATTATATGAATACCCTTCTTCAGGGTGTGTTCCAGTCCGGCGGTACCGCTGCGGGCAAGGGCCTGAGCGGCATGCACTGCGCCGGTAAGACTGGTACCACCAACGATGTGTACGACCTGTGGTTTGTGGGCTACACCCCTTACTACACCGCTGCCGTGTGGATGGGCTACCCCAACAACGCTACCATGCCCAACACCACCACCCATGTGAACCTGTGGAGAATGGTCATGGAGCCCATCCATGAGGGACTGGAGGACAAAAACTTCCCCTCTGCCACCTCCTCCTCCCTGCGTACAGTGACCTACTGTCAGGACAGCGGCCTGCTGGCCACAGACTACTGCAAGATGGACCCCCGAGGCGACCGGGTGACCACGGCCAGTGTCTTTGCGGAGGACTATCCGGAGGGCAAGTACTGCACTGCCCACACCGGGGCCAGCGTGGTTACCGTCTGTCTGGATGATCCTATTCTGGATGCCGACGGCAATGAGACAGGCCTCTACCATGAGGCCGGTCCCTACTGCCCGGAGGAAAGCCTGAAGGAAGTGTGCTATCCGGATTATGAGCGCACCTCTGTGGCCGGGGTGTCGGCCGGAGACGAGAAGTACCGCTATGCCACGGTGATGGAGGCGGGACTGTGTACCGTCCACACAGAAGAGGCGGTGACGCCGGATCCCAACGATCCCAATATGACCCTGGACCCTGATGATCCCGATTATTGGGACCCCAACAATCCCATTGATCCCACAGACCCGGTCATCCCGGGTGACCCGGTCATTCCCGGGGACGGGAGCGGGAGCACCTCGGGCGGTTCCGGCAGCCAAGGAATTTCCCAGGATATTCCACGACATTCGTAAGCCAGCAGCGCCCCGGAGGTCACCTCCGGGGCGCTTTCCTATGAAATTGTGAAATTTGACAAAATACACCTGTCCGCCCTGGAAAAACTTTCACACTTTCCCCAGGGAAATTATCATTGCCTTCCCATTAAAGCTGTGCTACAATAGACCACATCACGAAAACAAATGACCACCCAACACGGACAACATCCGTGAGGACAGGAGGGAACCATGAGCGGTCCGGCGAAGTACTTTATTGTAGAGGCCGAGGCCATGCCTGAAATTTTCAGGAAGGTGGCCGAGGCGAAGCGCCTTTTGGAAACCGGAGAGCAGAAGACGGTGAACGGCGCGGCCCAGGCAGTGAACATCAGCCGCAGTGCCTTTTATAAGTATAAAGATGCGGTGCGGCCCTTCAACGACATGCTCCACGGGCGGATTGTCACCTTCCAGGTGCTTTTGAAGGATGAGCCGGGCATTTTGTCCGGAGTGCTCAATGTGCTGGCGGGCACAGGAGTGAACATTCTCACCATCAATCAGAATATCCCGGTCAGCGGCTGCGCGGTGGTGACGATGACAGCGGAGACCTCCGCGCTCCAGGATTCTCTGGAGGACGTGATGGCCCATGTGTCCGCGGGGAGCGGCGTTATAAAGTGTGAGATTTTGGCGGGCTGAGACCCAATTGACAGGAGGATATGAAACATGGTACATGTGGCGATTTTAGGCTTTGGCACCGTGGGTTCTGGTGTGGCCGAAGTGCTTACCCAGAACGGCGGGCTCATCGACCGGCGCGTGGATGACCTGGTGCGGCTGAAATATATTTTGGATGTGCGGGAGTTCCCCGGCAGCCCCTATGCGGACTGCTTCGTGAAGGATTTCTCCGTGATTGAGCAGGACCCTGAGATCGACATCGTGGTGGAGACCATCGGCGGGGCTACCATTGCTCTGGACTTCACCACCCGGGCCCTGAAGGCGGGCAAGAGTGTGGTCACCTCCAATAAGGAACTGGTGGCCACCCACGGCTATGAGCTGCTGCAGCTTGCAAAGGAGCACGGGTGCAGCTACCTCTTCGAGGCCAGCGTAGGCGGCGGCATTCCCATTCTGCGGCCTCTGACCTCTTGCCTGGCAGCCAATGAGCTGACCCAGGTCACCGGCATTTTGAACGGTACCACCAACTATATCCTCAGCCGGATGATCCGCTCCGGCCTCACCTTTGACCAGGCCCTGAAGGAGGCCCAGGACAACGGCTACGCGGAAAAGGACCCCACCGCCGATGTGGACGGCCACGACGCATGCCGGAAAATTTGTATCCTGGCCGCGCTGGCCTTCGGCCGCCATGTCTACCCCGACCAGGTACCCACCCAGGGCATTCGTGGGGTGACCTTGGAGGACGTTGCCTACGCCGACTCGGTAGGCTATAAGATTAAGCTCCTGGGCCGGGCCATCCGCCAGCCCCAGGGGAAGGTATGCGCCTTTGTGGCTCCCCACCTGGTGCCGGGAGAAAATCCTCTGGCTGGAGTGGAGGACGTGTTCAACGCCATCGCGGTTACCGGCAATGCCATCGGTGATGTGATGTTCTATGGACGGGGTGCGGGCAAACTGCCCACTGCCTCCGCCGTAGTGGCCGATGTCATTGACATCGCCAAGGACCTGAAGAAGGACCGGCACAACGGCTGGGAGGAGGGTTCTCCCGATCTGGTGGTCTCTTCGGACATTCTGTCCTCGCCCTGGTATGTCCGTGCCCAGTGCAGTGCCGATCAGGCGAGACTGACCTGCGGGGAGATCCATCTGCTGGCCCGGGCGGGCGCCCCCGCTGGGGAAGTTGCCTTCCTCACCCAGCCCATGACCGAGCCGCAGATCCGGGACCGTCTCCAGGGGATGGAAGTGGGCTCACTGTTTCGCGTTTTGGCATGACAGAGAGCCCGTGGGGGCATAGAATGGCGGGGGAGCCTTGCTCTCTCAGCCTGATATCTTGAATTGACCTTTTAGGGGGAAGAACATACATGGCACTTATCGTACAAAAATTTGGCGGAAGCTCTGTGGCCGACGCCGACAAGATCCGCAATGTGGCCCGGATCATCACGGAAACCTACCGCAAGGGCCACAGTGTGGTGGCAGTCCTGTCCGCCCAGGGCGATACCACCGACGACCTCATTGAAAAGGCGAAGGAAATTAACCCCAACGCCTCTAAGCGGGAAATGGATATGCTTTTGTCCACCGGCGAGCAGATTTCCATCTCTCTGTGCGTCATGGCCATCGAGCGCATGGGCTATCAGGCCATTTCGCTCACCGGCTGGCAGGCCGGTATGCTCACCGATTCTGCCTACTCCTCCGCCCGTATTAAGCGAATCCGCACGGAGCGAATCCAGAAGGAGCTGGACAAGAAGAAAATCGTCCTGGTGGCCGGCTTCCAGGGCGTCAACAAGTATGACGACGTGACCACTCTGGGACGAGGCGGCTCGGATACCTCTGCGGTGGCCCTGGCTGCCGCCCTCCACGCAGATCTGTGCCAAATCTATACGGACGTGGACGGTGTGTACACCGCCGACCCCCGCACGGTTAAGGGGGCCCGGAAGCTGGATGAGATCACCTATGACGAGATGCTGGAGCTGGCCAGCCTGGGTGCCCAGGTGCTCCATAACCGCTCGGTGGAAATGGCCAAGCGCTACAATGTGAACCTGGAGGTTCTCTCCAGCTTCAGCGGAAATCCCGGCACCCAAGTGAAGGAGGTAGTAAAAACCATGGAAAAAACTCATGTCAGCGGCGTGGCCAAAGATAAAAATGTGGCCCGCTTGGCTCTGGTGGGGCTGGCCGATCAGCCCGGCATCGCCTTTAAAATCTTCTCTCTGCTGGCCAAGGAGAACATCAACGTGGATATCATTCTCCAGTCCATCGGCCGTGATGACAGCAAAGACATCAGCTTCACCGTAGCCCGCAGCGATGCCCAGCGGGCCAAGGAGGTCATGGAGGAGCACAAGGAGGCCATCGGCTGCAAGAGCGTGGAGCTCAACGACCAGATTGCCAAGATCTCTATCGTGGGCGCTGGCATGGCCAACAACGCCGGCGTGGCCTGCAAGATGTTTGAGGCCCTGTTCGCCGCCGGCATCAACATCAACATGATCTCCACCAGCGAGATCAAGGTGTCCGGCCTGGTGGACGAGCGGGACGCCGACCGGGCGGTCCAGGCCGTCCACGACCGGTTCTTCGACGAGTTCGGCAACGCGTGACAGGATAGAAAACAGCTCAGGCCCCCGGCTGCACAGCAGCCGGGGGCCTGGTCTATGGCTCCGCGCTCCTCTCCGGCGGAGAGAAGGCCAGCCCGCTCCGGTCCATCAGACAGGCGGGGAGGGACCCGCGGGGGGTGAGCCGCAGGGTGTAGCCCATCTTCGTGATCGTGAGCAGCTCCATCCGGCTGTCCAGTCCCTGCAGCTTGCGCCGCAGCTTACACAGGCTGGCCCGCACCGAGGCGAGGGTGATCTCCCGGTCCCACTCCCACACCCGGTCCTGGAGCTGCTGGGGGGAGAACAGACAGCCGGGGTGCAGCATGA
>CALWYG010000006.1 GCA_944385695.1 uncultured Oscillospiraceae bacterium | reverse complement strand
ATCCGGCATAGTCGCTGACCGTGATACCCCACTGGCAGGGAGTCGTTTTCCTGGGGCAGGGGAGTGAAACCATTCCGCCCCAGAGCGAGAGCCAGTTCCTTAAAATACAGATCTTTTTTCATTTTTGACCTCCTTGGTCTGGCGCCCTTTTTGATTTTTGAGAAAATAAAAAAGGGCGCTGCTCTGATGGTTTCAAAACCAACAAAACAACGCCTTAAATTTTGTAAATATTTTTTCTAAAAAAATAGCGCCCTTTTTGAAAAAATTGCTTTCAAAAAGGGCGCCAGCCACTTCTAACAGGTCCATATCTCGAAAAAAGGAGCTCAAATCTCTGTCAGCGGCTCAAAATACCGTTTGGTATCTATGTTCGACATAGAAATTTTTGATGACACAAATTGCCCGGAAACGGTTGATGCCGTAGGCTTACAGCCTACGGCATCTATACCATTTCTACAATATGGCAGCCGGAGAAGGATTCGAACCCTCACAAACAGAGTCAGAGTCTGTCGTGCTACCCTTACACAATCCGGCTATTTGTTGTTCCCTGTCGCATGGACGAATGCTATTATAGCAAACAATTTCGAATTGTCAAGAGTATTTTTTAATTTTTTTCATGTGGGCTGTTTCGCCCCGTCCACAGGCTATTTGTAAATTTTTTCCCACTGTCACATTTTCTCTTTACTCAGAGGAAATGTAGCTTTATAATACCACCCGAATGGGAAATCTGCGGCGGAACGTCCGCCCGCCCGTTCATCGCAGAAGGAAAGGAGGCCATGGGTTCACCCATCACAAAGCGCCAGTGCCCACCCCCAGGTGGGACGACGAGGAGAGGGGAGTATCGAAGAGTTCGGCGGATGCCCCTCCGTGCCGGCCCGGGCGCGTCCACAGCCTACAAATATGCGGGCAACCGCAAAACAGAGGGGCTGTGACCGGGTTACGAGGTCAAATGGCTGCGAGTTTGTCCTCCCGTATTGCTTCAGGAGGAAATTGAATATATGTGTGGTATTGTAGGTTACGTAGGACAGGAGCAGGCCGCGCCCATTTTGCTGGATGGGTTGTCCCGGCTGGAATACCGGGGCTATGACTCTGCCGGCGTGGCAGTTTACGACAGCACTCTCGGCACCCTGTCCGTCCACAAAGCCAAAGGCCGGCTGAATGTCCTCTCCCAGCAGCTCCACGGAGGCGCCGATCTTCACGGGACCATAGGCATCGGCCATACCCGCTGGGCCACCCACGGGGCCCCCAGTGACGTAAACTCCCACCCTCAGGTCAGCCGCAGCGGAAAGATCGCCGTGGTCCACAACGGCATCATCGAAAACTACGCAGAGCTGAAATCCTTTCTCATAAGCCAGGGTATCCCCTTTACCTCAGAGACAGACACCGAGGTCATCGCCCAGCTTATTGAGTACTTCTATGATGGGGACCTGCTCTCCGCCGTAGGCCGGGTGCTTCACCGGATTCAGGGCGCCTACGCCCTGGGGATTCTGTGCGACGACTGCCCCGACAAGCTGATCGCCGTACGCAAGGACAGTCCCCTCATCCTGGGCTACGGAGAGGGCTGTTCCTTCCTGGCCAGCGATGTGACCGCCATTCTCCGCCATACCCGGAAGGTGAGCTATATGGAGGATGGGGAGCTGGCCGTTCTCACGCAAGACAGTATCCAGTGCTATAACCACCTGATGCAGCCCGTGGACAAGGAGATTGTCCAGGTGGACTGGGAGATGGACGCGGCGGAAAAGGGCGGCTATGAGCACTTCATGTTTAAGGAGATCATGGAGCAGCCCCAGGCCCTGCGCCGGTGCATCTCTCCCCGGATTCGGGAAGGCGAAGTGGTTTTTGAGGATTTTCACCTGGATCCCCAGTACATCCGTGACCTCCAGAAAATCTATATTGTGGCCTGCGGCTCCAGCTATCATGTGGGTATGGTGGGCAAGTATCAGCTGGAAAAGCTCACCCGCAAGCCGGTAGAGGTGGCCCTGGCCTCGGAGTTCCGGTATATGGACCCCATCGTCAACGAACACACCCTGGTGGTGGTCATCAGCCAGTCCGGCGAGACCCTGGACACCATGGCCGCTCTGCGTGAGGCCCGGCGGCTGGGAGGAAAGATCCTTTCCATTGTCAACGTGGTGGGCAGCTCCATTGCCCGGGAATCGGATCAGGTTCTCTACACCTGGGCCGGGCCCGAGATCGCCGTGGCCACCACCAAGGCCTACTCCACCCAGCTGGCGGTCATCTGCCTGCTGGCGCTGTACTTCGCCCGGGTCCTGGGCACGGTGGAAGACGGAGAATACCGCTCCTGCCTGGAGGATCTGCTTCGTCTGCCCGACCAGGTGGAACAGGTTCTGTCCCAAAAGGATCACATCCAGTATTTTGCCTCCCAGTATTTTAACCACGACAGCGTTTTCTTCATTGGCCGGAACATCGACTACGCCATGGGTCTGGAAGGCTCACTGAAGCTCAAGGAGATCTCCTACATCCACTCCGAGGCCTACGCCTCCGGGGAACTGAAGCACGGCACCATCAGCCTCATCGAGCCGGGCACCCTGGTGGTGGCCCTGGGCACCTGCAAGCGGCTGTTCCAAAAAGCCATGAGCAATGTGGTAGAAGTCAAATCCCGGGGCGCGGATGTGCTGGCCCTGACCACGGAAAGCTGCCGGAAGGAGATGGAAGGCACGGCCAGCGCTGTGATGACCATTCCCGACGCCCGGGAGCTGGTTCTCCCCTGTCTGAGCGTGGTTCCGCTCCAGCTGTTTGCCTATTATGTAGCGTTAATGAGGGGCTGCGACATTGACAAGCCCCGGAACCTGGCCAAGAGCGTCACAGTGGAATAATCTTCAAAGAAACGGCCCCTCCGCCTGGCGGAGGGGCCGTTTTTCTGGATGTTCAGTCTTGGCAGATTGCTCAGGGATTCTTCTCTCCCTTGAGCCACTCGTCCTCTTCATACTCATGCTTCAGCCAAGTCTCATAATTGGACTTGAGGGAGTCCCACACGGACATCCAGTCAATCTTGCTCAGGTCCTCTTCTCCGGTAAAGAGTTCATTGTAGAAGGAGAAGGTGGGGTCCTCGGCGCCGCCCACATATTCCTCATAGAAGGCGTCCATATAAGCGCCAAACCGGGGATCGTCTATCTCCTGGGGACCCAGCATCATGGCATGAAGCTGTTCCTTGGTCCAGGGCTCGTCATTCTTCAGATCCCGAGGCATGACCTGTGCCCATTTGGTCAGGCGGCCTAAATCGTGCAGGAAACGCTCCCGTCCCTCTTCGCTGTTGAGCATAGGCAGCACACTGCGCAGCAGGGTGTAGAACGCATCGTCCATTGCTTCCTTGATCTTCGGGCTGATTTTATTTTGATCCATCGTCAATGCCTCCAATTCTCATAATTTTCCCCGTAGGTGTGGGGCGGAGAGTCCCACCGGGAAACTCTCTGTATGGTGACATTATAGCCGGGAGGAGGAAGACCGTCAACCTCTATTTGTAAGATTTTTGAAATTTAAGCTTTTTAATCTTTCATAATCCAGCAGATTGCCAAAAATTTCACAATACATTGACCACGGAAGGCTGCTCCATCTCTGCCAGCAATTCCAGCTGAGTGATTAGGTCTGCATTGGCCGCGTTATACTGGTCCGGCTCCTGAAGGCGCAGATACTCCATCACGGTACGAAAGCCCCTTAAAATCTGGTCCGTATCCGAGTGGCGCATGGTAGCATGGAGATAGAAATGCCGGCTCTCCCATTGGTCATAGACCTCCTGCGTGAGAACCAGGGCCTGCTCCCACTGGTCCTGTTCCGTCAGCTGCTGGGCTAGACGAAGCCGCTGCTCCATTCCGCCGGTCAGTTCTTTGGCATACCAGGCATTGAACAGGCTCCCGCCCAGCAAAAAAAGCAAAATTCCCACCGAAATCCAAAGCCGTCTCATCTTCTCTCCTCCTCACTCCAGTTCCCGCCGGGCCAGGTATACGCCCCCCTGCTCATCCACCATCATAAGGAAAATTTCCTCTGCGCCCTTGCAGCCTCTCTGGCGCAGCTGCTGCTCCAGCCAAGGGCGGTCGTGGCCCAGAGCCTTCAGATTGTGCTCCAAAAGCCGTCCATCACTGATGACCACTCTGGGAAGTCCGCTCTCTTGAACGGATACCTTCATATCCCGGGCCGTGGGAGGCTTTTGGTTGGAGTAGGGCAGAACGGACAGCTTCCCGTTGGTCTCCAGAATGGCGTATTTCACCAAGGACAGATCGGTATAGCCCTGGCAGCGCAGTTCCTCCAGCAGCTCGTCCACCGTCAGGCGATTGCGGGCCATCTCCCGCTGATCCAGCGCCCCGTTGCACACCACCACACTGGGGCGGCCGCATAGCACAGCCCGAAACCCCACATACTTCATGGTGAGTACCGACAAAATCATCGTCACGCACAGCAGGGCAAGGATGGGTACCACCCCGGTGAGCAGGGGAATCCCATAGTCCTGCATGGGAACAGAGGCCAGGTCAGCAATGATGAGCGAGAGCACCAGCTCTGAGGGCTCCAGCTCCCCCACCTGGCGCTTGCCCATCAAACGAACTCCAGCGATAATCAGCACATATAGGATGACGGTACGTAAAAGGCCTGTAAACACCGTGTTCACCTCGTAAAACAGCTTGGGACTTTTCCGTTTCGCCCCTTCTGATGCAGTCTTCCCCCCTTCCTTTTTAATTATCCTGCGAATTGCCCAAAACTCCCCTGAAAAATTAGGCGGAAAAAGGAAAAAAACCATCTTGCCAAGGAAGCTTTTTTTCGATAAAATAACTTGATTATATCTAACAAGCTAACAAGCATTAGAACTGGAACGGAAGGCGAGTGAGTATTGATGAAAGCGACATTGATCCTGGCAAACGGCAGCATCTTCTCCGGAATCAGCATCGGCAGCACCGAGACCCGTGTGTGCGAGATGGTATTCAACACCTCCATGACCGGCTATCAGGAGATTTTGACCGACCCCTCCTACGCTGGGCAGGGCGTTGTCATGTCCTATCCTCTGATCGGCAACTACGGCGTCAACAGCGAGGACAATGAGTCCCGCCGTCCCTGGGTGGAGGCCTTTGTGGTCCGTCATCTGTCCCCCCTGGGCAGCAATTTCCGCTGTGAGGGCGATCTTGGCTCTTATCTGAAGGAGCATAACATTACCGGCATCCAGGGTGTGGACACCCGGGCGCTAACGAAAATACTCCGCAGTCAGGGGAGCATGAACGGCATGGTCACCTGTGCGGAGCATTTTAATGTTGCCGAGGTACTGGAGCAGCTTCGCTCGTATCAGGTGAAGGACACGGTGGCCAAGGTTACCCGCACTGAGCCTGAGGTGTTCCCCGCTTATGGTGAGCAGAAGTACCATGTGGCCATGATGGACTTCGGCGTCAAGCAGCACATGATCGAGTGCCTGCGCCGCCGCGGCTGCCAGGTCACCGCTCTGCCCGCCTCCACCTCTGCTGAGACCGTCCTCGCCGGCGGCTACGACGGGGTGATGCTCTCTAACGGCCCCGGCGATCCCGCCGAGAACACCCAAATCATCCAGGAGCTCAAGAAGCTCTATGACAGCAACATTCCCATGTTTGGCGTCTGCCTGGGCCACCAGCTGCTGGCTCTGGCCACCGGGGCCAAGACCGGCCGTCTGGCCTATGGCCACCGGGGCGGCAACCACCCCGTGCGCGACTTGGAGAAGGGCCGGGTGTTCATCACCAGTCAGAACCACGGCTACATGGTCCTGGCTGAGTCTGTGGATCCCGCCGTGGCAGAGGTAAGCCACATCAATGTCAACGACGGCACCTGCGAGGGTCTGCGCTACAAGCGTCCTAACTGCTTTACCACCCAGTTCCACCCCGAGGCCAACGCCGGCCCCAAGGATACGGAATACCTGTTTAACCGCTTCATTGAATCCATGGGAGGTGCCAAGTAATGCCGAAGTATACCGATATCAAAAAGGTCCTGGTTCTGGGCTCCGGCCCCATTGTCATCGGCCAGGCCGCTGAGTTTGACTACGCCGGCACTCAGGCTTGCCGTGCGCTGAAGGAAGAGGGCATGGAGGTTGTTCTGATCAACTCCAACCCCGCCACCATCATGACCGACAAGGACATTGCCGACCATGTGTATATCGAGCCCCTGAACATCCCCTCTGTTGTACAGATCATCGAGAAGGAGCGCCCTGACGCCCTGCTGCCCAACATGGGCGGCCAGACTGGTCTGAACCTGGCCATGGCCCTCTATGAGGACGGCACCCTGGCCAAGTACGGGGTCAAGCTGCTGGGCACTTCTCCCGAGTCCATCCACAAGGCGGAGGACCGCCAGGGCTTTAAGGACTGCATGGAGTCCATCGGCCAGCCCTGCGTGGTGTCCAAGGTGGTCAACACCGTGCAGGATGCGGTGGACTTCACCAATGAGATCGGCTACCCTGTCATTGTCCGTCCCGCCTACACTCTGGGCGGTTCCGGCGGCGGCATTGCCTACGACGAGGCCTCTCTGCGTGAGATTTCCGACCGCGGCATTGCCCTGAGCCGTGTCAGCGAGGTTCTGATTGAGCGGTGCATCTCCGGCTGGAAGGAGATCGAGTTCGAGGTCATGCGTGACTCCGCCGGCAACGTCATCACCATCTGCTCCATGGAGAACATCGACCCCGTGGGCGTGCACACCGGCGACTCCATCGTGGTGGCCCCCACCCAGACCCTGGCCAACAAGGAGTTCCAGATGCTTCGTTCCGCCGCTCTGGATATCATCTCCGCCCTGGAGATCGAAGGCGGCTGTAACGTACAGTTTGCCCTGAATCCCGACAGCTTTGAGTACGCCGTCATCGAGGTCAACCCCCGTGTGTCCCGCTCCTCCGCTCTGGCCTCCAAGGCCACCGGCTACCCCATCGCCAAGGTAGCCGCCAAGGTGGCTCTGGGCTACACTCTGGACGAGATCCCCAACGCCGTCACCGGCAAGACCAAGGCCTGCTTTGAGCCCACCATCGACTACTGCGTGCTGAAGATTCCCCGCCTGCCCTTCGACAAGTTCACCACTGCCAGCCGCACTCTGGGCACCCAGATGAAGGCCACCGGCGAGGTTATGGCCATTGCCAACTCCTTCGAGGGCGCTCTTATGAAGGCCATCCGCTCCCTGGAGCTCAACGTCCGCGCTCTGAAGCTGGACAAGCTGGAGGGCCTCTACACCGACGAGATCGAGGATCTGCTGTTCCAGGTCACCGACGAGCGGCTGTTTGTGGTGGCTGAGGCCCTGCGCCGCGGCTTCTCCCCCCAAAAGATCAACAACATCACCAAGATGGACATCTGGTTCCTGGACGGCTTCAAGCGGATCATCGACATGGAAGAGGAGCTCAAGGCCTGCAAGGGCGAGCCCGACATCGACACCCTGAAGCGCGCCAAGGAGATGTGCTTTGCCGACAGCTACATCGGCACCCTGTGCGGCATGAAGCAGTCCGAGGTCAAGGCTCTGCGGGAGCACTACGGCATTGTCCC
>CALWYG010000005.1 GCA_944385695.1 uncultured Oscillospiraceae bacterium | reverse complement strand
ATGCGCTCTCCTTAACAGTTTTTTAACACACCCTCCTATCATAAGCGTTCCCCCCATCTTTTGCAAGGATTTATTTTCAGTTTTCCATGGTTTTTGCATAATTTTTTGCAAAAAACCGGGCGCCGCTCTTCCGGCGCCCGATTCCTTTGCAGCCTATTCCGGTTTCTCAGGACCACAGCCCCTGGAGCTGGCCCAGCAGCTCCATACTCTTAAACTTCAGCACATACCCTTCGTCCTGCGCCGTCACCAGAGCAGCTTGTCCCGGGGTAAAATACCCCGCCTGGGTGGCCTCCTCCACCGTTTCGCTGGCCGCCCCCAGGCACAGGGGCGGAAAAGCCACACACCACCAGTTCTGTCCCTTTCCCTCTCCGATGACAATGCGCAGAGCGTTATAATTCCCCGCAGGCAGGGCGAAGCCCTCATACTCCTTGGTGGGAAACCAGCAGTTGGTGAGCTGGGCGGTGACCGGGTAGCTGTACCCCGCCTCCTCCACCACCGCCTGGCCCGCCCGGGCCAGGTCGTCCAGGTGCTCCTCCAGAGCCGCGCGCGCCTCGGACAGTGTAGCTTCTTCGGGATAAAAGATCTCCGCCTGGGCCAGCACCTGGTCTCGCACCCGGAGCTTCAGGGCCTGGTCCTCCTGGCTGTCTGAATTGGCGATCACATGAAAGCGGATTACGCTGTCCGCCAGCTCCTGCTGCTCCTGGCCCAGCCAGCTGCCTGTCACCACCGCCGCCAACAGGCCAAATATCAGGGCCACTTCCCAACGCTTCAGCTTACGATCCATTGCCGTCTCCTTTCAAGGCGGCAAAAAAGCCGCCCATTACCATAAAGCTTATTTGCTTTACAGTATGGGCAGCTTCTGAACGATTTAAACCGTCTGGGTTAAAAAAGTCTCATGGCTGGTCTCACGGAGGCGCTCATAGGCCTCCCGGGCCTCCTCCTCCCGCTCAAACAGACCGAAGGCGGTGGGGCCGGTGCCGCTCATGCTGGCTCCCAGAGCTCCGCAGCGGATGAGCTCGTTTTTGATCTCGCATACCCGGGCAAGCTGACGCTTGGACAGGGCATCCTCAAAGACGTTGTACATCCGCCGGGCCACTCCCGCCAGATCTCCGGCAGCCAGGGCATCCATGGCCCCCTTGGTGTCCGGGTGGCGGCGCAGGCGCACCCGGTCGATCTGGGCAAAGAGCGCTGGGGTGGAAATGGGAAAATCAGGCTTGCACACCACCACCCAGCATTTGGGCAGGGGCGGCAGGGGCGTGAGCACCTCCCCCCGCCCTTCCGCCAGGGCAGTGCCGCCCATCACGCAGTAGGGCACGTCGGAGCCCACCTTCTCTCCAATTTTGGCCAGCTCCTCCAGCTCCACCGGAGCGGCGTCCATCTGGTTCAGGGCCCGGAGCACCGCAGCGGCATCGCTGCTCCCCCCGGCCATACCGGCGCAGATGGGGATACGCTTTGTGATGGCGATGTCCAGCCCCCGGGGCGCTTGTCCCCGGGCCTCCCAGTAGTGCAGAGCGGCCTGAGCCGCAAGGTTCTTCTCATTATTGGGAAGAAAATGCACATTGGTCTTGACCCGCAGCTCGTCCCAGTCCAGGGGCTCCACCGTCAGATCGTCGGCCAGGGTGATGGACTGCATGATCATCCGCATATCGTGGTAGCCGTCCGGGCGTTTGGACAGCACGTCCAAGGTAAGATTCAGCTTTGCGTTGGCCTGGATGAACATGACAACACACTCCCTTTAGTCCCGAATTTTTCTTGCTTCCAAATAGAAACGCTTGTCGTGGGCCTCCCCCATGGAGAAGGTCTTCCGGGGCAGAACGCCGTCGTGGATGACCGTGGGGAACAGCTCCTCCTTGCCCATGGCGGGCAGGAGGAAGGCAACGGCGTCCTCCCGCTCCTCGGCCAGCCGCCGGGCCACGTCGGCCCCGTGGATGTAATCGATCCGGCTTCCCGGACGGGCGGCGCAATACTCGTCCAGAAATACCTGGAGCGTCCCCACAGGAAGCTGCTGGCGGGGGCTTGTCACCGTGATGTCTCCCTTGCTCCAGCGGCTGGCAGCAAAGGACAGCACATGCCCCTCCTCCCGGCCCTGGACCGCACTGGGATAATAGGCCATCAGCGCATCCAGCAAGTCTTCCGGCTTTACACCAAATACCACACGGTGGATGGGCTCAAATTCCAGGGATTCGTCGTGGAGATTCACCAGCTCGCACAGGGCGTACCGGGAGGGCAGACTTGCCCACTGCTCGGTCGGCGTCAGCTTTTTGGCGCGCTCATAGCACTCCTTGGCCGTGGCCAGGGAGTGGTTTCCATCCCCTACGGCGAAAAGAAGCACCGGCAGTTCCTGCTTCAGAGCATACCGCTTTTGGAAGGCGGCAGGGTCGGCCAGGGCCTCCAGGGCGGCAAAGACCTGCGCCTGCTCCTGCTCCCCAAGCTTCCAGCCCTTGATGTGTCCCCCCCGCTCCATGAGCTCAAAGTCATAGACCGGCTCCATCTCCCCGGTTCTCTCCCCCAGAGGCTCGATGACCGTCCTGCCGGGATCGTCCGCCAGGAGCATCACATGAGGCAGCTCGATGGGGGCGTTCTTCCGCACCGCAACCCGGGGCGGAATGCGGGAGAGGACCGTGCCCTCGGTGGCCCGGATGGGCGCGCCGGAGCCGGGCTCGTAGTCGTACTGCTCCAGATCCACCATGCTAACAAGGCCCCGGCGGGTCTTGCCGCAGTCCAGGGTGCGCTCCACATAGAAGAGGCTGTTGGGATATTCCTTAAACCGCCCCTCCCGAAGATACCGAGTCATGGTAGTATTGATCTCCATGATGTCGGTCTCCACGTTGGGGCCCTCCAGGCAGCTCTCGGGGAGAATGAGGCGCAGGGCCGAAGGTGCACGGCCCACCCGCTCCTCCACCCGCTGCCAATACTCGGGCTGGGAGGTATATTGATCGCAGGCCACCACGCTCCACAGACTCAGATCACAGTTCTGAGGCAGGAGGATATTGGCCGGCTGAAACGGAAAATTAGTTTTCATGTGTATCCTTCTTTTCTTTCAGAAGCTTGTCGATCTTTTCCTCCAGGTCTCCAAGCTTCGTCACAATAGTAGCCAGTGCGGCCAGAGCTGCCACCAGAATTGCAAATCCCAGGATATACGCCATAATCTCCCCGCCGATCATCGCACAGAAAAAGTATGCTGCGACCAAAATAGCGGCAAAGAGGATACAATAGCCGAAGAACATAGAGCTACCTCCCAAGCGTTTTTCCCCGATGGTCTTGTTCTTACAGAGCCTCCTCAATGGCGTGGAGCAGGTCGTCAAACTCCTCAAAGGCGGGAAGCTCCGGGTGGTCGGCCTTGATGGCCTGGGTACTCTTGAAGAGGAATCCCGCCTTGCTGGCCTGGATCATGCCCAGGTCGTTGAAGCTGTCCCCGGCGGCGATGGTATCAAAGCCGCAGGACTGCAGGGCTTTCACCGTGGTGAGTTTGGACTTCTCACAGCGCATCTGGTAGCCGGTGATCTCCCCGTTCTCCCCCACCTCCAGGGTGTTGCAGAAGATGGTGGGCCAGCCCAGCTTCTCCATCAGGGGCTTGGCAAACTGCTCAAAGGTGTCGCTGAGGATGATGACCTGGGTCTCACTTCTCAGCTTGTCCAGGAACTCCTTGGCGCCAGGCAGGGGGTCGATGGTGGCGATGGTGGCCTGAATTTCCTTGAGCCCCAGGCCGTGCTCCTTCAAAATGCCCAGGCGCCAGGTCATCAGCTTATCGTAGTCGGGCTCGTCCCGGGTGGTGCGCTTCAGCTCGGGAATCCCGCTGGCCTCGGCAAAGGCGATCCAGATCTCGGGGACCAGGACCCCCTCCATATCCAAACAGACAACATTCATATCAAATGCTCCTTTTCCAGTCCTCAGCCTTCCCGTCCCTGCTTGCGGCGCAGGTTGGCCAGGAAGTTGTCCATCCGGGCGATGGACTCGGCAATATCCTTCATGGACGCGGCGTAGCAGGCCCGCACGAAGCCCTCGCCGCCGGGACCGAAGGCGTTGCCGGGGATGACAGCCACCTTCTCCTCCATCAGGAAGCGCTCACAGAACTCCTCGCTGGTCAGACCCGTGGAGCGAATGTCAGGGAAGACATAGAAGGCACCCTTGGGCTCGAAGCAGGAAAGGCCGATGCGGTTGAGGTTTTCCACCAGATACCGGCGGCGGCGGTCGTACTCCTCCCGCATATGCTCGATGTCCCCGTCGCCATTGCGCATGGCCTCCACCGCGGCGTACTGGCTGGTGGTGGGGGCGGACATGATGCCAAACTGGTGCAGCTTGGTCATGGCGGCGATAATGGGCTTGGGGGCACACACATAGCCCATGCGCCAGCCGGTCATGGCATGGCTCTTGGAGAAGCCGTTGACCACCACGGTGCGCTCATACATGTCGGTGAGGTTGGCCAGGGACACATGGCGCTGGCCATAGGTGAGCTCGGCGTAGATCTCGTCGGAAATGACCATGATGTCAGTGCCCCGCAGAACCTCGGCAATGGCCTCCAGATCCCGGCGCTCCATAATACCTCCGGTGGGGTTGGAGGGGAAGGGCAGCACCAGCACCTTGGTTTTGTCGGTGATGGCGGCCCTCAGCTGCTCGGGGGTCAGACGGAACTGATCCTCCGCCTTGAGCTCAATATATTTGGGCACGCCCCCAGCCATCTCGGCCAGCGGGCCATAGCACACGAAGGAGGGCACGGGGACAATCACTTCATCCCCGGGATTGACCAGCACCCGCAGGGCCAGGTCGATGGCCTCACTGCCGCCCACGGTGACCAGAATCTGGCCGTTGTAGTCATACTGCAAATCAAAGCGGCGGTTGAGGTAAGCGGCAATCTCCCGCCGAAGCTGAAGCATGCCGGCGTTGGAGGTATACTTGGTGTGGCCGCGCTCCAGGGAGTAGATGCCCGCGTCCCGGATGTGCCAGGGGGTCACGAAGTCAGGCTCCCCGATGCCCAGCGAAATGGCGTCGGTCATCTCCTCCAGAATGTCAAAAAACTTTCGAATTCCAGAGGGTTTGATCCCCTGAATCTTTTCATTCAGGATGTTGTCGTAATTCATACGAAGATGTACTCCCTTTCCTCAGGCTCCTGGGGACGGAACACCAGGTGCTTCTCTTTATATTTTCTCAAAATGAAGTGGGTGGCGGTGCCGGTGACGCCCTGGATGGTGGACAGGCGGTCGCCCACAAACATGGCCACTTCCCGCAGGGTACGCCCAGAGATGATAATGGCCAGGTCAAAAGAGCCGCTCATAAGATACATGCTCTCCACCTCGTCATACTGGTAGATGCGCTCGGCAATGCGGTCAAAGCCGTCGATGGACTGAGGGGTCACATTCACCTCGATCAGGGCGGTCACCGTCTCTTTCCGCACCCGGTCCCAGTCGATGATGGCCTGATAGCCCAAAATAACCCGCTCGTCTTCATATTTTTTAATGGCGGCCTTTGCCTCTGCCTCCGGCACTCCAGCGGCGGCGGCCAGCTGAGCCGTGGACATGGTGCAGTCCTGCTCCAGCAGTTCCAGCAGCTTCTCCATGGACGTTCCCTCCAAAATCAGTGAATTTCCGGTCCCTTCCGGTTTCTCTTTATTATAATCGATCATAAGCAAAGCCGCAAGCCCTATTTGGGCCTGCGGCTTTGGGGAGGTCTATACGGCGCTGCGTCCGCTTCTCAGGCGGCAGCCGCTTCCTTCTTGGTGGTCACGCGCAGGAAGATGTAGATACCGGCCACAATGACCAGGCCCACCACATCGGAGATGGGCTCGGGCACCAGCATAGCCAGACCGCCGGCAGCCATGAGCACACGGAAGAGGATGTTCATAGGCTTGAACAGGAAGCCGTTCAGAGCGGAAGCCACACCGAAAATGCCCAGCAGAGAGGTGACGCAGATCTGAATCACCTGGAGCACCGCGGCGAAGCCGGTCACGTCAAACTCAAAGAGCATGGCCGGGTTCATAGCAAAGATGTAAGGCACGATGAACGCGGCGATGGCCAGACGAGTGGCGTTGAAGGCGGTCTTCATGGGCGGGGCCTTGGCAATGGCGGAGCCGGCGTAGGCGGCCAGAGCCACGGGCGGGGTGATGTCGGCCACGATACCGAAGTAGAACACGAAGAAGTGCGCGGCCACGGCGGGGATGCCGATCTCCGGGCTCATCAGAATGGGAGCGCAGGTAGAAGCCATGATGCAGTAATTGGCGGTAGTGGGCACGCCCATACCCAGAACGATACAGCACAGCATGGTCAGGAACAGGGCGACAAACGCCTTGCCGCCGGACACAGCCACGATGGCGGTGATGAGCTTGGAAGCAAGACCGGTGGAGGTGATGCAGCCGGCCACGATACCGGCCATGGCGCAGGCCACAGCCACGGTGATGGTGCCCTTGCCGCCAGCCTCCAGAGCGTCAAAGAACTTAGCCAGAGTGATGCGGTCGTCCTTATTCACAAGGCCTACCAGGATGGTAATGATAATTGCCACAGCGGCACAGAACTGCATGGTGCGCATGTTCAGGGACACCATAACCACCAGCACTACCAGGGGCAGCAGCAGGTAGATCTTGGGCAGCAGGCTGATGATCCGGGGCAGTTCGCTGCGGGGGATACCCTTCAGGCCCAGCTTCTTGGCCTCCAGGTGGACGGCGATGTAGATGCCGGTGAAGTACAGCACGGCGGGCAGGACGGCCTTCAGAGCCACCTGGCCATAGGGAACGCCCATATACTCGGCCATCAGGAAGGCCGCAGCGCCCATAATGGGGGGCATGATCTGGCCGCCGGTGGAAGCAGAGGCCTCGACGGCGCCGGCGAACTCCGGCTTATAGCCGGTGCGCTTCATCATGGGGATGGTCACAGAACCGGTAGTCACGGTGTTGCCCACGGAGGAGCCGGACACCATGCCGCACAGGGCGGAGGAAATAACCGCCACCTTGGCGGGACCGCCGGCAGAGGAGCCGGCAATGGAGTTTGCCAGGTTGATGAAGAAGTTGGAAATACCGGTACGCTCCAGGAACGCGCCGAAGATGATAAACACTACGATGTACTTGGAGCACACCTGAACGGGAGTACCCATAATGCCGTTGGTGGTGAAGAACAGGTCATACACCACCTTGCCGAAGCGGACCGTGGCGAAGGTGTAGATGAGCAGAGCGCCGGCCACACACAGAATGGGCAGGCCCACACACCGGCGGCACAGCTCCACCAGCGCCAGCGTGCCGATGATTGCGATGGCCACCAGCAGCGGATCTTTGGATACTTTGGTGGCCAACATCAGGATCTCCCGGGCCCGGAAGGAGAAGTACAGGAACGAGCCTGCACCCAGGATCATAATGATCCAGTCGTACCACGGCAGATAGTTGACCTTGGTGATCCCCTTCTTGATGGGAAAGTTCAGATAGCCAATGACCAGGATAAACGCCAGGAAGCGGGTCAGCCGGATCTCCAGCAGGCCGCCCACAAACAGGGTCACATAGATACAGTACACAGAGAAGAGCACCATGATCGCCTTTACGATCATCTTGGGCGTCCCCTCCCAAATGCGGGTGTTGGATTCGCGGTCATACTTTTTCATGACCTCATCTACGTCGGCGGCGGTACCTGCCGAGGTATCGACCTCTTCCGCCTGGCTGTCCACCAGCTTTTTGTT
>CALWYG010000004.1 GCA_944385695.1 uncultured Oscillospiraceae bacterium | reverse complement strand
GGCCCTCTTCGACGCCCTGGGGCTGGACACCGCCCTGGCCGCCCCCACGGGCCGGGCAGCCAAACGTCTGGGGGAGCTGTGTGGGACGGATGCATCTACCATTCACCGCCTGCTGGAAACGGGCTTTGACCCCCACACCGGGCGGCTGGTGTTCACCAAAAATTCCTACGACCCTCTGAAGGCCCAGGCCGTCATTGTGGATGAGACCTCCATGGTAGATCTGCCTCTCATGGCCGCTTTGCTGGATGCCCTGGAGGACGACTGCCGGCTGGTGCTGGTGGGAGACCCGGATCAGCTCCCTTCGGTGGGGCCGGGGAACCTGTTTGCCGACCTCATCCGCAGCGGCGTGGTACCCACCGTCTGCCTGACGGAAATTTTCCGCCAGGCGGCACAGAGCGCCATTGTCCGCAACGCCCATATGATTAACCACGGACAGCTCCCTGATCTGCGGAGAAATGAGGGGGACTTTTTCTTCCTCAGCCGCCGGGAGGGCCAGTCCGCTCTGGACACCATTGTGGACCTGTGCCGGCGCCGGCTTCCCGAGCGCATGGGAATTCCACCCGATCAGATCCAGGTGCTTTCCCCCACACGGCGGCGGAGCACCGGAACCCGGGCCCTCAATCAGGCCCTCCAGCAGGCATTGAATCCACCGTTGGAGGGGAAAGGAGAGCGGCGCTTCGGCGACTGGGTTTACCGGGAGGGCGACCGGGTGATGCAGGTGCGCAACAACTACGACGTTCTCTGGCGGGAGGAGCACGGAACGGACTCGGGCATGGGCATGTTCAACGGGGACATCGGCATCATTCGCTCCATTGACCGGGAAGTCATCACCGTGGACTTTGAAGGGAAAATTGTGGAGTATTCCCCGGACATGCTGGGGGAACTGGAGCCCGCTTTCGCTGTGACGGTACATAAGGCCCAGGGCAGTGAGTACCAGGCGGTCATTCTGGCGGCCTTGGACGGAGCCCCTATGCTGATGACCCGGGGGGTGCTGTATACCGCCGTCACCCGAGCCAAGGAGTTATTTATTTTAGTGGGAGACGAGCAGGTGGCCGCCCAAATGGTGGCCAACAACCGTCAGACCCGGCGCTACTCCGGCCTGCGGGCCAGATTGGCGGGAGAATAACGAAAAAGGCGCGGCCAAGCTTGGCCGCGCCTTTTTGTATAGGGTTATAGATCCTTCCGGGGCCGGGCGCTCATCTCCCAGAACCGGAGTTCATGGACAGAGCACTGGTAGAAAATCTCCCGGCAGCGCTCTTGGCGTTCAGGCTCCAGGTCCCGGCATACGGCGTTGGTAAAGTCCGCCCACTGCGCGCACACCGTTTCATACTGGTTGCCCGCATAGTCCCGGACAAAGGGCCAATAGGGAGTGGCGTTCACCCCGGGACAGCGGCGGATGAGCTCGCCAAATATCCAGCCGTAGCTGAGCATACAGGGCAGACACGCCATCATGCACTCGGCGGCCCCCTGGCCCTCCCGGGCGGCGGCAATCATGTAGTCCACATAGGCCCGGTTTTCTCCCCGGAGGGGGAGGGGCTGAATGTCCCGGTCGGTGAGCTGGTAGCGCTGGAGATAGTACTGCCGGGTGCGGTCCTCGCTCTCCCGGATGAAGGCCAGAAGGGAGTAGTAGCTGCGGATCTCGTCCATATCGTGGGAGTGGAGGATGCCCCAGGCAAACACTTTGGTGTATTCCCGGAGGTAGAGGCTGTCATCTACAATGTAGCCTTTAAAACAGGCCTCATCCAGGGTGCCGTCCCCAATCCCGCGGACAAAGGGGGTGTTCAGGCAGCGCTCCCAGACGGGGAGGCTGTCCTGAATACATTCTTCCAAAAAGGTCATGGTATTGCCTCCTGGGTGACGTCAAAGAATGTCGATGTACTCGCCGCTCAGAGCCTTGTTCATGGAGCGCACCGCGCAGAACTTGCCGCACATGGAGCAGGTATCGTCATGCTCCGGGGAGCGGTCGGCCCGGATGGCCTTGGCGGTCTCCGGATCCAGGGCGCAGGCCCACTGGCCCTCCCAGTCCAGCGCCCGGCGGGCGTCGCCCATTTTGTCGTCCATGTCCCGGGCGCCCCGGATGCCCTTGGCGATGTCGGCGGCGTGGGCGGCAATTTTGCTGGCGATGATGCCCTGCTTCACATCCTCCAGGTTGGGCAGGGCCAGGTGCTCGGCGGGGGTGACATAGCACAGGAAGGCGGCTCCGCTCATGGCGGCGATGGCCCCGCCGATGGCGGCGGTGATGTGGTCATAGCCGGGGGCAATGTCGGTGACCAGGGGGCCCAGCACGTAGAAGGGAGCGCCCATGCAGATGGTCTGCTGTACCTTCATGTTGGCGGCGATCTGGTCCATGGGAACATGGCCGGGGCCCTCCACCATCACCTGAACGTCCTTTTCCCAGGCCCGCTTGGTGAGCTCGCCCAAGCGTACCAGCTCTTCGATCTGGCATACGTCGGTGGCGTCGGCCAGGCAGCCGGGGCGGCAGGCGTCGCCCAGGGAGATGGTCACGTCGTACTCCCGGCAGATGTCCAGGATCTCGTCATAATACTGGTAGAAGGGGTTCTCCTCGCCGGTCATGCACATCCATGCAAAGACCAGGGAGCCGCCCCGGGAGACGATGTTCATTTTCCGCTTGTGCTTACGGATCTGGTCGATGGTCTTGCGGGTGATGCCGCAGTGGAGGGTAACGAAGTCCACACCGTCCTGGGCGTGGAGCCGGACCACATCAATAAAGTCCCGGGCAGAGAGAGTGGCCAGGTCCCGCTGATAGTGGATAACGCTGTCATAGACGGGGACAGTGCCGATCATCACCGGACACTCATGGGTGAGCTTCTGGCGGAAGGGCTGGGTGTTGCCGTGGCTGGACAGGTCCATAATGGCCTCCGCGCCCATGTTCACGGCGGACAGGACCTTTTCCATTTCCACATCGTAGTCCTTGCAGTCCCGGGAGACTCCCAGGTTCACGTTGATTTTGGTGCGCAGCATAGAGCCGATGCCTTCCGCGTCCAGGCAGGTGTGCAGGCGGTTGGCGGGGATGGTCACCTTTCCGGCGGCTACCAGGGGCATAAGCTCTGCCACGGTCATGTGTTCTTTCCGGGCCACCGTCTCCATCTGAGGGGTGACAATGCCCCGGCGGGCGGCGTCCATCTGAGTAGTATAATTGCGATCCATTCCATTCTCCTCCTTATAGTACATTGGGCTGGGCGGTGTAAGGGCCGGTGATGGCAAAGGCGTGGTTAAGCGGCCCGCTGCCATGGCCCAGGTTCAGCATAGCTTCCAGCGCGCCGGAAATGTAGTCCTTGGCGCGCTCTACGGCCTGATCCAGGGGGTAGCCCTTGGCCAGGTTGGAGGCGATGGCGGAGGAGAGGGTACAGCCGGTACCGTGGGTGTTGGGATTGTCAATCCGGCGGCCCTGGAACCAGATGGCCTGGCCATCCTGCCACAGAAGATCATTGGCGTCGTTGAGGTTGTGGCCGCCCTTGCAGAGAACGGCGCAGCCGTAGGCCTGGCCGATGACCTGGGCGGCGCGCTCCATATCCGCCGGGGAGGAAATGGTGAGGCCGGAGAGAACCTCCGCCTCGGGAATGTTGGGTGTGAGAACGGCGGCCAGGGGGAGCAGAAGGCTCTTCAGCGCGTCCACGGCCTCCTGGGAGATGAGCCGGGAGCCGCTGGTGGCCACCATAACCGGGTCTACCACGATGTTGTTCGCCCGGTAGGACCGGAGCTTCTCCCCAATGACCTCAATGAGAGGGGTGGAGGAGACCATGCCGATCTTGACCGCGTCGGGGAAGATATCCGTAAATACGCAGTCCAGCTGCTGGGCGAGAAAATCGGGGGTGGACTCTAAAATACCATAGACGCCGGTGGTGTTCTGGGCCGTCAGGGCGGTGACCGCGCTCATGGCGTATACGCCATTGGCGGTCATGGTCTTGATGTCGGCCTGGATTCCGGCGCCTCCGCTGGAGTCGCTTCCAGCGATCGTCAATGCGGTTTTCATACAAAGACTCCTTTCTGTTGGTCGCATTGAAGTTTTATAGCGCGGCGACAGGTGGTGCCCCCAAGTCGTCGCGGGCTGCATATCGCTTATTTCCGCGTAAACGCGAAAAATCGCTCATTTTGCCGCTCCGCCTTTCCAAATCGCACCCGCTGGCGCTGGGCTGCGATTTGGGGACGGAGAAGTGCGCGCCGTCGGAGCAAGCTCCATATCCCTCGTTTCCCCGCAAGCGGGAAACCTCGCTCATTTCGCTGCTCCTCCTCTCCGGGGTGCACCCGCTTGCGCTGGGCTGCCCCCCGGCTGGCGGCCTGCGGCCGCTGGCTTTCTATGATTTATTCCATATCTTGCAGCTGCTGGAGAAAGCCGGGCTCGTCCAGCCGGGGCAGATACCACCGGCACAGCTTCTGGAGGGCCTGCTGCTCGGCCTGGGCGGAGGGGTCGTAGACCCCTGCCACCAGAAAGCCTGCTGCGCTGGCGGTGCGGGCGGCGTGGAGGGCATCCTCAAAAACGAGAATCTCCCCCGGCTCCCCGCCCAGACGGTGGGCGGCCTCCAGATAGATATCCGGACGGCTTTTGGAGCCGTACTCGCCCGAACTGATGGCAAACTGGAAATACTTCCACAGTCCAAGGCGCTCCATGGCATCCTGGGCCTGGAAGGCTTCGCTGGCAGTGGCGATGCCGCAGGGGATTCCGGCCTGGTGCAGCCGCGCCAGAAGAACATCCGCACCAGGCTTCATGGGAACTGTATTCCGGTAAGCCCCGCTGACCAGGTCGTTGACGGCCTGGAGAATCTCCTCCGGCGTCTGGGTGAGGTGGAAGCGGCCGATCAGATATTCCGCCGCCTCTTCCCGGCTCAGCTCCGTCAGTGCCTGGGCCAGATCCTCCGGGGGATTGCCCCCCAGCTGGCGGATCAGCTCCCCGGGAACCCAGTCCCAGATGTACATGGAATCCACCAGGGTACCGTCCAGGTCAAAGATGGCTCCCTTGGGCTTCATTGGGCCACCATCTCTTTGGTAAGAGCCAAAAGCTCCCGGGCGGCGGCCTCAATATCCCTCTGGGCATAGAGGGCGGAGACCACAGCGATGCCGCAGATGCCGCTGCCGGAGAGAGAACTAACGTTGTCCTTGGTAATTCCGCCAATGGCCACCACCGGGATGTCCACCGCCTGGCAGATGTCCCGGAGGGTATCGTAGCTCACCGCGTCCGCATCGTCCTTGGTGCCGGTGGGGAACACGGCCCCTACCCCCAGATAGTCGGCCCCGGCCTCCTGGGCCCGGAGAGCCTGCTCCACCGTCTGGGCAGAGACGCCCAGGATCATGTCCGGGCCGACTTTGGAGCGGACCTGTCCCGCCTCCATATCATGCTGGCCCACGTGGACCCCGTCGGCCCCCACTTCCACGGCCAGGTCCACATCGTCGTTGACCAGGAAGGGAACGCTGTACTGGTTGCATAATGCTTTCAACTCCAGGGCTTCCGTCAGGAATGCGTCCCGGTCCAGGTGCTTTTCCCGGATCTGGATCATGGTGGCCCCGCCTTTCAGGGAGTCCTCCACCTGCTCCTTCAAGGTGCGTTCCCCCAGCCAGGCGCGGTCGGTGACGGCGTAGAGGAGCAGGTCCTTTTTATCGCACTTCATACTTGGCCCCCTTGTCCAGGGTCTCCGCGTCCATGTGGAAGATGGCGTCGATGATCCGGTTGCGGTAGGTGGAATTGCCGTCGGTGGGGGCCATGTTGGCCCAGCCGATCTCACCGGCCAGCCCCATGGAGGCCACGGCGGCGGCCACAGCTTCCAGCTCGTTGCCGGGATTGGCCACCACATAGGCGGTGGTGAGGCCGGACAGCTGACAGCCGGTGCCGGTAATCTTCCCCATCTCAGGGCGGCCGTTGCGGATCACGTAGCACCGCTCTCCGTCAGCCACCAGGTCGATGGCACCGGTGATGGCGATGACGGCCCCGGTTTTGGCGGCCATGGCCTTGGCAAAGGCCACGGAGGCATCCAGATTTTCCTCCGTCACCGCGTCGGCCACGTCGGCGTCCACGCCACGGGTGCTGCCCGAGCCGGCGGCCAGAGTTTTAATTTCGGAGATGTTGCCCCGGATGACGGTGAATTTGACCTCCTCCATCAGCTTCAGAGCAGTCTGGGTGCGCAGAGCGCTGGCGCCTGCCCCCACGGGGTCCAGCAGGACGGGGTGGCCCAGGGCATTAGACTTCTTTCCGGCGGCAAACATGGAGGGGATGGTGTTCTGATTCAGAGTGCCGATGTTGATGTTCAGTCCCCCGCAGATGGAGGTGATGTCTTCCACATCCTGGATGTCGTCGGACATAATGGGGCTGCCCCCGCAGGCCAGCAGGATGTTGGCTACATCGTTGACGGTGACATAGTTGGTAATGTTGTGCACCAGAGGGGAGTTCTGGCGCACCTGGTTGAGACAGGTTCCGAGCATAGATCATTCCTCCAAAGTAAAAAATAAACCGTGGGATAATCCTTCCTTAGAAAGATGGTCCCACGGTATATACCGGAAAAACGATCTCCCTACGTTGGCATTACCCAAATCAGGTCACAGGTCGAAGCGCACAGCTTCCTCTCAGCCCGTTTGCGAGCTCCCTTTTTGTCCAGCCATTGTCCCACGGCTTTGGGCATTATTATAGTACGAAAAAAATGGGATTGCAAGATATAATTTCTGCGGGTATGATAGGAAAAAAGGAGGAGAGGCTATGACAGATCAGGAATTGGTGCAAAAGGCCATTGAAATGCAGAAATTTTCCTACGTTCCATACTCCCAGTTTCCCGTAGGCGCGGCGCTTATGTGTGAGGACGGGCGGGTGTTTACCGGCTGCAATGTGGAAAATGCCGCCTACGGCTCCACCATCTGTGCTGAGCGCACCGCCCTGCTTAAAGCGGTCAGCGAGGGCTGCCAGGAGGGCTGGACGGCCATTGCGATTGCGGGGACGGGGACGGATTACTGCTGGCCATGCGGCGCCTGCCGGCAGATGCTTTACGAGTTTGCGCCCAACCTCCGGGTGCTGGCGGCAAGGGCAGATGGCAGCTTTGTGGAAAGAAAGCTGTCCCAGCTGCTCCCCAACGGCTTTGGTCCCCAGGCGCTGAAGTGATTTTTACAAAGCTTGCATAAAATTTTTGTCCCCGGGTCAAACTACCTGCGCAACCCCATTGAAGGAGGTGGTCTGACATGGTAATGGACAAAATTGCCCTGACGCTGCTGATCATCGGCGGCCTGAACTGGGGCAGCGTGGGTCTGTTCCGGTTCGATCTGGTTGCCTTTGCCTGCGGAGGCTCCGCAAGCATGATCAGCCGCGTCATTTACACCCTGGTGGGTCTGTCCGCCGTCTGGTGTGTGACTCTGCTGTTTCGTGACAGGGACCCGGTGGAAGACCGGGGCTGACAAAATCTCAGAAAATCCAGTGAAAACAGAGGCTTGGAACAGTTTGCTCCAGGCCTCTGTTTTGATTTTACATGGATTTAACATAACTGAGGTTTCGCATTTTACATTCCTTTTTTATACTGAGCACCGTAAGCCAAGCAAGACCCAAATGTAAAACAAAAAAGGAGTACTTAACAATGAAAAAACTGACTTGCCTGGGCCTGTCCATTGTCATGGCCCTGTCCCTCCTCACCGCCTGCGGCGGCGGCGAGACCTCCACTGCCGGCTCTGAGACTGGCAGCACCACCACCAGCACCAGCCAGAGCGCCGGAAATACCGGCGCCACCCAGGAGATCACCGGTACCGTGAATACCGACGGTTCCACCTCCATGGCCGACGTGATGGCGGTTCTGAAGGAGACCTTTAAGGAGGTTCAGCCCGGCGTCAATGTAAACTATACCGGTTCCGGCTCCGGCTCCGGCATTACCAACGTGCTCAACGGTTCTGTGGACATCGGCCTGTCTTCCCGTGCCCTGAAGGCTGAGGAGGAGGAGCAGGGCGCCGTGGCCCACATTGTGGCTCTGGACGGTGTGGCGGTTGTGGTCAACCCCGAGAACACCGTGGCCGACCTGACTGTGGAGCAGATTGCCAAGATCTTCTCCGGTGAGATCACCAACTGGTCCGAGGTGGGCGGCGCTGACGCGGAGATCGCCGTGTTCGGCCGTGAGTCCGGCTCCGGTACCCGCGGCGCCTTTGAGGAGATCGTGGGTGTGGAGGACGCCTGCGTCTACACCAATGAGTATTCTTCCACCGGTGATATGGTGGGCGCTGTGGCCGGCAACCCCAATGCCATTGGCTATGCCTCTCTGTCCGCTGTGGATGAGAGCGTGATCGCGGTAAAGGTCAACGGTGTGACCCCCTCTGAGGCCACTGTGAAGGATGGTACCTATGAGATCCAGCGTCCCTTCGTCATGGTCACCAAGGAGGGCACCGAGCTCTCCGAGGCTGCCCAGGCGTTCCTGGACTACGCCACCAGCGCTGAGGTTGCTGAGTACATCGCCGCCGCCGGCGCTGTGTCTCCCCAGGCCTAACGTGCCGAAAGCCTTCAAAGCAAGCCCCCCGCGGGGGGCTTGCTTTGAAATGTGCCTCCCCGGTTCAAACAAGCTCCGCCCAAACTTCGGAGTTTGTTTCAGCTGAGGAGCTGGATTTTGATAGGAAAAGGTTGATAACGATGAAAGATCATTGTCTCACTGCCCCACCTAAGGGGGCGGTAAAGGGAAAGCAGGCGATGGAGCGGGGCATGCAGGGGCTGTTCTTTGTGTGCGGATTCATTGCCATCGTCTTTGTACTGCTCATTACCATATACCTCATCATCTCCGGACTGCCTGCTATCCGGGAGATTGGGCTGGTGGAATTTCTCTTCGGTACCCGTTGGGAGTCCACCAACAAGACCGATCCTGCCTTCGGAATTCTGCCCATGATCCTCACCTCCATCTATGGCACCGCCGGAGCCATTCTCATTGGTGTGCCCATTGGCTTTCTGACCTCCATCTATCTGGCCAAGGTAGCCTCTCCCAAGGTGGCAGGTGTCATCCGGCCTGTGGTAGACCTGCTGGCGGGTATTCCTTCGGTGGTGTACGGCCTGGTGGGCATGATGGTGCTGGTCCCCTGGATCCGGGAGACCTTCCATACCCCTGCCGGTGAGAGTCTGCTGGCGGCCATTGTGGTGCTGGCCATTATGATTCTGCCCTCTATCATCTCGGTGTCTGAGACCGCCCTGAAGGCGGTGCCCCGGGAGTATGAGGAGGCCAGCCTGGCCCTGGGCGCTACGGAACTGGAGACCTACTTCCGGGTGAGTGCTCCGGCGGCCAAAAGCGGAATCGCCGCCGCTGTGGTGCTGGGTGTGGGCCGGGCCATTGGCGAGGCCATGGCCATTCTGATGGTGGCGGGCAATGTGGCCAACATGCCCGGGCTGCTCACCAGCGTCAAGTTCCTGACCACGGGCATTGCCAGCGAGCTGTCCTACTCCAGCGGCCTGCAGCGCCAGGCTCTGTTTTCCATCGGCCTTGTGCTGTTCCTGTTTATCATGTGCATTAACGTTCTGCTCAATGTGTTTTTGAAGCGGAACAAGGAGGACTAAGGTTATGACAAAGACCATGGTGGGCAATCCTCCCGTTTCGGTGGCCAAGGCAAGCGGGCTTTCTCCCCGCCGCCGGGCCTATGAAGTTGGGATGCGTACCCTCATTTATCTGGCTTCCGGATTGGTAGTGGCGCTGCTGATCTTTCTACTGGGCTATATCTTCTACAAAGGTATTCCCAACCTGACTTGGGAGTTTTTGACCTCGGAGGAGAGTGTGCTCAAAGGGGTGGACGGTATTCTGCCTGCCATTCAGAACACCATCTATGTAATTGTGGCCACGCTGGTGGTGGTGCTCCCCCTGGGGGTGGGCGCGGCGATCTATCTGACCGAATATGCCTCCAATCACCGCCTGGTGACGGCCATTGAGTACGCCACCGAGACCCTGGCGGGTATCCCCTCTATCCTCTACGCCCTGGTGGGGTCGCTGATCTTCTGCCAGACCCTGGGGCTGGGCAAGACCCTGATTGCCGGCTCCATGACGCTGGTCATTATGACCCTGCCCACCATCATCCGCACTACCCAGGAGTCTTTGAAGACGGTGCCCCAGAGCTACCGGGAGGGTTCCCTGGGCCTGGGAGCGGGCAAGTGGCACATGATCCGCACGGTGGTGCTTCCCTCCTCAGTAGACGGGATCGTTACCGGCTGTATTCTGGCCATTGGACGGATTGTAGGCGAGTCCGCCGTGCTCCTCTATACCGTGGGCATGAGCATGTCCATGCAGGAATACTTCCGGGATGGGCTGTCCAGCCTGCTGCAGAGCTCCGGCTCCACCCTGACCGTGGCCCTCTATGTCTACGCCAAGGAGCGGGCGGACTTTGATCTGGCCTTCTCTGTGGCCGTGGTGCTGCTGGCCATTACCCTGGCGATCAATATGGCTGCCAAGCTGGTTGGCAAGGGGCTTAGAAAGAAATAAAGGTAGGTATTGTATCTATGAGTGAACAGATTGTCCTCAGGGCTCAGGATCTGAACCTGTATTATGGGGAAAACCACGCCCTGAAATCCATCAATATGGACATTCCCGAGCATGAGATTACCGCCCTCATCGGGCCCTCCGGCTGCGGCAAGTCCACCTTCCTGCGCTCCATCAACCGCATGAACGACCTGATTCCCAGTGTGCGCATTGAGGGCTCCCTTTACTACCGGGACGAGGACATCTACGCCCCCGGCCGGGACGTGACCGATCTGCGCCGGCGCATCGGCATGGTCTTTCAAAAGCCCAATCCCTTTCCCATGTCCATCTATGACAATGTGGCCTACGGCCCCCGTACCCACGGCATCCGCAACAAGGTGAAGCTGGATGAGATTGTGGAGCAGTCTTTGCAGGGTGCGGCCATCTGGGACGAGGTGAAGGACCGGCTGAAGAAGTCCGCTCTGGGCCTTTCCGGCGGCCAGCAGCAGCGCCTTTGCATCGCCCGGGCGCTGGCGGTGAAGCCGGATGTGCTTCTGATGGACGAGGCCACCTCCGCGCTGGACCCCATTTCCACCTCGAAGATTGAGGACCTTGCCGCCGAACTGAAAAACGATTATACTATCATCATGGTAACCCATAACATGCAGCAGGCCGCCCGTATCTCCGACAATACCGCCTTTTTCCTGTTGGGTGAGCTGGTAGAGTTCGGTGAGACGGAACAGATCTTCTCCATGCCCAAGGACAAGCGCACGGAGGACTACATTACCGGGAGGTTTGGCTGATATGAGAAACCATTTTCATGAACAGCTGGAGCGGCTGAACGTAGAGCTCATCGAGATGGGTGCTCTGTGCGAGGAGGCCATCTCCGCGGCCACAAAGGCCTATTTGGAGGGGGACCGGCAGCTGGGGTCCCGTGCAACCTATCTGGAACAGGAAATTGACCACAAGGAGCGGGATATCGAGGGCCAGTGCATGAAACTTCTGCTGCGCCAGCAGCCTGTGGCCAGCGACCTGCGTGCCGTTTCCGCTGCCATGCGGATGATCTCCGACATGGAGCGCATTGGCGACCAGGCCAGCGATATTGCCGAGATTGCCCGAGACATGAAGCGCAGCAGCGTGATCGTGGAAGTCCCTGTGGGCGATATGGCCCGGGCGGCCATCGGCATGGTGACCGACAGTGTGGACGCCTTCGTGCGGGGAGACCTGAATCTGGCTCATGCGGTGATTGCCCGGGATGACCAACTGGATGGGCTGTTTTTGGCAGTGCGGGAGAAGCTCACCGACCTGATTTCTCAGGGACGGGACGGAGGGCTGTGCCTGGATCTGCTGATGGTGGCCAAATACTTTGAACGTATCGGCGACCACGCCTGCAACATTGCCCAGTGGGTGGAGTATGCCATCACCGGGGAATATGAAGAGGACTGAACAAGCAGAGAAAGCGGGGAAATCCATTGATTTACATCTTAGAGGACGACGCCAGCATCCGTAAGCTGGTGGTATATACCCTGAACAGCCAGGGAATGGAGGCGGAGGGCTTTGAACGGCCCTCCCAGTTCTGGCGCGCCCTTGGAGAGAAAAAACCCGATCTGCTTTTGCTTGACATTATGCTCCCGGAGGAGGACGGGCTGCAGGTGCTGGGGCGCCTGCGGGCAGACCCGGCCACCCGGAAGCTGCCCGTCCTGATGCTTACGGCCAAAAGCACAGAGTATGATAAGGTGCTGGGCCTGGACCAGGGGGCGGACGACTATATCGCAAAGCCCTTTGGCATGATGGAGCTGATGGCCCGCATTCGGGCTGCGCTGCGGCACAGTGCGCCGGAGGAAGAGCGGGGAGTATGCCGGATCGGGAAACTGTCCGTAGATCCCAAACGGCATATGGTCCGGGTTGGCGACCGGGAAGTGACCCTGACTCTGAAGGAGTTTCAGCTTCTGGCCCTGCTGATGGAGCGACAGGGAACGGTGTTTACCCGGGATCAGCTGCTCAATACCATCTGGGGCTATGAATTTGATGGGGCCAGCCGCACCGTGGATGTCCACGTCCGGACCCTGCGCCAAAAGCTGGGGGAGTGCGGCAGCTATATTGAGACGGTGCGGGGCGTGGGGTACAAAATCTCCGGGGACTGAGCCCACGGCGCCCTCTGCCTTTTGGGCAGCGCCGGAATTGTGAGGAGAAGGACATGACGAAAAGAATCTTCCGCAACTGTCTGGCGGTGGGAATTTGGGTGTTCCTGCTGTCAGTGGCCCTTTTTATGGGAATGTTGTATCAATACTTCACCGGGCGGCTGACCACTGAGCTGGAAAATGAGGCCGCTTTGGTGGCCCAGGGTGTGGAGACCATGGGGATGGACTGCCTGGAAGGGCTGCGGGCCTCTAACCGCATCACCTGGGTGGACAAGGACGGCACAGTGCTCTATGACAACACAGCCGACGCCTCTGTCATGGAGAATCACGCGGACCGGGAGGAAATCCGGGAGGCCATGCTGGGCAGCCAGGGTACGGCCCGCCGGGAGTCGGCCACCCTTGCCCAGCGTACCATTTATGTGGCCCAGCGTCTGGAGGACGGTACGGTCATTCGTCTGGCCGGACAGCAGCACACGGTGGTGCGTCTGCTGCTGTCCATGGTGCAGCCCATTCTTCTTATCCTGGTGGTGACCATGGCCCTGGCGGCGGTACTGTCCGCCCGGCTGAGCCGGGGCATTATCCGGCCCATTCTGGAGCTGGATCTGGAACACCCTGAGGAGCACAATGCGGTCTACGATGAACTCTCGCCGCTGCTTACCCGGATTCGCCGCCAGAACGATACGATTCAACACCAGATCGAACTGCTGCGGCAGCGCCGCCAGGAATTTACCGCCCTTACCGAGAACATGTCCGAGGGCTTTTTGCTTCTGGATCACAAAGGACGGGTGCTGTCCTATAATACCGGGGCGCTGAAGCTGCTTGGGGCTCCGGTTCCGGCTGAGGAGGCCAATGTCCTCACTCTGGACCGCTCCGATCCGTTCCGACAGGTGGTCAACCAGGTGCTGGAGGGCAAGCGCTGCCAGGGACACCTGGAGCGGAATGGCCGCAGCCTGCAGCTGCTGGCCGACCCGGTGTTCCGGGAGGATGTCTGTGCCGGTGCGGTGCTGGTGCTGCTGGATGTGACCGAGAAAGAGCAGGGGGAGCAGATGCGCCGGGAGTTTACCGCCAATGTTTCCCATGAACTGAAAACACCTCTCACCTCCATCTCCGGAATGGCTGAGATTATGAAGGACGGCCTGGTCCGGCCCGAGGACATCACCGGCTTTGCCGCAGACATCTATAAGGAGAGCCAGAGACTGATTCATCTGGTGGAGGATATTATCCACCTTTCCCGCCTGGATGAGGGAGGCGCCGACCTGCAGAAGGGAGAAGTTGCGCTGCTGGAGCTGTCCCGGACGGTGGGAGACCGGCTGCGCCCCATGGCCGAGCAGAAAGAGGTCACGGTGGAGGTTACCGGAGAGGAGCAGACCATTTTGGGCATTTCCTCCATGGTGGAGGAGATGATCTACAATCTGCTGGACAATGCCATCAAGTATAACCGCCCCGGCGGAAAGGCTGTGGTGACCGTGTCCGGGGAGAAAGATTGGGCCTTGGTGAGTGTGCGGGATACGGGAATTGGAATTCCGGAGGAGGACCGAAACCGGGTATTTGAGCGCTTTTACCGGGTGGATAAGAGCCACTCCAAAGAGATTGGCGGCACCGGACTGGGACTGTCCATCGTCAAGCATTCTGCCGCCCTGCACAATGCCCAGGTGGAGCTGGACAGCACGCCGGGGCAGGGGACCACGGTGCGCCTGCGTTTCCCAAAGTAAAAAATCGTGTTTTGAGGCCGGTGGGAAAACCGGCCTCTTTTTTTTGGCTGGTTTGAACAGGTGAAAACTGGGAAAAATTAATTTCGGATCTGGTGGGAACTTTTTGGAGAAACCGCCGTCCAACCACTCGGTAGCAAAACAAGGGGAAACACCCCCGTGAAAAAAGGAGAATTAATTGATGAAAAAGATTTTAACGCTTGCCCTTGCCCTGGCCCTTACGGTGACCGCTCTGGCCGGCTGCTCCGGCAAGTCTGGTTCTGCCTCTGACAAGACCGCTGAGGAACTCACGGAGCTCTATTCCTCCGCCATCACCGATAATGGCGGAGAGATGGTGGAATATAATCCCGTGTTCACCGAGGTGAAGGAGGACGACATGTCCGCCATTATTCTGGAGAACCTGGGATTGCTGGTGGAAGACATGAAGGCCTTTGCTGTCAGCTCCTCCGTCATGAACGTGCAGGCCTATGGCATTGCCGCGGTTATGCCCGCCGATGGGAAGGCTGAGACAGTGACCAGTGCGCTCCAGAGCTACATTGATGCGCAGAAAGCCAGCTTTGAGCAGTATCTGGCCGATCAGTATGAGGTAGCCAGCAACGCCAAGCTGGAGACGTTGGAGGACGGCACCATCCTGATGGTCATGTGTGAAGATCAGGATACGGTTTTTGACGCCATCTCCTCTGCCATCCTGGCTGGCTGAGGCCAACGAACGAAACAAAAAGTCCCCCGGTTTCCCCTCTGCTGGGAAGCCGGGGACCTTTTTGACAAGAATGTGAAAAAATAAACAAATAAAGAAAAGAATTTCTGACAATGATTGTTATTTATTACTAAGTGTGCTATAATACAAACAAGCAATATTTTAAATGACAGGAGGTCTGACCATGAACGCACTGCACATCCGCCATCCCAATAACCCAAAGATGGAGGTAACCGTCTATGACGGGCACTTTGCCACCCGTCACTCCCACAACACCCATTACATTGACATCACCCGCATGAAGCACGAGCACACCATGGCCCGGGAAGCGGCCATGTGGCTGGCCCAGCGGTATGCCTATGAAAAGGGCGTGGATACCATTGTCTGTCTGGACGGGAGCGAGGTCATCGGGGCGTTCCTGGCCCGCCACCTGGCCAAGAGAGACCGGTTCAGCGTCAATCAGGACAAGAATATCAACGTCATTACCCCGGAGTATGACTCCAACGGGCAGCTGATCTTCCGGGACAACCTGACGCCTATGGTCTCGGGGAAAAACGTGCTGATTCTCATTTCCACGGTGAACTCCGGCAAAACGGTGGCCCGCAGCCTGGAATGTGTGCAGTACTATGGCGGACAGGTCCAGGGCATCGCCGCCATCTTCACCATGCTGGAGCAGGTGGGTGACATCCCGGTCTACAGCCTCTTCACGCCTGCCGACATTCCCGGCTATGCCAGCTATCAGCCCAAGCAGTGTCCCATGTGCCAGAAAGGACAGAGAATCGACGCTCTGGCCAACAGCTTTGGCTTCTCTCAGCTATAAAATAAAAGACCACGCCTCCGCCGCCCCGGCATTTGCCGGGGCGGCTTCTTTTGACGGTATGCATAAAAATGTATATTCAACCGGAATATACCTAATAATATTCGTTTTTGGTGAATATACACGGAAATAAATTGGGGGTATTTGAATAATCATGCAAATAAACCTCTTGCATTTCTGCCCGTGGCGTGGTAGACTGTTCCCATCGAACAAAGCACGGCACCCGGGGCGCAGGTCTGCGGGAAAGGAAGAGAGAAACGCCGTGCTGATTTTTGGAGGGAATATATTATGTCTCAGGTAAAAAAAGTTGTGCTGGCCTATTCCGGCGGTTTGGATACTTCCATCATCATCCCCTGGCTGAAGGAGAACTATGATAACCCCGAGATCATCGCCGTCTCCGGCGACGTGGGGCAGGGCACCGAGCTGGACGGCCTGGAGGAGAAGGCCATCAAGACCGGCGCTTCCAAGCTCTATGTGGAGGACCTCACCGACGAGATGGTGGACGAGGTCATTATCCCCTCTATGATGATGGGGGCCAAGTATGAGGACTATCTGCTGGGCACCGCCTTTGCCCGGCCCATCATTGCCAAGCGTCTGGTGGAAATTGCCAAGGCCGAGGGCGCCGACGCCATCTGCCACGGCTGCACCGGCAAGGGCAACGATCAGGTCCGGTTTGAGCTGGCCATCAAGCGCTTTGCTCCTGAGATGAAGATCATTGCCCCCTGGCGTGAGTGGGACATCAAGGGACGGGATGAGGAGATCGACTACGCTGAGGCCCACAACGTGCCTTTGAAGATCTCCCGGGAGACCAACTACTCCAAGGATAAGAACCTGTGGCACCTGAGCCACGAGGGCCTGGATCTGGAGGACCCCGCCAACGAGCCCCAGTATGACAAGCCCGGCTTCCTGGAGATGGGCGTGTCCCCCGCCATGGCCCCCGACAAGGCCACTTATGTGACCCTGGACTTTGAGAAGGGCTGGCCTGTGGCCATTGACGGCGAGAAGATGAAGGCCAGCGACATTATCCGCAAGCTCAACGAGCTGGGCGGCGCCAACGGCATCGGCCTGCTGGACATCGTGGAGAACCGGCTGGTTGGCATGAAGGACCGGGGCGTCTATGAGACTCCGGGCGGCACCATCCTCTACCGGGCCCACGAGGTGCTGGAGATGATCACCATCGACAAGGATACCAAGCACATGAAGCAGAAGCTGGCTGTGGACTTTGCCGATCTGGTTTACAACGGCAAGTGGTTCACCCCCCTGCGGGAGGCCCTCCAGGCCTTTGCTGTGGACACTCAGAAGTATGTCACCGGCACTGTGAAGCTCAAGCTCTATAAGGGCAACATCATCACCTCCTCCGTCACCTCTCCGTGCACCCTGTATTCCGAGAACCTGGTGACCTTTGAGGAGAGCGACTACGACCAGAAGGATTCCCAGGGCTTCATCAACCTGTGGGGCCTGCCCGACAAGGTCCAGGCTCTGCGGGAGCAGGGAAAGCTGTAAGCAATCCGGAAGTAATCAGATAGGAGATAGAAGATAGGAGATAGGAGTTGTGCGTTATGCCGCAATATCTCCTATCTCCTATTTCATCACTTCTATCTTTTATAATAGTGAGGTAATGCAATATGAAACTCTGGGCTGGACGGTTTCAAAAGGAGACCGATACCCTGGTAAATGACTTTAACTCCTCCATCGGCTTTGATGCCCGGCTTTATAAGCAGGACATCGCCGGCTCCATTGCCCACGCCACCATGCTGGGAAAGCAGGGGATCATTGAGGCGCATGAGGCTGAGAAGATCATTGAGGGCCTGAAGGCCATCCTGGCTGATATTGAGGACGACAAGGTGGAGTTCTCCCTGGACAACGAGGATATCCACATGAACATTGAGGCCCTGCTCACCCAGCGCATTGGGGACGCGGGCAAGCGCCTGCACACCGGACGCAGCCGGAACGACCAGGTGGCTGTGGACACCCGCCTCTATGTAAAGGAGGAGATCCCCGTCATCATCAAGCAGGTGCTGGATCTGGAGCAGGTGCTCATCAAGAAGGCCAAGGCCAACCTGGACACCGTGATGCCCGGCTACACCCACCTCCAGCGGGCCCAGCCTACCACCTTTGCCCACTACATGATGGCCTACGCCAATATGGTCAAGCGGGACGTCACCCGTCTGGAGGACTGCCTGGAGCGGCTGGACGAGTGCCCTCTGGGCGCCGGCGCCCTGGCCACCTCCACCTCCCCCCTGGACCGCTTCGCCACCGCCCAGGCCCTGGGCTTTGCCAAGCCCACCGACAACTCCATGGACTCCGTTTCCGATCGGGACTACGCCATCGAGCTTTTGAGCGCCCTGTCCATCCTGATGATGCACCTGTCCCGGTTCTCTGAGGAGATCGTGCTGTGGTGCTCCTGGGAGTTTAAGTATGTGGACCTGGACGACGCCTATTCCACCGGCTCCTCCATCATGCCCCAGAAGAAGAACCCCGACGTGGCCGAGCTGGTCCGGGGCAAGACCGGCCGGGTGTACGGCTCTCTGGTCACCCTGCTGACGGTGATGAAGTCCCTGCCCCTGGCCTACAATAAGGACATGCAGGAGGACAAGGAGGCCCTCTTTGACGCCATCGACACCGTGGAGCTGTGCCTGCCCGTATTCGGGGCCATGCTGGATACCCTCACCGTCCGTCCCAAGAATATGGCCAAGGCGGCTTCCGGAGGCTTCATCAACGCCACCGACTGCGCCGACTACCTGACCAAGAAGGGCCTGCCCTTCCGGGAGGCCTACATGATCGTGGGCCGGCTGGTCAATATGTGCATCAAAACCGGGGATACCCTGGATACCCTGGCCCTGAAGGACTTCCGGGCCATCTCCTCCCTCTTCGACGAGGATGTGTACGAGGCTCTGGCCCTGAAGACCTGTGTCAACGAGCGCAAGGTCTACGGCGGCCCCAGCAAGGAGTCTGTGGAAAAGCAGATTGCTCTCATTGAGGAGTTTGTTCAGTCCCGGCAGAAGTAAGCCGCCGGAGACCGGAACCCCGCCAAAGGCGGGGCGCGCCGCCAGGCGCGTAATTTGGAGCGAAGCGGAAAATTCCGCAGGCGGAATTCACTTTCGCCGAGGAGTTTAAATCCCTGGGGCCCCGTCCGGATGTGTTCCGGACGGGAACTACGGCGGCCCCAGCAAGGAGTCTGTGGAAAAGCAGATTGCTCTCATTGAGGAATTTGTCAATTCCAGAGGTTGATGGTACAATAATTTCAAATCCAAAACGCAATCTCAAAGAAAAGAGTGGAACACATGAACAAACCCAAGGTATATATCGACGGCAAGGAGGGCACCACCGGCCTGCAGATCTACGAGCGGCTGGGAGGCCGGGATGACATTGAGCTGCTGCTCATTGACGAGGACAAGCGGAAGGACACCCAGGAGCGGAAGAAGTTTCTGAACGCCGCCGACCTGGTGTTCCTGTGCCTGCCCGATGCCGCCGCTGTGGAGGCGGTGTCCCTCATTGAGAACGCAAAGACCAAGGTGATCGACGCCTCCACCGCCCACCGAACTGCCCCGGGTTGGGTTTATGGCTTTGCCGAGCTGCTGCCCGGGCAGCGCCAGCGGATCAAATTTGCCAGCCGTGTGGCCAATCCCGGCTGCCACGCCACAGGCTTTTTGTCCACCGTGGCTCCTCTGGTCAACCTGGACATCCTGCCCAAAGATTACCCCCTGGCCTGCTATTCCCTGACGGGATACTCCGGAGGGGGGAAGAAGCTCATCGCCGAGTATGAAGCCCCTGACCGGGACCCCCGGCTGGCTTCCCCGGCCCCCTACGCCCTGGGGCTTGGACATAAGCACCTGCCGGAGATGCAGACGGTGGCCGGCCTGACCATGGCCCCCAACTTCCTGCCCGTGCTGGGGGATATCTACAAGGGCATGACCACCTGCATCATGCTCCAGAACAACCTTTTGAAGGGAAAGCCCAGTGCCCAGGACATCCGGGACCTGCTGTGCAACTACTACCAGGATCAGAAGCTGGTCCGGGTGGCGGAGTTTGGAGGAAGCGGTCCCCGGCTCTATACCAATGAACTGGCGGGCAAGGACTATTTGGAAATTACCGTCTCCGGCAATGGAGATCAGACCCTGCTCAGCGCTCAGTTTGACAACCTGGGCAAAGGGGCCAGCGGTGCCGCCGTCCAGAACATGAATCTGATGCTGGGCTTTGAGGAGACTGCCGGACTGAATGTGGACTAACGCGGGGAATACCCCAATGAATATGGAATGAAAAGGTGAGTATCATGTTGAAAGAGATTTCCGGCGGCGTGTGTGCCGCCCAGGGCTTTCAGGCCGGCGGCGTCCACTGCGGCGTCAAGGCCAGCAGCAGCCCGGATAAAAACGATCTGGCCCTCATTCTCTCCGAGAAGGAGTGCACCGCCGCCGCTACTTATACCCTCAACCGGGTGAAGGCCGCTCCCATCTATGTGACCATGGACCACCTGGAAAACGGCGTGGCCTGGGGTGTGGTGGCCAACAGCGGCAACGCCAACGCCTGCTGCCCCATGAGCCATGAGAACGCTGAAGCCATGTGCGTTTCTGCCGCCCAAGCCACCGGCCGTGAGCCCGAGGACTTTGTAGTGGCCTCCACCGGCGTCATCGGCCAGACCATCAATATCTCTGCCATTCAGGCTGGTATGCCCAAGGCTGCCGCCGCCCTCAGCGCCGATGGCTCCGACGCCGCGGCCAACGCCATTATGACCACCGATCCGGTGAAAAAGGAGATTGCCGTCTCCGTTACCCTTGGGGACAAGGAGATCAAGATCGGGGCTATTGCCAAGGGTTCCGGCATGATCCACCCCAACATGGGCACCATGCTGGCCTTTATCACCACAGACTGTGCCATCACCCACGAGATGCTCTCCGAAGCCCTTCACGAGGTAGTGGGCCGGACCTTTAACCGGGTCACCGTGGACGGAGATACCTCCACCAACGATACCTGCGTGGTGCTGGCCAACGGTATGGCAGGCAACACCCTCATCGAGTGGAAGGACGAGAGCTATGAGGCTTTCCTGGGGGCGCTGGAGTATGTGTGCCGTTACCTGTCCCGGGCCATTGCCGGGGACGGGGAGGGGGCCAGCAAACTGGTCACCTGCAAGATGACCGGGGCCCGCAGCGAGGAGAGCGCCGAGCGTCTGGCCAAAGCTGTGGTGGGTTCTTCTCTGGTGAAGGCGGCCATGTTCGGCGCCGACGCCAACTGGGGCCGGGTGCTGTGTGCCATGGGCTACTCCAAGGCCCCCTTCCGGCCTGAGCATGTGGATGTGTCCTTCCAGTCCTGCGCCGGGGAGATTCTGGTGTGCAAGCAGGGCGACGGCCTGGTGTTTGATGAGGACAAGGCCAAGGAGATCCTGTCCCAGAAGGAGGTCATTATCGCGGTGGACCTCCACGAGGGCGAGGAGAGTGCCGAGTGCTGGGGCTGCGACCTCACCTATGACTATGTAAAGATCAACGGAGACTATCGCACCTGAGAAGCGATAGGAGATCAAAGACAGGACTTGTGGGAAGAACAGACGTCTTCTCACTCCTGTCTTGAAGCTGAGGGGGAAGTTTAACATGTCTTTTAATGAAGTGGATCGCGCCCAGGTACTGGCCGAGGCGCTGCCCTATATTCAGAAGTTCTATGGCAAGACCATCGTGGTGAAATACGGCGGCAACGCCATGATCTCCCAGGAACTGCGCCACGCCGTCATTTCCGACATCGTCCTGTTGTCCCTGGTGGGCATCCGGGTGGTGGTGGTCCACGGAGGCGGTCCTGAGATCAGCGGTATGCTGAAAAAGGTGGGCAAGGAGTCCAAATTTGTGGACGGCCTGCGCTATACCGATGAGGAGACCATGGAGATCGTTCAGCAGGTGCTGTGCGGCCAGGTGAACAAGGACCTGGTGGCAACCCTAAACCGTACCGGCGGCCGGGCCCTGGGCCTGTGCGGCATGGACGGAGGGCTGTTCCAGGCCAGAAAGCTGGATGAGAAGTACGGCCTGGTGGGTGAAATCCGCCATGTGGACCCCCGCCCGGTGACCGACGCCCTCTCCAACGGCTATATTCCCGTGGTATCTACCGTGGCCCAGGGGATGGACGCGGAGGTGTCCTATAATGTGAACGCCGATACCGCAGCGGCCAAGCTGGCGGTGGCTCTGGGAGCGGAGAAGCTCATTCTCCTCACCGATGTGCGGGGTCTGCTCCGGGATCCTAAGGACGAAAACACCCTCATTTCCGAGCTCCAGCTCTCCTCCGTCCCCGCCCTGGTGCGGGAGGGAGTCATCACCGGGGGCATGATCCCCAAGGTGGACTGCTGTGTGGAGGCGGTGCGTTCGGGCGTGAAGTCCGCCGTCATTCTGGATGGCCGGGTGGAGCACTCCATCCTCATCGAGCTGCTTTCCGACGCGGGCGTTGGAACCATGCTGATCCAGTAAGAGAGGCTGCCCTTTGGGGCAGATCTGCCTGAATACATAGAAAGGGGCCAGCAATATGACCTTTGAAGAAATCAAAGACCTGGACGAGCAATATGTCATGCACGCCTACGGGCGGTTCCAGGTGGCCATGGACCACGGCAAAGGGGCCACCGTGTGGGATGTCAACGGCAAGAAGTACATCGACTTTACCGCCGGCATCGGTGTGTGCTCTCTGGATTATGCCGATGAGGGTTGGCAGCAGGCCGTTGCCGCTCAGGCTGCCAAGCTGGGACACATCTCCAACCTCTTTTATACCGAGCCCTATGCCAAGGTGGCCCAGAAGCTGTGCACCCGCACGGGGATGAGCAATGTGATGTTTGCCAATTCCGGCGCGGAGAGCAACGAGGCTATGATCAAGCTGGCCCGGAAATATTCCTATGACAAGTACGGAAAAGGCCGGGGAACCGTGATTACCCTGCGCAACTCCTTCCACGGCCGTACCATTACCACCCTGGCCGCCACCGGCCAGGACAAGTTCCATGACTACTTCTTCCCCTTCACCGAGGGCTTCCGCTACGCCACGGCCAACGATTTGGACAGCGTGGAGGAGGTGGCGGGCCATGATGTGTGCGCCGTTATGATGGAGCTGGTCCAGGGAGAGGGCGGTGTGCTGCCTCTGGACGAGAAGTTCGTGAAGGGAATGGCCGACCTGTGCCAAAAGCGGGACTGGCTGCTGCTCATTTACGAGGTGCAGACCGGCGTGGGCCGCACGGGCACCCTGTTTGCCTTCCAGCAGTATGGCATTTCCCCGGACGTGGTATCCTTTGCCAAGGGCATTGCCGGCGGACTTCCCTTCGGCGGTGTGATGGCCAACGAGAAGTGCTGCAATGTTTTCACTCCCGGCACCCATGGTACCACCTTCGGCGGCAACCCGGTCTCGGCTGCCGCGGCCTGCTATGTGCTGGACCGCATCGACGATGGGCTGCTGGAGCAGGTGAAAGAGAAGGGAGCCTACATCCGCCAGGCCGTGGAGGCCATGAACCTGCCTTGCCTGGGCAAGACCCTGGGGCTGGGGCTGATGATCGGGGTGGAGGTCAAGGGTGAAAAGACCAACCGGGAGTTGGCCGCCGCCCTCATTGACAACGGTCTTCTGTGCCTGACTGCTGGGGCGGGGCTGCGATTCCTGCCTCCCCTGGTCATTACCAAGGAGGAAATGGATGAGGCCCTGGCCATCATCCAGCGTACCCTTAGTCCGTTTAAAGGAGAGTAACACCCAATGACAAAAGATCTTCTGAAGCTGCTGGACCTGTCCAAGGAGGACATTGTACAGATTTTGAATACCGCCGACCAGCTGAAATACGACCAAAAACACCGCATTCCCCACGACTATCTCCGGGGCAAGACCCTGGCCATGATTTTTGAGAAAAACTCCACCCGCACGAGAGTGTCCTTTGAGACCGGCATGTTCCAGCTGGGTGGTCACGCCCTGTTCCTCTCCGGCAAGGAGAGTCAGATCGGCCGGGGCGAGCCGGTGGAGGACACCGCCCGGGTGCTGGACCGGTACTGTGACGGTATTATGATCCGTACCTTCGGCCAGGAGGAAGTGGAAAACCTGGCCCGGAACACCAAGATCCCCGTCATCAACGGCCTGACGGACTTCTGCCATCCCTGCCAGGTGCTGGCCGACCTGCTCACCATCCGGGAGTACAAGGCGGTTCTGGAGGGACTGAAGCTGTGCTACATCGGAGATGGCAACAACATGGCCAATTCCCTCATTGTAGGCGGCCTGAAGATGGGCATGGAGGTGTCCATTGCCTGTCCTGAGGGCTATGACCCCGATCCGAAGGTGCTGGACTTTGCCAAGAGCGACCCCAGCCACAAGTTCTCCCTCTTCCGCACGCCCAAGGAGGCGGCGGTGGGCGCCGATGTGGTCATCACCGATGTGTGGGCCTCCATGGGCCAGGAGGAGGAGCGTGCTGTCCGGGCTAAGGCCTTTGCCGGCTATCAGATTAATGATGAGCTCATGGCCCTGACCAACGAGGGCTGCATGGTCCAGCACTGTCTGCCTGCCCACCGGGGGGAGGAGATCACCGCAGAGGTGTTTGAAGCGCACGCCCAGGAAATTTTTGACGAGGCCGAGAACCGTCTCCATGCCCAAAAGGCGGTTATGTACCTGCTGATGAAAGATAAAGAGGATTGAGACGTCAAAAATCAAGCCGAGAGGACGATTTTCCTGCTAAAACTATAAAAAAGAGAAGAAATTTGTAAAAAACTTACAAATTTCTTCTCTTTTTTGCTCGATATGTAAGAAAATGGAATTCAAATATTTTGCCTTAAAAATTTAATTAGATAGAGAAAAAAATCGTTAATACGCCGAAGAATTGCCGGAGCCATTGCATTATACTTGCGTGAAGAGTGTAATCGATTACGTTACTCCACCAAGGAGGCGGCCATTATTGCCACCGGTTTCTCCACCGTGTCCGCCACCTTTATGATCGTGGTGGCCCGGACCCTGGGCCTGCTGCTGGCGGAGTACACCCCCGTGTTCGATATCATCGGCTACATCTTTGTTCCCTTTGCTATGCTTCTGGGCTTCGGTCCTGAGGCTGTGATGATGGGTAAGAGCTGCGCCATCAGCTTGGCGGAGATGTTCCTGCCCGCCAACATCGTGGCCAACGGTTCTCCTCTGTCTCAGTATGTGACCGCCATCGTGTGCGTGTCTGAGATCCTGTTCTTCTCCGCCTCCATCCCCTGTGTGCTGGGTACCGACATTGATATCTCCTTGAAGGATATCCTGATTGTCTGGGTGGAGCGCATTATTCTCTCTCTGATCCTGGCCGCTCTGGTGGTCCGGTTCCTGTTCCCCTTGATGGGAGTGCCCCTGTAAAGCATCTCTGTCCATAAGAAAAGGACCGGGACTTGCGTTGCAAGTCCCGGTCCTTTGTTCATTTAACGGGATAGACGGCTTTCTTCCATATAGATTTCACGGCGCAGGGGCCGGTATACGGTAACGTACATGGTCAGACTGCTGGCCAGTCCGCCTACCAGCTGAGAGACTGCTTCCGCGGCGAAAACCCCCATGGTCCCCATCCAGATGGGCAAAAGGACGGTGAGGGGGGCGTTGATGATGGCCTTACGAAGCAGGGAAAAGAAGACGGCCTGCTTTGCGTGGCTAAGTCCCACAAACACAGCCTGAGCGGCAACCTGGAGGGACATGAAGATGAACAGGCCAAAGTAGACCCGCAGGGCAGGAACGCCCTTTGCGATAACCTCTGGATCGTCGTTGAAAATAAAAATAAGAGCCTGAGGGAACAGCATGGCCACGGCCCAGAACACAGTGGCGTAGATTACCGTGACCCCCACCGTAAACCGGATGGAGGTCCTTACCCTGGAGGGTTTGCCTGCTCCATAGTTAAAGCCCATCACCGGCTGGGAGCCGTTGGTCAGGCCGTGGACGGGCATAATGAAGACCTCACGCAGGGAATTAATGATGGTCATGATTCCCACATACAGATCCCCACCCCAGGCCTGGAGGGTGGCGTTGCATACCACCTGGACCAAGCTGTTGGTCATGTTCATGAAAAAGCCGGACAGCCCCAATGAGAGGATCTTTCGTACCCGTTTTCCCTCCAGCCGGAGGGCAGAGGGCTGCAAGCGGATGAGGGCCCGCCGCCCTGTGAGAAACAGCAATACCCAGGCTGCCGAGATCCCCTGAGAGATGACGGTGGCCAGAGCGGCCCCCTTGACCCCCATATTGAACACAAAGATAAACAGCGGGTCTAAAAGCAAATTGAGCACCGCACCGATGACCACGGTCATCATCCCTGTGGAGCCGAATCCCTGGGCGTTAATGAAGGGGTTCATACCCAAGCTGATCATCACAAAGAGGGTGCCCAGCAGATAGATGGTCATGTAATCGTCGGCGTAAGGGAAGGTATTGGTGCTGGCGCCGAAGAGATAGAGGATAGGCTCCTTCAATACCATAAAAAAGGCGGTGACGGCCGCTCCCAGCAAAATAAGCAGGGTAAAGGAGTTACCCATCACCAGCTCCGCCTCTTGTTTGTCTCCACGGCCCCGACAGATGGAAAAGAGGGGGCCGCCGCCAGTGCCGCAGAGGTTCGCAAAGCCCATGATGATGGAGACGATGGGGATGGTGATGCCCAGACCGGTAAGGGCCAGGTGACTGCTGCCGGGCAGCCGTCCCAGATAGATCCGGTCCACCACGCTGTACAGCACGTTGACTAGCTGGGCGGCCGTCATGGGAACGGCCAGAGACATAATGTTGCGGGGGATACTGCCCTTGGAAAAGTCGTGCTCGTTTTGGGCCACGGCCATTCCTCCTTTCACAAAGTGCAGACCGCCGGCGTTGGTCCGCCGGCGGTCTGTGAGAATCATTTGGAAATCAAAGCGCCTGAATATCGGAAATCAGGGCATCAATGTCCTCATCGGTGGTGGACCAGGCCACGCAGAAACGCACGGCGGTGTGGCTCTCGTCCGGTTTACACCACCAGCAGCTGGAGTAGTTCCGGTTAAGGACTTCCAGGTGCTCATCCGGGAGGATGGGGAACTGCTGGTTGGTGGGGGAGGCGATCAGCAAGGGATAACCCTTGTCCAAAAAGGCCTTCTGCAGGCGCATGGCACGTTCCACGGCCTGTTTTCCGATTTCCTGATAGAGGCCGTCCTCCATCAGAGCTTCAAACTGCACACCCAAAAGCCGTCCCTTGGCCAGCATGCCGCCCCGCTGCTTGATGAGGTAGCGGAAGTCGGACTTTAAGGCTTCGTTGGTGATGACCACAGCCTCGCCAAAGAGGGCTCCGGCCTTGGTGCCGCCCAGGTAAAACACATCGCACAGCCTTGCCAGGTCGGGAAGGGTGATGTCCGAGGCGGCCAGACCGTAGGCCAACCGGGCCCCGTCCACAAAAACAGGCATGTGATATTTGTGGGCGGCCTCACAGATGGCCTCCAGCTCCGCTTTGGTGTAGACGGTCCCCAGCTCAGTGGGATGGGAAATGTACACCATGCCGGGCTGGACCTTGTGCTCCACGCTGGGGTCAGCGTAGTGATCCCGGCAGAGCTGCTCGATCTGGGCGGCGGTGAGCTTGCCGTCCTCCGAGGGGACGGGCAGGACCTTGTGACCTGTAGCCTCCACGGCTCCGGTCTCATGGTCGTTGATATGGCCCATCACCGTGCTGATAACCCCCTGGTGGGGGCGCAGAGCAGCGGCGATGACCGTCATGTTGGTCTGGGTGCCGCCCACCAGGAAGTGAACGTCCGCCTGGGGGGCCTGACAGGCTTCCCGGATGAGCTGGGCGGCGTGGGCACAGTGCTCATCCACCCCGTAGCCGGGGCAGGCCTCCTGGTTGGTCTTTACCAGGGCCTCTATCACCTTGGGATGGGCCCCGGTGGCATAGTCGCATTCAAAACGCCGCATGGGAACGCTCCTCCTTTCAGCGCAGGACAGCGCCGCAATCCTGTTCCAGGACCTCCAGAATGGCTTTCACGTCGGCATCGGCTTCCTCAGCGGTAAGGGAGCGGTCGTCGGCACGGAGAATCAGGTTGAAGGCCACGGACTTCTTGCCCGCATCAATTCCCTTGCCCCGGTAGATATCAAAGAGGGCGACCTCTTTCAGCAGGCCGCGGGCTCCCTTGCGGATGGCAGTCTCCAGCGCGCCTACGGTGACGGACTCGTCACACACCACGGCGATGTCCCGGGTGACGGCAGGGAACTTGGGCAGGGGAGTGTACTCGGGATCGGCACCCCGGGCATTCATCAGTGCGTCAAAGTTCAGTTCGGCGCAGTAGAACTCCCCGTCTACCCCATAATTCCGGGCCACCAGGGGGTGGATCTGGCCGAAGATGCCGATGCAGCTGCTGCCGGACCACACAGTGGCGCAGCGGCCGGGGTGATAGGAGGCATCGGAGGGGGCGCCGGTGGGGCCCTCGAAGTGGACGTCCTGGGCCCGAATCTCCTTCAAAATGGCCTCAATGGCTCCCTTCAGGGTGTAGAAGTCCATATCCTCGCCGTAGGCGCCCATGGACAGAACCTTCCGCTCGTCAGCCAGGCCGTCCTCGCCGCCGGGGAGATAGATGCGGCCCACCTCATAGAGCTTGGCGGTCTTGTTGCGGTAGTTGTAATTCCGGGTCAGGATTTCCAGCATGGAGGGCAAAACTGTGGTGCGCATGATGGAGGTGTCCTCGCCCAGGGGATTGAGGATCTTAAAGCTCTTCCGGGCGTCGTAATCCGCGGGCCAGAGGATCTTGTCGTAGTAGGTGGGGGAGATGAAGGAGTAGGTGATGATCTCATCGTAGCCGCAGGACCGGCACACGCTGCCCAGGGTCTGCTCCAGCTTCTGCTCCGGGGAATAGCCGCCCAGGGTGGTCTGACCCAGCATCAGGGTGCTGGGAATGTTGTTGTAGCCATAGAACCGGGCCACCTCTTCGGCCAGATCGGCAATGCCCACCACGTCGGCACGCCAGGAGGGGATAACCACCTGAGCGGGGCCGTTGGGGAAGTCCTTCTCGGGGGTGTGGATGTTCACCCGCTCCAGATACTGGTACATGTCCACCGGATGGATGTCGGTGCCAAGCAGGGCGTTCACCCGGTCCGGGTCCATCGTAATGGTGTGGGGCTGGGGCACATAGTTGAGGATGTCAATGACCCCGTCCAGGACCTCGCCGGCTCCCAGCAGCTCCACCAGCTCACAGGCCCGGTTGACGGCGGGGAGGGTGTTCATGGGGTCCAGGCCCTTCTCAAACTTGGCGCTGGCCTCGGTACGCATACCCAGGGCCAGAGCGCCCTTGCGGATGCAGGTGCCGTCAAAGCAGGCGGACTCGAAAACCACGTCGGTGGTATCGTCCACAATCTCGCTGTTCTCGCCGCCCATAATGCCCGCCAGCCCCACAGCCTGGGTCTCGTCGGCGATGACCAGGTGTTTGGCGGTGAGCTTGCGCACCTGGCCGTCCAGGGTGGTGAGCTCCTCGCCCTCGGCAGCCCGGCGGACAATGATCTTGCCGCCCTTCACATAGCGGTAGTC
>CALWYG010000003.1 GCA_944385695.1 uncultured Oscillospiraceae bacterium | reverse complement strand
GCCCGGGCCTTCAGCCGCACCGTCAGGGTCCGGGCCGTCAGGGTCACCACTCCAACCATCATGGCAAACACCAGCGGCAGCAGCCAATCACGCACCAGTGGGACAAATTCCCCGTCCACCTCCCGATATGTGAGGGTGTACGCCAGATAATCGCTCAAATAGACTCCCAGCAGGAATATTGTCACCCCAGCTCCTATCATAGCGGGCAGATAGAGGTCAAAAAAGATATGCTCCTGCCAGGTGAGAACGATCCCTTCCTCTTTCTCTTTGTGACCGGAGGTCCACAGGATATAAAGGAAGCATCCCAGGCTCATAAGGCCAAAGACTCCCGCCCGAATCAGATTGGGCTGAAAATTGGCCCGGTTTTCTTCATAGTCCTTCCACAGCTGGTAAAATTCGTCCTGGATGGTCTCATCCACCTGGGCTGGAACTCCACACTGAATGACAAGCTGTTCTCCCTCCGTCGGGATCACGCCCACGGATATCGACATCCCACTGTCCTGGGACATCTCATAGGGTGCGGCAACATTGATCTGCGCCTCTATGCTGGATGTGACCAGGTGTTCCCCGGCGATGAATGTTGCATAATAGATTTGCTCCACCTCCTGGCTCAGTGTCTTCTGGCCTAGGTTGGAATAGAGGACACCCTCCCCATAGGAGCCTAACACCTGCCACCGCAGCCAGGTTGCCTCTGACTGAAACTGTTCTTTTAGCTGCGCGAGGCTCTGGAGCTTCTGCTGGAGCTCGGCATAGGGCAAATCTTCCGTCACTTCCATGTCCAGGCTGCACAACTGAGCCAGCTGTTCCCGCCGCTGGGAAAGCAAGCTATAAAACTGGTCGGTTTGCTGCCAGTCCTCCACTATGACATATGGAATATTTAGGACTCCCTTGACGGCAAAAAGCCCCGCCCCAAAGGCGGTGGCCAGCAGCAGCAGAATCGCCAGCAGCTTGCACCAAGGATTTCCCTGTAGCTTCTTCACTCAGTTGCCCCCCTTTTCCATCTTATAGCCCAGGCCCCACACCACTTTCAGATACCGGGGCTCGGCAGGGTTGATTTCAATTTTCTCCCGAAGATGGCGGATATGAACGGCCACCGTGTTCTCCGACCCATAGGCCGGATCGTTCCACACCTGCTCATAGATCTGGGCCGAGGAAAAGACCTGCCCCGGGTGGGAGAGAAGCAGCTTCAAAATATTGTATTCGATGGGCGTTAGGGAGATGGGTTCCCCGTCCACCGTTACCACCTTGGCGCTGTCGTCCATGGCGATAGGGCCCACGGTGATAAGGCCCGGACCCTTATCCGCGCCCCCCAGAGAGGTATACCGCCGCAGCTGGGATTTCACCCTGGCAATTACTTCCAGTGGGTTGAAGGGCTTTGTGATATAGTCATCCGCCCCGATGTTGAGCCCCAAAATCTTGTCCGTGTCCTCGCTTTTGGCCGTCAGAAGAATAATGGGCACATTGCTCCCCTCCCTCAGCTTGGCCGTGGCACGGATCCCATCCAGTTCCGGCATCATCACATCCATCAGGACCAGGTGGATCTCATGGGTCTCGGCAGCCTGAATGGCCTGTTTCCCATTATAGGTCTTAATGGTATCATATCCCTCGCTGGTCAGGTAAATATCCAAAGCCGAGACGATATCCCGGTCATCATCGCAGATCAAGATGGTATACATATTCGTTCCCCCATGCGTTATTCTTGCTCCTAGCATACCACATACTGTTTAAGTTGTAAGGTATAAATTCTTAAGAAGTATTTAATTTCCTTCGTGTAGGAAAACCGCCGCCCAACAGCCTGGGCGGCGGTATCGTTATCTGGTTTCTTTTCCAAATTCCTTCAGGAAATAGTGCATTAGAATGGTTCCTGCCACCAGGAAGCCCAACAAATCCGCGCAGGCCTGGGTCAGCTCCAAACCGGTCAGCCCAAACTGCCAGGGCAGCAGAAACACCAGGGGAATGAACAGGCCCTGCCGGCAGATGGCCAAAATCGTGGCCCGGAAAGACTTGCCCAGAGACTGGAAAAACATATTGGCAAAGGTCAAGACAGCCCCCAGAGGCAGCGTAAAGCACTGGTAACGGAAGGCCCGGGTACCGATCTCAATGACCAGAGGGTCATTCCGAAACAGGGTAACGATCTGCTCCGAGAAAACAAAACCGATCACCGCCGCAACGGTAAGGATGATGGTACAGGTTCGGATGGAGAATACCACTGACTCCTTCACCCGGTCCAGGCGTCCTGCACCGTAGTTATATCCCAGCACCGGCTGGAAACCCTGGCCAAAGCCGATGGTGATAGACTGGATGAACATAAAGACCTTCGTCACGATGGCCAGCGCAGCTACCGCCGCATCTCCAAAAATCCGGGCGTTCCAGTTCAGCGTCATGCTGCTCAGCGACATGACCCCTTGCCGGAAGAAGGAAGGCATGCCCTGCTTCAAAATGCTGACATATACCTCCGGAGAACGGGAGATGCAGGCGGGACTGACCCGCAGTTCGCTCTTTTTCAGCACAAAAAAGGACGCAAGAATGGCAAGGCTGACACATTGACTGAGCAGCGTTGCAATCGCCGCCCCCGCAATTCCCATATCGAAGACAAAAATAAACAGGGGATCCAGCGCTATGTTGAGAATTCCTCCAATCCCAAGGCCAATAACGGACAGGCTTGCCTTTCCTTGCCAACGCAGAAGATTGTTGAGCGTAAAGGACAAAACCATCACCGGACAGCCCAGGATGATGTAGCGGGCATAGTCCAGCGCAAAGGGATAGATCGTGGGGGTACTGCCCAAAAGCCAGATGATCTGTCCAATGTAGCCAATCCCAATGGCAGCCAACACACTGCCCAGTACCAGGGCAGTCAGAACCGCGCTGGAGGCCACAACATCGGCCTCATCCTTCTTGTTCTGCCCCAGCTTCAGGGAGGCGATGGACCCCGATCCCATACCTACCGTAAATCCAACCGCCTGAATCACCGCCATCACAGAAAAGACAATTCCCACCGCACCCGAAGCGCTGGTGCTGATTTGGGAAACAAAATAGGTGTCCGCCATGTTGTAGATAGATGTAACCATCATGCTGATGATGGTCGGCACCGCAAGAGTGGGAATCAACCGATTGATTGGCGTCTCCAGCATTCTCTGCCTCTGGTCCGCGTGCTCTTCTGCCCTGTGCTCATGAAAATGGATCCAATGCATAACTCACTTCTCTTTCTCATCCCTCCAGCCGACGCCGCCACGCCCCAGGCTGGAACAAAACCTCCATCTGCATCATATATTTTTATTCTATACCCATCTTTTCTCTCATGCAAGAGTAAAACCGCCCCCGAAAGGGCGGTTTTATATACTTTCAGTTCAATGTGCCGGTTCTTTCGCTTAAAAGGGCAGGCCCAAACCGCCGGTAATGCTCTGCATCGTGCTGGCGGCATCGCTGTCAGCGGTCCGCATAGCCTCGTTCACGGCAGCTACAATCATGTCCTGGAGCATCTCCACATCCTCAGGATCCACAGCCTCGGGATCGATGGTGAGACTCTTCAGCTCATGCTTGCCATTGACCACGGCAGAAACCACTCCGCCGCCTGCCGCAGCCTGATACTCCTTTTCCTGCAGCTCCTGCTGCATACGCATCATGTCCTGCTGCATCTTCTGGGCCTGCTTCAGCATGTTCATGTTCATGCCGCCCATGCCGGGCATTCCCCGGCCGCCAAAGCCTTTTGCCATTGTGTATATCTCCTTTCGCAACCATCCGGTTATTGAATGATAATATTGTCAAACTGCTCCCCAAAGGCAAGCAATTCATCCAGTGCATCCTTTTTCTCCGGCATCCCGGTCGGCTCCGCCCGCTGCGCCGCAGCCGGGCTCTCCTCCGGCTCATCTGCCGGGGGCACTCCAACTACCACGCTGACAACAGGCTTTTCGCCACCAAACGCGGCCTGAGCCGCCTGGGCCATACCATCCAAGATCGCCGGCTTGTTGAGCATGGAGCGGGTAAACTCCCCGTCCACCCACAGGGTGAGCCTGTTATTCTTCCACACGCCCTTTACCTTGGCCGGATTATTCAGATACGGCATTACAGTGGGGCTCACTTTCCCCTTCAGCCCGGCGGCAAACGAGGGCCAGAAGGCGCTGTTTCCTCCCGTCTGGCTTCGCTCCCCAGACTGCGTTTGGGGCCGCACCACCGTCTCCTGGTGATTGGGGACATTTTGGGGGCTCTGAGGCGCGGCCGGCGGCACCGGGCGCGTTTCCTCCCAAGGTGGAATATCGTCCGCCAGAGGTCTTTTTTCAACAGGCGGCCGTCCGGCTGCGGCTGCCGCAGGAACAGCGGTCCCCACCGCGGAAACTCCGGCCAATTTCTCCTCCAGGCTCGCCACCCGGGCAGCCAGGCCCGCCAGAGATTCATCCAGCTGTTCCTCGCTCAAGCGAATGAGGCACAACTCCGCATCCGTGCGGCGATTGCTGCTCCGAGGCAAATCTGCCAGCGTCTTTTGAAGCTGAGTGAGCATTTGCAGCAGGCGCTGAGCCGAGAGTTTTTCTCCCAGGGCGCGCATGGTCGCTTCATCATAACCTCCGGCCAGCAAGGCAGCTCCTCCTTGGGGTGCCGTTTTACGCAGCAGCAGATCTCTTGTCAAAGAGGCCAGCTCTCCCAGTACCGAAGCCACATCTTTTCCGTTGGCGTAGAGGGTGCCGAGACTCTCCAATGCCCCGGCTGTGTCGTGAAGTGCCAACCGCTGCATAAGGGCGGCTGTCTCCAGATTCCCAGCCAATCCCAATGTGTCCAGAATCGTCTGCTCTGTGATCTGCCCCTCTCCGCCAGAGCACTGGTCAAGAAGAGACAAGGCATCCCGCAGCCCTCCGTCAGCCAG
>CALWYG010000002.1 GCA_944385695.1 uncultured Oscillospiraceae bacterium | reverse complement strand
CGTGGTACCCCAGAGATCCGTCATCGGTGGCCACAAGCACCTTGGCACACTCGTCCTCGAAACAGTCCTTCAGAATGATCTTGTCCTTGGACCGGCCGCCCAGAATGGCGGTGGATCTTCCCTGGGTATACTGGGCGCAGCCCCGCATGGGGGGGATACCAATGCCGCCCCCTACCAGGAGATACCGGCCCTCAGGGTTCATAGAAAAACCGTTGCCCAGAAAACCCATCACATCCAGGCTGTGACCCACCGGACGGCGGGAGAGCCACTCGGTCCCTTCTCCCCGCACCTCAAAGACGATGGACACCAGATCCTCGGGCTCGTCCTCCTGGCAGGAGCACACAGAGATGGGACGGCGCAGCAGCAGCCCCTCCCCACACTTAACATGGACAAACTGCCCCGGGCCCTTGCAGCTGGTGCGGACCATATCCCCGCACTCCAGGGTCATATAGATCGCGTCTCCCATCTGCTCCTTGGAGACGATCTTACACTTACGCTCTACTTTCATCTTGTCACACCTTTGTCTGACTGTTATTATCCTCCGTCCCGGAGGAATGGTTGCTTACTTCTCCCACGGGGGTTTGCGGGAGGGCTTTTTCGGCCGTTCCTGAGAAGCAGCGGTCCAGCGTTCCTGTCCATTGTTCATGGCGCAGCGGGGGCAGCCAATGTCCGGGCTGTGCCGGGCGCCGCACACAGGGCAGGTGACCTGTTCCTCTTCCTGGATACTGGGGATTTCGGGCGGCTGCGGCAGATAGAATTCCCCTCTGCCGCACTGGGCACACCGATGGACGTCCACTTCCAGCCAAGCGGCCAAAAGTCCATCTCGCGCCACCGGGCCGAACAGGCCCTCCTCTCCCAAATGCAGGCGCTTCAATCCGCATCGCTCCATGGGCCCCCCGCAGCGCAGGCATTTTTCCCCCGTGCGCAGGGCCTGGCGGGCTTTTTCCTGCCGCTCTCGGTCGGCCTTTTCCTTCTGCTCCGCCTGGGCCAGATTGGCGGCAATCTGCTCCGGGTTCACCGCACGTCCCGTGGCCAGGGCGCGCTCCCCCCGCTCCTTCTGGCTCAAATTCCGCAGAAGCTTATAGCACTCCAAGCAGGTGGGCTGTTCTACGCCGCCGCATACGGTGTTTTCCCGGCTGAACAGGCCAATCTCCTTGCCGCAAAAAATACACTCCTGAGCCACGGGTCAGCCCTCCTTTTCACGGGCTCGGTGTTTTGTTCGGATCGTTAAAGATTACAGTACCGTCACATACTGGGCAATGTCGTTCATCATAGCCACAGCAGCGGCACGGGCCGCCTCCTTGAAGTCGTGGCCGTCTCCGCCGGTCTTTTTCCAGGCGCACATTATGCCCCGGCAGGAGTTGGCGATGGACCCGTGGCCATAGTTGTCATAGGCGTTGGCCACATCGGCAGCGGTACCGCCCTGGGCCCCATAGCCGGGCACCAGGAAGAAGGTGTGCTCCAGGCGCTTACGCAGAGCCTTGATATCTTCGGGATAGGTGGCTCCGGTGACCGCTCCGGCCATGGTGTAGCCGTACTTGCCCTCGGTCCCGGCGGCGATGCGCTCGTTCAGGTCGCCCATCACCTGGTACACCAGCCGGTCTCCGGCCACAATGTCCTGCAGTTCCCCGGAACCGGGGTTGGAGGTCTTCACCAGGACGAAGGCGCATTTGTCCTCGGCCTTAGCGGCCTCCAGGAAGGGATTGATGGAGTCGGAGCCCATATAGCCGTTGAGGGTAACACAGTCGGCGTCAAAGGACTTAAACACCTGTCCCTCGATCTTGGCGCCGGACAGCCATCCCTCGGCATAGGCGGAGGCAGTGGAGCCGATGTCGCCCCGCTTAATGTCGGCAATAACAAACAGACCCTTCTCCTTGGCGTAGCGGATGGTACGCTCCAGCATCTCCATTCCCTGCCAGCCCAGATTCTCATAGTAGGCACTCTGGGGTTTGACCGCGGGGACGATGTCGCACAGCGCATCGATAAGGCCAACATTAAACTGCCAGATGGCCTCCACAGCTCCCTTCAGACCCACACCGTACTCTTCAAAAGCGGCCTGACGGATATATTCGGGCACATACTCAATGCGGGCGTCCAGCCCAGCTACCGTGGGGTTTTTCTTATCACGGATCTTGTCCTGAAGAACATCAAATGACATAGAATTCATTCCTTTTCTGTAATTTTTCTCTGGGCACAAACGGGCCAGGGGCATAGGCTCTGTTTACTGCTCCTGATAGATCACTTTTCCGCCGGCGATGGTATATTTGACCTTGCCTTTCAGCTTCCAGCCGGCAAAGGGGGTATTCCGGGCCTTGGAGGCAAACTGCTCCGGGTCTACGGTCCACTCCTCGTCCGGATCGAAGATCACCAGATCTGCCGCCGCGCCCAGGGACATGTGCCCCCGGGACAGGCCCAGGATATCGGCAGGGTTGGTGGACATGCGCTTGATGATGTTGGGCAGGTCCATCTTCTTGGTGTGGTAGAGCTGGGTCAGGGTGATAGCCAGACTGGTCTCCAGACCGATCATGCCGCTGGGAGCCCGGGTAAGGGTGCGGGCCTTCTCCTCAGCGGAGTGAGGGGCGTGGTCGGTGGCAATGACGTCGATGGTGCCGTCCTTCAGTCCGGCAATAATCCCGGCCACGTCGGTTTTTGTACGCAGCGGGGGGTTCACACGGGCCATGGAGCCCTGGGTGAGCACCTCGTCCTCAGTAAGCGTGAAGTACTGGGGGCAAGTCTCACAGGTGATGTGGACGCCCTTTTTCTTCATCTTTCGGATAATTTCCACGCTCCGGGCGGTGGACACATGGCAGATATGCACCGGGGCCCCCGTCTCCTCCGAGAGCATGGCGTCCCGCATGACCATAAGCTCCTCAGCAATGGCGGGCCGCCCCTCCAGCCACAGCTGACGGGAGACGCTTCCCTCGTTCACTGCCCGTCCGGCCACCATCGTGGTGTCCTCACAGTGGCACAGCACCGGCATCTTCAGGCCGCGCACCCGAATGAGCACATCCCGCATGAGGTTGGCATTATCCACATTGTTCCCATCATCAGACAGCGCGATGGCCCCGGCGGCCTTCAGTTCTTCGGGATCGGTGGGTTCCTCTCCCCGCAGGCCCTTGGACAGGGCAGCCACGGGATGGACCTGGACGCCGCAAGCCTCCTTGGCCCGGTTCAGGACATACTTCACCTGCTCGGGGCAGTCGATGGTGGGGCTGGTGTTGGCCATACAGGCCACTGAGGTCACTCCTCCCCGGGCCGCCGCGGCGCACCCGGTGATAATATCCTCCTTATAGGTGAGGCCCGGGTCGCGGAAATGCACATGCATATCCACCAGTCCCGGCGCCACAATGAGACCTTTGGCGTCAATGACCTGGTCACACTCCACATCGATTCCACGTTCCATCATGGCCAGAACGCCATTGTCGGCCAAAATGTCCTGCAGCACCACCGCGCTGGTCACCGGATGGACCACGCGGCCGTTTTTAATCAAGAGTTTCATGGGCTTCCTCCCGAATTTTGTCCATTTTTTCGATTTTTCGCCAGCTGTTTCCAGCCAGCCCATACTATCCTAATACTAAATTATAGCGGAACGGGTAGGAATTAGCAATGTGTTTTTCAGATTTTCCGGAAAGAATACACAGCGGGGAACATCCAGATCTTTTTGTCCCGCAAGGAGGGGATTTTTATGCAGAACAATGGAATGGGCATGGGTATTTTTCTCACCGGCGCAGTGGCGGGTATGGTAGCCGGCGCCGCCCTGGGCGCCTCCATGGCGCCCTCCAGCCGCCAGATTAAGCGCACCGTCAACAAAGCTGCCAAAAAAGTGAACCAGGCGGTGGACAACCTGGCCAATGCCATCGAGATGTGATGGATTCAAGCAACCGATAGTACCTTTTGTTGGAGACAGCGGCACAAAGATCCCCCCTCAATTTCTTTGAAATTGTCGGGGGATCTTTGCAGTCTTTTTCGGGAATTTTTCTTTACTTGTGTAACCTTTTCCCTTATGTTTGGTTTAACAGACAGAACAGGCCGAAAGGGGGGGATGGAAGTGGAGCCGGACTTTGCAGCGGTATGCGGGGAATATTATGACCGGGTTTACCGTTTTCTGCTGGCCCTGTGCCAAAATCCCCATCAGGCGGAGGATCTGACTCAGGAGGTCTTTTACCGGGCTCTGCTCCACATCCACCGCTACGAGGAGAAGGGCCAGATGTTCACCTGGCTGTGTACCATCGGGAAAAACCTCTGGCTCAGTCAGTGCCGAAAAAAACCGCCGGAACCCCTCTCCCCCGCCCTATCCTCCCCGGGAGGGCCGGAGGATGCCCTTTCCGCCCGGGAGACTCTTCTGTCCCTGCAGCGGGCCATCGCCGCCCTGCCTGAGGACTATCGGGATGTGGTAATCCTCCACATCTACGGTGACATTTCGCTGAAGGAGATTTCTTCCATCAAGGGCAAGTCGGAAAGCTGGGGCAAGGTCACCTACTACCGTGCCAGACAACTGCTAAAACAAGAATTGGAGGGAACGCTATGACCAACCAGGACTGTGACATTATCCAGGACCTGCTCCCACTTTACATAGATTCCTGCTGCCACCCGGGCAGCCGGGAGCTGGTGGAGGAACATCTGAAGACCTGCCCCGCCTGTCAAAAGGTCTATGGGGAGATGACCGGGGACATTCCCGCCCCGGAGGCGCCCCAACCGGAGCCCGCCCCCGACCCGACCCCGGAGGAGAAGAAGGAGAAAAGCTTTCGCAAGGGGATGAAGAAGATCCGCCGCCGGTGGATCACCTCCCTCATCGTGGTGGTGATTCTGGTGCCCTTTGTCCTCCTGGGCATCAACCAGGCCAGGGGATTTGGCCTTTGCTATACCAACCTCAATGAGTTCTACCTGGCCAACGCCTTTTTGGGCAGGATGAAGGCCGGGGACTATGAGGGGGCCGCAGAGTACATCAACCGGGAGGAGGTCCGGGAGCGGTACCTCTTCAGCTGGTTTACGGAAGAGGAGATGGCAAACTTTGACCAGGATGTGACCGACACCTTTGTAGCCGCCGCCCAGGGCTACACGGAACTGGGGGGGCTGTCCGATTACCGCTACCACTGGGGGGGCTACGCCGCCGCCTATCAGTGCAGCGAGTCATTTGACGGCGTACCCATCTATCAGTTCTCGTTCACCCTTACCATAGGCGGTGTGGAGTACCGGGCCGTTCTGGATGCCGGCAAGGACGGAGTGGAAGCCTGCTGGATCTATGATAACCCCATGGGCGGGCCCCAGCAGCTCAACGCCATCAACACCTGGGAGCACACCCTGTGGGAGGAGTATGTGGAGCGCTACTACGACGACGAGCGCAAGGCACAGTACGATTGCTTTGTGGAGCAGGAGGCCTATGAAAGCGGCCAACAGGTGGCTCCCACGTGATCTTCCGCCCAAGACCATAATATGCAGCACGGCGCACCTTTTTCTGGTGCGCCGGGCTGTTTTGGGTATGTTTATTTCTTAAAGCCGTCTTTCAGACTCACCGAGCGGTTGAAGACCAGCTTACCGGGCTTGGAATCCTTGCTGTCGGCACAGAAGTAGCCCAGACGCAGGAACTGGAAGCGGTCGCTGGGCTGGGCATTGGCCAGGGAGGCCTCCAGCTTGCAGCCCTCCAGTACCTCCAGGGAACCGGGGTTCAGGCACTCCAAGAAGTCCTTGTCGCCCCCGTCGGGGTTCTCGTCGGCAAAAAGGTTGTCATACAGGCGCACCTGGGCATCCACGGCAGTGGCGGCATCCACCCAGTGGATGGTAGCGCCCTTTACCTTTCGGCCATCGGCGGGGTTGCCGCCCTTGGATTCGGGGTCGTAGGTGGCCAAAATCTCCACCACATTGCCCTGCTCGTCCTTGACGCAGCCGGTGCACTGGATGAGATAAGCGCCCTTCAGACGGCACTCGGGGCCGTTGGGATAGAGACGCTTATACTTGGGGATGGGGGTCTCCAGAAAATCGTCGGCCTCCACGTAGAGGTGCCGGGAGAAGGTCACCGGGCGGGTACCGGCATCGGGATCGTTGGAGTTATTCTCCACCTCAAAGGTCTCGCTCTGGCCCTCGGGGTAGTTGGTGATGGTAAGCTTCACCGGACGCAGCACGGCCATGGCCCGCTGGGCATGATCGTTCAGGTCCTCCCGCAGGCAGTGCTCCAAAAAGCCGAACTCCACGGTGGAGGCGGCCTTGCTCACGCCGTTGCGCTCAGTGAAGCTGCGAATGGCGGAGGGGGTGTAGCCCCGGCGGCGCAGACCGCACAGAGTGGGCATACGGGGGTCGTCCCAACCAGAGACGTAGCCCTCCTCCACCAGCTTGCGCAGCTTACGCTTGCTCATGACGGTATAGTTGATTCCGAGCCGGGCAAACTCGATCTGACGGGGCTTGGCGGGAACGGGGCAGTTGGCGATCACCCAGTCGTAAAGGGGCCGGTGATTCTCAAACTCCAGGGAGCACAGGGAATGGGTGATGCCCTCAAAGGCGTCCTCCAGAGGATGGGCAAAGTCGTACATGGGATAGATGCACCACTTGTCCCCCTGCCGATGGTGGGAGGTGTGGTTAATGCGGTAGATTACCGGATCGCGCATGTTGAAGTTGCCGCTTTCCAGGTCGATCTTGGCCCGGAGGGTATACTTGCCCTCAGGGAACTCGCCCGCGCGCATCCGGGCAAACAGATCCAGGCTCTCCTCCACAGGACGGTCCCGCCAGGGAGAGCGGGCGGGGGTATTCACATCGCCCCGGTACTCCTTAAACTGCTCAGGGGTCAGCTCACAAACATAGGCCAGGCCCTTTTTAATGAGCTCCACGGCGCAGTCATACATCCGATCAAAATAATCCGAAGCATAATAGAACCGGTCGTCCCAGTCAAAGCCCAGCCAGCGGATATCCTCCTTGATGGCCTCCACATACTCCTCGTCCTCTTTGGAGGGGTTGGTGTCGTCCATACGCAGGTTGCAGATACCGCCGAACTTCTCCGCGGTGCCGAAGTCGATGGTCAGGGCCTTGCAATGGCCGATGTGGAGATAACCGTTGGGCTCAGGCGGGAAGCGGGTGTGCACCTGCATCCCGGCAAAACGGCCGCCGGGGGCGATGTCCTCCTGGATGAACTGGTGGATAAAGTTCTGGCTCTCGGGAGCCTCGTTTTCCGTAACAGCTTTGATGTCTTCCGACATAGCTTGTTCCTCCTGTCTTCTCTGGGGATATGCGGCCCAGCTGGCCGAAATGATAATAACTGATATATTTTACACCATGTCATAGGGGAAATGCAAGGCCTTCCCCGTTTTCTCCCGGAATTTCGGGCCGCAGATTCTCTATGTGACAAAGTTACGGAAGTTCCGCCTCCCTCTGTGGTATGGTATGGTCACAGAGGCACAAGGCCTCCGCCCCACCACTTCTTGTATCCGGTGGAAAAATAGAGTATAATGAGTTTGAAGCAACGATCTTCCGGAAAGGGAGGGACGATATATGGCCTATGATATCATCGTATTGGGCTCAGGCCCGGCGGGGCTGGCGGCGGCTACCGCCGCCCGGGGCAGGGACAAAAGCGTCCTGGTCATCGGAAACCGCTGGCAGGACAGTCCCCTGGCCAAAGCCGAGCGGGTGGATAACTACCTGGGTCTTCCCGGGCTCACAGGAACAGAGATGCTGGAAACCTTTTACCGGCACGCGGCTGGAATGGGTGTGGAGTTTGTTGTGGGAAAAGCGATCTCCCTGATGGCCTGGAACGGATTTATGGTCACCGTGGGCAGTCAGGTGTACGAGGGCAAAGCTCTGATCCTGGCCCCCGGAGTCGTCCGACAGGCCAAATACCACGGTGAAGAGGAGTATCTGGGGCGAGGTGTGAGCTACTGCGCCACCTGCGATGGAATGCTCTACCGGGGCAAGCCGGTTGCCGTGGTGGGCCGTTCCTCCGACGCTCCCCACGAGGCCAACTATCTGAAGAGCCTGGGCTGCCAGGTGACCTATGTGTCTCCCCAGCCCCCTGTGGGACTGGACGAAGGCATCCCTTATGTGAAGGCAGGCAGGCTTGCCATTCAAGGGGAGCAGACCGTTACCGGCCTGGAGGCCGACGGGGCTCTGATCCCCTGCAATGGAGTCTTTATCCTCCGCCAGGCCGTGGCTCCCACCGATCTTTTGCCCACGCTGGAGACCCAGGCGGGCTATATCAAGGTAGACCGGCGCATGGCCACCAATGTGGAGGGAGTATTTGCAGCCGGAGACTGCACAGGCGTCCCTCTTCAGGTTTCCAAGGCTGTAGGTGAGGGCCATGTGGCTGCTCTATCCGCCTGTGAATATCTGGATCAAAAACCGGAACAATAAACAATAAGCTGATTGAAACAGAAAGGAAATGATTGATATGTTGGTACATTTCAGCAAGGAAGGCTTTGACAAGGCTTTGAACGACGGCAAACTGATGATGGTAGACTTTTGGGCCAGCTGGTGCGGCCCCTGCAAGATGCTCGCCCCTGTGATTGACGGCCTGGCCGAGCAGTATGAGGGCAAGGCTGTGGTCGGCAAGGTGAATGTGGACGAAGAGCAGGAACTGGCCATCCGCTACGGCGTCATGTCCATCCCCACCGTCATCTTCTTCAAGGACGGCAAGGAGATCGACCGCAAGGTGGGCGTCATGCCCGCAGGCGCCTTTACCCAGGTGCTGGACAGCAACCTCTGAGCAATGCGTAAAATGGGGCGAACCCTTCGGGTTCGCCCCATTTTTTATCATTTCACCAGCGCCTCGCCGGCCAGATAGATATCTCCCGCACCCACGGTGAGGATGAGATCTCCCGGCTGAGCCAGCTGCCGAAGTGTTTCCGTCACTGCCTCCAGGGTGGGACAGTACATCGCCCCCGGGATCTTCTCCGCCAGGTCTTTGGAGGAGATTCCAAGGGTGTTCTGCTCCCGGGCGGCGTAAATTTCCGCCAGCACTGCCACGTCCGCCAGCTTCAGCTGCTCCACAAAGTGATCGAACAGAGCAGCGGTCCGGGTGTAGGTATGGGGCTGGAAGGCGCAGATGACCCGCTGATATCCAAGCTTTTTTACCATAGTCAACAGGGCATGGAGCTCATCGGGGTGGTGGGCATAGTCGTCATAGACCATAGCCCCATGATACTCCCCCTTCTTCTCAAAGCGGCGTCCCGCTCCGGTGAAGGCTTCCAGACCTTCCTCCACGGCCTTTCCCGGAATCCCAAGAGCCCAGGCGGCACAGGCTGCCGCCAAAGCATTGGAAATGTTGTGTTCCCCTCCCACGCGAAGCTCCACATGGGCATATTTCTCTCCGTGGATCAGGATGTCAAACCGGGGCAGCCCCCGCTCCCAGGTCACATTCTGGGCCCGGCAATCTGCCCGGTCCCCATCCCGGCTGAACACCAGGGTCTCCCGCCCGCAGTCCTGCACGGCCTGCATGGCGTGGTCGTTATCTCCGTTTACCACTACCCAGCCCCGGTCCTCGGGCACCAGTTGGGCAAAGGCACGAAAGGAACGCTGGATGTCGTGGATATCTTTGAAGAAATCCAAATGGTCCTCCTCCACGTTGAGGATTACCGCCACAGTGGGTGCAAAGGACAGGAAGGAATTGCAGTATTCACAGGACTCGGCAATGATGGTGTCCCCATGCCCCACCCGGTGTCCGGCTCCCAGAATGGGCAAGGTCCCCCCGATCATCACAGAGGGATCTTTCCCAGCAGCCAGAAAAATATGGGTACACATGGAAGTAGTGGTGGTCTTCCCGTGGGTGCCCGACACACACAGAGCATTCCGGTAGTGCTTCATAATGGCTCCCCAGGCCTGGGCCCGCTCAAAAACGGGAATGCCTGCCGCCAGCGCGGCTGCAATTTCCGGGTTATCATCATGGACGGCCGCCGTGCGGATAACGCAGTCCGCCCCCATCACGCTCTCAGGCAGATGTCCAATCACCACCGGAATCCCCAGGGACCGCAGATGGTCTACCGCAGCGCTCTCATGCATATCCGAACCGGTGACGGCCACCCCGCGGCCCTTCAGCACCTCCCCCAGAGGGGACATGGATACCCCCCCGATGCCCACCAAATGGGCCCGTTTGCCCGGCTTAATATAATCCTGTACGTTATGCTCCAAATCCATAATGGCACCTCACATCTCGGGTCTCTCTCTATTTTATCCCGCCCACCCAAAAGGGTGCGCTTTCCGGTAACGATAGCCAAAATTTTCTATGATTATACGCAGTTTCTCACATTTCCCGGCCCAAAGCCAGATCGTAGAGCTGGTTTTTGGCAAGACCCAGCTCCTTAGCCGCCCGCTTTACTCCATCCCGGAGGGACAGCCCCTCCTCTGCCCGGAGCTTCTCCACCAGGGCAAGGCCATCTTCCAAGGTAGCCTCCTGCTCCTGCTGGGGTTCACACCCTCGGACCACCAGCACAAACTCCCCCTTGGGGGTGTTGTCCCGGTAATAGTCCGCCGCCTCACCCAGGGTAGTGCGGAGCACCTGCTCGTGGAGCTTGCTCAGCTCCCGGCACAGGGACACGCTCCGGTCAGAGCCAAAGGTATCGGCAAGGTCCCGGAGGGTGGCGGCCAGCTTGTGGGGGGCCTCATAAAAGATCATGGTCCGCTCCTCATGCCGCAGGGAATCCAGGTGGGAACGGCGGTTTTTCTTGTTCATGGCCAAAAAGCCTTCAAAGGTAAACCGCCCCGTGGGCTGGCCGGATACAGCCAAGGCCGTCACCAGGGCGCAGGGCCCCGGAATGGCCACCACCGGAATATCCAGCTCCCAGCACCGGGCCACCAGCTCCTCTCCCGGGTCGGAGATGGCGGGCATGCCCGCATCGGTGACCAGGGCTCCATTCTCTCCCGCCAGCAGCCGGTCGATGACCGCCTGCCCTCCCGTCTCCGTGTTGTGGCGGTGGTAGGTGAGCATGGGCTTTTTAATGTCCAGATGGTTGAGAAGTTTCAGGGACACCCGGGTGTCCTCGGCCGCGATAAAATCCACCTGCGCCAGAGTGTCCGCCATGCGGCGGGAGATATCCCCCAGATTGCCGATGGGGGTAGGGACTAAATAAAGGGTTCCCATGTCCTCCTCACAAACTCCTCTCCATTTCGTCCGGCGAAACGCCGGACATCCATTCCGCTTCGTTGCTCGTCGTCTCCAAACAAGACCCGCTGCGCTGGGCTCTTATTTGGTCTGCGGGGGAGTTTTACAAACTCCTCTCCAAAAGTTGTCACAATATTATAGCACAGGGCGGCAAAATGTGGTATTCTTTTCTTACCGATTTTCCCGAAAAAGTGAGGGAATAAACCATGAAAACCGAACAACTGGGCTCCTACAAACTATCCTGGCCCCAGGGGGTCTTCCCCCTGGGAGGCGACAGCCTGGCCTTGGGAAAATTTGCCACTATCAAGCCCCGGTGGCGGGTATGCGACCTGGGTACCGGCAGCGGGGCGCTGCTGCTGCTCCTGGCCCGGCGGGCAGAGGAGCTCTCCCTCACTGGTGTGGAGCTTGACCCTCTCTCGGTCCACACCGCGCGGAACAATCTGCTGGAAAACAGCCTCTCCGGAGAGATTTTGGAGGAGGACCTGCGCAGCGTAACTCTCCCCGCCGGAAGCTTTGATTTGGTTCTTTCCAACCCTCCCTATTTCCCTATAGCCTCGGGGAAAAGCGCAGGCAGCGCCCGAAGCGAGGAGGCCTGCACATTGGAGGAGCTGTGCGCCGCGGCCGCCCGCCTGGTCAAAAACGGGGGACGCTTCGCTCTGTGCCACCGGCCGGAGCGCCTTACCGACGTGCTGTGCACTCTGCGAAGCCACTCTCTGGAGCCCAAACGGCTGAAGCTTCTTTCCCACAGCCCCGCCCATCCTCCCAGTTTGATTCTGGTGGAGGCCCTACGCCAGGGAAAACCGGGGCTGGCCGTTGAGATTGGACCCATGGTATGATAAAATAAATGTGTAATACGCAGCCCTTGCGACAAACAGAAAGGATGTGCCCCAATGAACGTGCGAGTAAACACCTTGTGGCGCGTGCCTGTTTTTTACCTCTGCGCCAGCTGGATCAGCTTTTACCTTACCGTCTATCTGGGATTTCTCTACCTCGTCAAGACCACAGGGGCCGACGGTGTAACCGAGGTTTCCGTTGATCCCATCCGCAGCACCATATTTGATCTGGTTCTGCTGCTGGCCGTTCTTCTGTTGGGCGGACTGTGGGCCTTCCGGGGGATGACCAAGCTGGAAATTTTCTTTTCCGCCGCCATCCTTGTCGCCGTATATGTGATGATTAACCTGTTGGAAATATTCTTTGACGTTCCCGCATCCCTTGGCATCACCCTGGCCAAATTTCAGAACCTCAACGGAATGATCTCCTCCTTCCTCCTTCGTCTCACAGACCATCTGGAACTTTCCGTCCTGATCTCTGATTTGACCCCATTTCTCTTTATCCCCTTTGGAAAACGGTATGCACGCTGACACAGCTGCTCCCAGCGCCTGAAAAAGCCAAAAAGCGGCAGGGTTTTTACCCTGCCGCTTTTATGCGCTTATCGCTGATATTCAAATTCCAGGTCGTACATGGACACGATGTCCCCGTCCTTGATGCCCATTTCCTCCAGCTTATCGAACAGACCAGACTGCCGGAGCATCTTGTCAAACCAGTTCCGGGACTCGTAATCTCCGAAGTTCACGTTGGCAATGAGCCGCTGCAGCCAGGGGGTGTCCACCACCCAGGTGCCGTCAAACTCCACGATGTTGACCTCTCCCGTCGTGTCCACTTCCGGGGGCCGTTCCACATAGGTGGACTCGTACACCACCACAGGGGGCAGCTGGGCCAGTTCCTGAGCTGCTTTCTTCACCAGCTCCCGGGTTCCCTGATGGGCGGCGGCGGAGATTTCAAAGAGCTCCATGCCCTGCGCTTCCACGTGCTTGCGCAGCTTCTCCAGCAGGGTGGGATCTTCCATAATGTCCACCTTGTTGGCCGCCACAATCATCTTCCGGGTAGCCAGCTCGGGGGAATACTGCTTGAGCTCCTCATTGATGGCCTCAAAGTCCTCCACAGGGTCCCGGCCCTCCGAGCCGGACACGTCCACCACATGGATGAGCAGACGGCAGCGGTCAATATGGCGCAGGAAGTCGTGGCCCAGGCCAGCCCCTTCCGCGGCGCCCTCGATGATGCCGGGGATATCGGCCATAACGAAGGAAACTCCCTCTTCCACAAAGACGACGCCCAGGTTGGGGAACAGGGTGGTAAAGTGATAGTTGGCGATCTTGGGCTGGGCCCGGCTCACCACACTCAGAAGAGTGGACTTCCCCACATTGGGGAAGCCTACCAACCCCACGTCGGCCAGCAGCTTCAGCTCCAGCACCACGTCATGGCTCGCGCCGGGCAGGCCGCTCTTGGCAAAGCGGGGAGCCTGCCGGGTGGGAGTGGCAAAGTGGGTGTTGCCCCAGCCGCCCTTGCCGCCCCGGCAGAGGAT
>CALWYG010000001.1 GCA_944385695.1 uncultured Oscillospiraceae bacterium | reverse complement strand
TGCTGCCCTGCCCGGGGCCTTCCGCCTGATTGTTTCCTGCGCGCTCTCCCCCTCCGCCGCACTGGGGGGAGGGTGCGGCTGGACCATAGCACAGGCCATGCGCTACGGAATCGCCCGGGGCGTGTTTACCAATGAGGCGGGGCTGGGTACCTCCGCCATGGCCCATGGGGCCGCCCGGGTGGACCACCCCGCCCGGCAGGGGATGTGGGGAATTTTTGAGGTGTTTCTCTCCACTTTGGTGGTATGTACCCTCACCGCCCTGGCCATTCTGGTCAGCGGAGTCTTTCATCCGTATACCCCCGATGCACTCACCGGCGCCCCCCTCACCGCCGCCGCATTCTCCTCCGCCCTGGGTCCCATTGGGAGCGGCATTGTGGCACTGTCCCTGCTGCTGTTTGCCTTTACGTCCATTTTGGGCTGGAGCTACTACGGACAGCAGTGTCTGAACTATCTCACCGGGGGGCGTGGAGTAAAGCTCTACCGGACTGTGTTTCTCCTGTGTGCCGTTTTGGGGGCGGTGTGGGAGCCCGGGGCCGTGTGGCAGCTGGTAGACCTGTGCAGCGCCCTGATGGCCCTGCCCAACCTGATTGCCCTGCTTCTTTTGGCCCCGGAAGCCTTGCAGCTGCTCAGACAATTTCAAAATTTTACCCATATTTAACCAAAATCCGAAGGAATTCTTTACATTTCCTCTGTATGATAATTGGGACTTCCCAGGCACTCAGCCTTTCACCCATATTTTTCGCCCCGCTGGGCAAACTGAGAGGACAGCGGCCGCTGTGCCTACCACCCATGAGGAGGAATCCCAAGTTATGATCTGTGGAATTATTGATTTAGGCTCCAACACCATTCGATTATCCATCTACCAGTGTGAAAATGGCCACGGCAGACTGCTCACCAACCGTAAGGTGATGGCAGGTCTGGCGGGCTACGTGGTAGACGGGGAACTGTCCCAGGATGGCATCCAGGTAGCCTGCCAGACTTTGGAGGAGTACAAGGCCTTAATGTCCAACCTGGGCTTTGCAAACCTCCGGGTCTTTGCCACTGCTTCTTTGCGCAACGTCTCCAACACCGACGAAGCCGTCTCTCAGATTCAGGCCTCTACTGGCCTGGCGGTGGATGTGATCTCCGGCACGGAGGAGGCCCGGCTGTCCTTTTTGGGAGCCGTTCAAGGCCAGGGGCCGGAGGAAGGGCTGCTCATCGACCTGGGCGGCGGCTCTATGGAGCTGGTTCAATATCAGGGGCGTGACATTCGCTCCTCCTGTTCCCTGTCTCTGGGCTCTCTGTCCCTCTACAGCCGCTACGTCTCCTATCTCCACCCCACCAAAGCCGAGCGCAAGGCCATCCGCGCCCAGGTCAACGAACAGCTGGAGCGCCATGACCCTGCTCCCGCCCCCATTGCCCACGCCTGCGGAGTGGGCGGCACCGCCCGGGCTGCCTGCAAGGTAGCCAACCTGGCCTTTGGCCGCAGTCAGGACTGCCGTACCTTAACTGCCAAGGAGCTTCATAAGCTTCTGAAGCTGCTGCGGGACCCCGACCGTGAGATGCTGGGACTTATGCTGAAAGCCGCCCCAGACCGGATTCATACCCTGGTTCCCGGCCTCATTGTTCTGAACACCGTGGCCCGGGCCTACGGTCTGGAGGACATCACCATCAGCCGCTGCGGCGTCCGGGAGGGCTATCTTCAGGATCGGGTATTGGGAGGTGGAATCCAATGAGCCACATCCCCGACACGCGTTATACCCAGGACCGGGAACTGTCCTGGCTGAAATTTAACCAGCGGGTGCTGGAGGAAGCCCGTGACGAGTCGGTCCCTCTCATGGAGCGGCTGAAGTTTGCCGCCATCTTTACCAGCAACCTGGACGAGTTTTTTATGGTACGGGTGGGGTCCCTTACCGACATGGCCATGGTGAAGGATGAGCATCTGGACAGCAAGAGCGGCAAAACTCCACAGCAGCAGCTCCAGGCCATCTTTCGGGCCGTCCCCGCCCTCTATAAGCAGAGGGACAAGGTAGTGGCACAGCTGGAGGGCCGGCTGCGCTCCTGCAACATCTGCCGTCTCACCATGGATGAGCTGGACGCCAAGGCAAAAAAACAGGTGGACCGCTGGTTCCACGACCAGGTGCGTCCCATTCTCTCTCCTCTGGTACTGGACTTGCACCACCCATTCCCCCATCTTGCCAACAAGGCGCTTTATTTGATGCTGAGTCTGCGGAAAAACGGCAGCGAGTCCTATGGCCTGCTCCCCCTGCCCGGAAGCCTGCCGCCATTCTTCCGTCTGGAGGAGCAGGGACTGCGCTATCTGCTGCTGGAGGACATTCTGTCTTGGTACGCCAGGGAAATCTTTGATTCGTTCACAGTCACGGAGCGTTGGGTGGTGTCGGTCACCCGCAATGCCGACATCAGTCCCGAGGACGAAACCTATGAGGTAGACGAGGACTTCCGAGCGCACATGCGCAAGATCATCAAAAAGCGCTCCCGACTCTCCCCGGTGCGCCTGGAAATTCAGGGGGAAAAGGAGGAAAAACTCACATCCTTCCTGCTGGACAAGCTCTCTCTGGACCACAATCAGGTGTTTGTCTCCAAAGCTCCCCTCTCGCTGAAGTATGTCTTCGCTCTGGAGGCACTTCTTCCCACAGAGAGTGCCGCGGCCCTGTGCTATCCCCCTTACACCCCCCGTTTCCCCGACTGTCTGGAGCCCAACGCCCCCGTGTTGCCTCAGATCCTCCATCGGGATGCCCTGCTTTTCTATCCCTTTGAACAGATGGAGCCCTTTTTGCGCCTGATCCGGGAGGCGGCCTTCGATCCTCATGTGGTCTCCATCAAAATTACCATTTACCGCCTGGCCGACCGGGCCAAGCTGGCCGAGTACCTGGCCGCCGCAGCGGAAAACGGCAAGGACGTCACCGTCCTTATGGAGCTGCGGGCCCGGTTTGACGAACAGAACAACATCCGTTGGGCTGAGCGGATGGAAGAGGCGGGGTGTACCGTCATCTACGGCTCTGAGGGACTAAAGGTCCATTCCAAGATCTGCCTCATCACCCGTCTGGATCGGGGAAAGGTACAGTACATCACCCAGGTCGGCACCGGAAACTACAACGAAAAGACAGCCAAATTGTACACGGACCTGTGCCTGATGACTGCCGACCCTATCATCGGCGCGGATGCAGCCCAATTTTTCCAGAATATGGCTCTTGGTAAATTCAGAGGGGAATATCAGCGGCTGCTGGCCTCCCCCTTTGTGCTGCGGGAACGGGTGGAGGCCCTCATTGACCAGGAGATTGCCAAGGGGGAGGCCGGCTATCTCTTTTTCAAGCTCAACTCCCTTACTGACCGCCGGCTCATTGACAAGCTGGCCCAGGCCTCTCAGGCCGGAGTGGAGGTGGTACTGAACATTCGGGGGATCTGCTGCCTGGTCCCGGGGCTGCCCGGACTGACCGACCGCATCACGGTCTTTTCCATTGTGGGCCGCTACCTGGAGCATAGCCGCATTTATCAGTTCGGACGCGGAAAGGATTCCAGGCTTTTCATCTCCTCTGCCGATTTTATGACCCGCAACACCCAGCGCCGGGTAGAAATCGCCTGCCCCGTTCTGGACCCCTGGGCCAGGACCCGGCTTTTGGAGATTATTTCCCGCCTGTGTGCCGACAATCAAAAGGCCCGGCAGCTTTGCCCAGACGGCTCCTATGTCCCCCGCAGGCAGACACCTTCTGCCGCCCCCTTCAGCTCTCAGACCTCCTTCCAGTCCCCCTGGCCCCCCTCCCCGCACCAGGACGTACCTGAGCGTTCCCACGAGGGCCTGAGCGGCCTGTGGAGACGGCTTAAGCGGCGAAAAAAGCCTTGACAGTCACTGCTGCCCCGGCGCCCGTTTTGACAAAATTCTTTCCCGCTCTTTTTCCCTGTCAAAGCGCACAAAAACACAAAACCCTATTGACAGTCAGGAAAATTGTGCCTATCATAAGGACAGAAAATGTGCCTGTGCACAGACAAAGGAGCAACTGATTATGATCTTTGACAAGCTGGCCGCACTGATTGCTGAGCAGTTCAATGTGGACGCCGACACCATCACAATGGAAACTTCTTTTGCCGACGATCTCAACGCCGACTCCGTGGACATCGTGGATCTGTCCATGGCTCTGGAAGAGGAATTCGGCATTGAGGAACTGGGCGAGGAGGAGGCTTCCTCCATCTCCACTGTGGGCGACCTGGTCCGTTTCCTGCAGGCTAAGATCGACTAATTCCATCATCCGCAGCTGCCCGGAACCGCCGGGACAGACTGACAAGCTCGCAGAACTCCGCCCACGGCGGAGTTCTGCCTTGTTTCAGGAGGTTTTGCATGAAAAGTTTGGAAGAAAAGCTTGGCTACACCTTTCGCGACCCCTCCTTGCTGGAGAACGCCCTGACCCACAGCTCCCGGGCTAACGAGAGCCGGGGGACGCTGTCCAGTAACGAGAGGCTGGAATTTCTGGGAGACTCTATCCTGGGCATGGTAGTGGCCGACCACCTGTATCGCAACCACCCCGACCTGCCCGAAGGAGAACTGACCCGCACCCGGGCCGCTCTGGTGTGCGAGGAAAGCCTGGTAGAGGTAGCCCAGGAGCTGAACCTGGGCGAATACCTGCGCCTTGGCAAGGGCGAGGAAGCCGGCGGCGGCCGAAACCGCCCCTCCATCCGGGCTGACGCAGTGGAGGCCGTACTGGCTGCGGTCTATCTGGACGGCGGCATCGGCTCCGCCCGAAAAATCGTCCAAAAATATATCCTCAGCCGGGAGGTGGCCGGACTTACCAAGCCTCACGACTACAAGACCGCCCTCCAGGAGCTGGTTCAGCGGGAGAGCGGCCAGGTCCTCCAGTACCGCCTCACCGGGGAGGAGGGCCCCGACCACGACAAACGCTTCTTTATGGAAGTTACCCTCAACGGCACCCCCATTGGCTCCGGCACCGGCCGCAGTAAAAAGGAAGCCGAGCAGATGGCCGCTCAGGCTGCCATCAAGGCCCTGGAAAAGTAAAAAACTTGACGGGATATCACCGTTTTTCCCTCGCCGATCACTCCCGCACTTGCCGGAAATAGCAAAAAGCACAGAGGACTGTTTTGCGGTCCTCTGTGCTTTTTTAGATCAAACGCTTTGTATCACCTGCTGCCGCTCCTGCAGCCGGGAGCGCTGGTCCGCCTGCCGGGTCACCCAGCTCCGGCGGTTCCAATAGACCAGAGCACTGATGATGGGGGGAACAATGTCGGAGGCCGCCTGAGCAAAGAACGCAGCCATGGCGCCCCCCGCCAGGGGCAGAAGGAACAGGGCGGTAAAATAAAACACCTTGCGCAGCAAAGACAGGGGCAGGGCAAACTGCATCATGCCCATACCAGTAAATCCGTCTACCACCACATACTGCAGCGCCAGGGGGATAATGCCCAGAGTGGTCAGCCGCACCGCCCGGGCAGCCAGGGCGGCAACCTGCGGGTCAGGCGTAAAGAGGTGGGCAAACATAGCCGCACCGCTCTGGCCCATCAGCATCAAGGTGCTGGTAAAAATAAGTGCAAGCGCCAGAATATATTTTTCCGCCTCCCAAATGCGATCGGGGCGGCCAGCACCGAAGTTGAAGCCCAGGATGGAACCTGTGCCGCCGGTAATCCCTCCCAGAGGCAGAGTAACCAGCAGTAGGAAGGACTGGGAAATGGTGGCTGCGGCCACCAGCTGATCTCCCTGTGCCTGCCCACCGTAACGCTGCAGAATCGTATTCAGAGCAATGACCATCAAACTATCAATGGCGTACATCAGAAACGGAGCCAGGCCCATCACCAGCACACGGCGGATCACCTTCCACTGATACCCGCCCAGAGCGATGCGTACCGGAGGCACCGACCCGGACAAAAAGCTCAAGACATACACACAGCTGGCCAGCTGGCTGATGACTGTGGCAATAGCTGCGCCCCGAACGCCCAGGTTGAGCACAAAAATAAACAGGGGGTCCAGCAGGATGTTCAGCACTGTCCCCAGCATAACGGACACCATGCCCTTTTTGGCAAAGCCCTGGCAGATGATAAACTGGTTCATCCCTGTGGAAAGCAAAGCAAACAGCGTGCCGCACACATAGATGGTGTAATAGTCCAGCGCATAGGACAGTGTGCTCTCACTGGCCCCGAAGAGCAGCAGCAGCGGCCGGCGCACCAGCAGCGCCAGGGCAGTGAGGACCAGAGCAAAGACCGTGAGCAGCATAAAGCAGTTGCTCATGATCTTCCGGGCCTCTTCCAGCTTTCCTTCTCCCATGCGGATACTCATCAGAGGGGAGCCGCCAATCCCGATCCAGAACGCAAAGGCCGCCACCAGAGTCAGAATAGGGCCGCACACCCCAGCTCCCGCCAGAGCCAGACTGCCCACCTCCGGAATGTTGCCGATATACACCCGGTCCACAATGCCGTACAGCACGCTGACCAGCTGGGCCAACATGCTGGGAATCGCAATGCGAAACACCAATTTGCCCACGGGGTCCTTTCCCAGATCATTTTCCAGACGCACGCCCTTGCGCTGTTCCATGCCGCTCATTCCTTCCATCCATTTTGCGCTGGTCATTATAACACCGGGTTTTTCCCTTGTAAATTGGGCAAAACCATGGCATTTTCCCCTGTTTTTCCAAAAAAGTAGCCAAATTGCCGGGGGACTTTTTCCGTTGCTATGCGGAAGCTCTTTCCGCTTAAAATTTTTTTGCGCAAGCCCCTTGACATTTTATTTCCTTGCGCTATACTGTGTATATAGTATATATACAGTATTTCCAATATAACAGTAAGAGACGGACCGGCGCCCGACCTGTGCGCAAGGCAGACAGCCGTATGTTTCTCTGTTAGAGGGGGCGCAAAATGGATATCATTTTAAGCAATTCCAGCGGAAAACCCATTTACGAGCAAATTTCCGACCAGATTAAGGAGCAGATCATGTCCGGGGCACTGGCGGCAGGGGACGCCCTGCCCTCCATGCGCCTGCTGGCCAAAGATCTGCGGATCTCGGTCATCACCACAAAGCGGGCCTACGAAGAGCTGGAACGGGCAGGATTTTTGGACAACGTACCCGGAAAGGGCTGTTTTGTCGCCCCCCAGAACCGGGAACTGCTCCGGGAGGCCCAGCTGCGAAAGGTCGAAGAACATCTCTCACAGGCGGTAGAGGAGGCCCGCAAGGGCGCCTTCCCCCTGGAGGAGCTCCATGAGCTGTTGGACATTTTATATAAAGGTGAAGAATTATGACAAACGCCATTGAAATTCGGGGTCTGTGCAAGTCCTACCAGGACTTTTCTCTGCAAAATATCAACCTGACCCTGCCCGGAGGCTCCATCATGGGGCTCATTGGGGAAAACGGGGCAGGCAAAACTACCACCATCAAATGCATCTTGAACTTGATCCACCGGGATGCGGGCCAGATTACCCTGTTGGACCAAGACAACATTTCAGGGGAAGCAATGGCAAAGGCGGACATCGGCGTGGTATTGGATGAGTGTTACTTCCACGATACGCTCCGCCCCCGGGATATCGACCGCATCCTCTCTCATGTATTTTCCACCTGGGACAGTGCCCTGTTCGACGCATATCTGGGCAAATTCCAGCTGCCCGAGGGAAAATTTGTCAAGGAATTTTCCCGGGGCATGAAAATGAAACTCTCTCTGGCCGCCGCCCTGTCACACCGGCCCAAGCTTCTGATTCTGGATGAGGCCACCGCCGGGCTGGACCCGGTGGTCCGGGATGAGATTCTGGATGAATTTCTGGCCTTTATCCAGGACGAGGATCACGCCATCCTCATCTCCAGCCACATCACCAGCGACTTGGAGAAGGCGGCCGACTACATCACCTATCTCCACCAGGGCAAGGTGGTGCTCTCGGAGGCTAAGGACGTAATCTTAGACCGCTACGGCCGCCTGGCCTGCACCGCCAAGCAGTTGGAAACGGTAGATCCCGCGGACCTGGTCCGGGTTCGGAAGGGCTCCTTTGGCTGCGAGGGACTGGTCCGTGACCGGGCTGCCTTCCAGCGAAAATACCGGGATCTGCTGGTGGAAAAAACCACCTTGGAAGACATTATGCTTTTTATCGGAAAGGGGGAAGCGGTATGATCGGACTGGTTTTAAAAGACATACTGGTCATGCGGAAAACCATTCGCACCTACGCCATGTTTCTGCTCTTCTATCTCGTTATGACGGTTCTGAACCTGTTTACCATCTCCTTTACCACCGCCATTTTGCAGCTCATCGTCATGCTGCTGCCCATGAGTGCCTTTTCCTTTGACGAGGCGGCCAAGTGGGACCGTTATGCCCTCACCTTCCCGCTGGGCCGCCGGGCCCTGGTTTCCGGGCGTTACCTCTTCGCCCTGGTCATGACGGTATTCGCCGCGCTGTGCGGCCTTCTCTCCTGCGTGCTGGTCTCGATCTTTGACAATCAGGATATGATACTGGAAAATATGATGACCGTGATGGTCTGCCTCAGTCTGGGCCTTCTTTACGCCGATATTCTCCTTCCCCTGTGCTATAAGCTTGGCCCGGAGCGTGCCCGCCCCTACTTCTATCTGGTGATCTTTGCCCCCATCATCCTGCTCCTGGCGGCCTACCAGCTGGACTTCTTCGGTCCGGGCAGCTTGTCCTTCTTGTCCTCTGTCCCTGACCGCACCGTGGTGAATCTCAGTTTCCTCTTTCCCATTCTTCCCTTGGCAGGGATGTGGGTGTCCTACCGAATTTCCTGCCGGATCATGGAACAAAAGGAGTTCTGACATGAAGGCCGTCCTTCTGGTGTGGTGCGGCTGCGCCCTTTGCATCACCTTGTCCCTGGTCCATTTTGTCTGGATCGCCACAGCCGCGGAGCGGGTTCTGGTCCTGTCTCTGCTGGTATTGACTGGCCTGTTTGCCCTGCGGGGGCGGCGTTGATTGGCCGTTTACTTTTTCCAACTTCTGTGTTAAAATACGGATATGTTGGAAAGGAGTGTGGGACCTATGACAGCCAAAGAGGCCATCCGCGAGCTGGAGCTTTTGAAGCAGTACTGCACCGCAAAGGCCATCCCCGCTGTGGACTACGCCATTAAGGTGCTTAAGGAAAAAGCGGAGGAAGAAAAAGCGTAAAAAAAGCTGCCGTTTCAAAACGGCAGCTTTTTTATTCGTTCAGCAACTCCACCAGGTGCCGGGTAATCCGGGCGGTAAGGCCCCAGATGGGGTGTCCCTCCCAGAGGTAGACCGGCACATTCTCCCGTCCAGTCCGCCAGGGATAATCTCTGGGAATTCCCACTAACTCATAGGGAAACGCCTCCCCAGGATCTGGGATCAGGGAATATTCATACTCCTGGGGCCTGGTTTCCATCAGATGGGACAGAGGCACCAGAAAGGTCTCGTCCACCTCATCCCGGCTCAGACGCATATGCTCCAAGGCCTCTTCTTCCACCAGAGCCAGCACAGGCTGCATAAGGAAATTGGCCCGGTGCGCAATGAAATCCAGCCGTCCCAAAAGCTGAATGCTTTTTTCTGGAATAGCCAGTTCCTCCCAGGTCTCCCTCAGGGCACACTGCTCCGCATTCTCCCCCGGCTCCATCTTTCCTCCCGGAAAGCACACCTCTCCCGGCTGACTGCGCATGGTTCGGGCACGTACTTCATAGAGAAGATAGAGCCCGTCCCTCTTTTGGATCACAGGCACCAGAACCGCAAAAAATCGCCGGCAGTCCATCAGCCCCGGGGTGTGGCCGGCTACTTTTTTCTTCATCTCGTTCAGTTCCATCCCTACACCCCCAAATTGGAATAGAGCATAAAGTACAGCATAACCACGCCAAACACTGCCCCGGCCAGATAGAGGATCTCCCGGGGGCGCTTCCAAAACAGGGCGGTGAACAGGGCAATGATCCCAACATGAAGGCCCACCATCAGTTCCCTGGGGCGGGCCACAGCGTTGACGGCCTCCGGGTTGACACTCACCGTCTCCGGCAGCATGGAGAGCCCCACAAGACTGCCCAAAATTCCAAGAATAGCCAGGAAATAGACCAGCACATTCCGGTGCCGCTGGGCCCAATCCCGCTGCTGGGGAAGCCATTCCCTCTTCGCCATGGAAAATACCTCCTTTTAGAAAAGGACACGCCTTAAGGCGTGTCCTTACATGATTGACGGTACAGTCCGGCTGCTCTTTACATCTTCTCCGGTGCAGACACACCCAGCAGTCCCAGACCGTTGGCCAGAACCGCACGGACGGTGTCGGCCAGCTTCAGCCGGGCGGCCAGAATTTCATGCTCCTCGCCCTTAATGCGGCAGGCGTTATAGAACCGGTGGAAGTCTCCGGCCAGAGACACCAGATAGCGGTTAATACGGCTGGGGTCATAGTCCCGGGCAGCCAGGTGAATCTCCTCGGGGAACTGGGCCAGAGTCTTGATGAGGGCCAGCTCCTCCCCAGTGGCCATAACACCGGCGTCCACACCCGCAGCGGCGGGAACCTTCTCCCCCTCCTCTTCCAGGCGGGCAATGAGAGAGCAGATCCGGGCATGGGCGTACTGGACATAGTACACCGGGTTCTCGCTGTCCTGACGGACGGCCAAATCCAGGTCGAAGTCCAGAGGGCTGGTGGAGGTCCGGGAGTTAAAGAAGTACCGGGCGGCATCCACACTGATCTCGTCCAGCAGATCGTGCAGAGCGATGGCCTTGCCGGAACGCTTGGACATACGCACAGGCTTGCCGTCCTGCATCAGGTTTACCAACTGCATCAGCACCACCACCAGGCGGTGGGAGCCATCCAGACCCAGGCCGTCCAGAGCGGCCTGAAGCCGGGCCACATGTCCGTGGTGGTCCGCGCCCCAGATGTTGATGGCCAGGTCAAAGCCCCGCACCTCCAGCTTGTTGCGGTGGTAAGCAATGTCGGCGGCAAAATAGGTATAGAAGCCGTTGGCCCGGCGGAGCACATCGTCCTTCAGATCCAGATTATCCCGCTGCTCCTGGGTACTTTCTTTCCCGTTCAATAGC